>CAITND010000042.1 GCA_903893625.1 uncultured Oscillatoriales cyanobacterium
ATTAGGATTAAGTTGAATCGCTTGGTTGAAATCCGATATCGCTTTTTCATATTCTTTTAATTTAGAGTAGGCAAGGCCTCGGTTGTTGTAGGCTAAAGCATCATTAGGATTAAGTTGAATCGCTTGGTTGAAATCCGATATCGCTTTTTCATATTCTTTTAATTTAGAGTAGGCAAGGCCTCGGTTGTTGTAGGCTGCTGCATAATTAGGATTAAGTTGAATCGCTTGGTTGAAATCCGATATCGCTTTTTCATATTCTTTTAAGTAATAGTAGGCAATGCCTCGACCAATGTAGGCTGCTGCATCATTAGGATTAAGTTGAATCGCTTTGTTGTAATCCGATATTGAAATACCTCCCTGTCCCACCTGTTCGGAGGCAATTTCCCCATCGGCGCGTCCCTGAATTCCGATGAGTTGTCCCCGACTATGTTTTGCCGCAATCACCCCAGAACCATTGCCATTTTGCCATTCAATTTTAACCGTAATTTTTTCAGCAATATTATTAACATCATTGGCAGTCGGTGATACAATTTTGCATCGAGCTTCTCCACTGATACTTCCCCAATCTCTCTGCCATCGGATGACAGCAATGCGTCTTCCAGTGGAATTCACAGCATAGGTGGTTGGCACGCCATTCGGTGATTTACCGCAAGAATAAGTGATATTTTGAGCTATGCTGGGAGGGGTGAGAAGAGGAACTGACCCCAGGGCGAAGGCACAAACCGTTAGCAACCTGGCAAATAACTGAGTTTTCATATCAGGTTCAAAAAAACTAAAAATATATAATCTTATTAAAGTTTATCAGACTCAACCTACTGAGTCAAGCTAAAATGCGCCTTACGCTCTATTTTATTCCCTTTCGGAAGACACTTTTAATTCATCTAATGACCTATATCCATAATAATCTATGAACTGAATTCAAAATTGTTAGCGATCGCCCTCCAAAAATTAACTATTCATTATTTTAGCTACGATGGGTTAAATATTGCGATCGCTCAATGATATAATAAGCCAATGTTCCATGTAAATAAGTAAATTGCTCCGTTAATAATCCCATTCCCAATTTTTCTGATAAAATCTTCCGAGAAGCCGAATTTTCCACCATAACAAAGGCGGCAATTGTTTCAAATTGCAGGATATTAAACCCATAGTCTAAGTTAGCTTTAGCTAATTCTGTCCCCAAACCTTGACCCCAGTAAGGTTGGTCTAAAATATAACCAAATTGGGGATAGGGAGCTCTCTGATTCCGATACAGTCCAGTGCGACCAATCAAGGTATTAGAAGCTTTGTGAATAAGCGCAAAATTCCCGAAACCGTGTTGTTTCCAATGGTCAATATAACTGTTTAATTCTGCCTCAGTTTCCGATAAGGTTTTGCCTGTTTTATTGATAAAACGCATCACTTCTGGGTTGCCATAAACTCGATAAAGATCGGTTAAATCTTCCGCAGAAAAAGGTCTGAGGAATAGCCTTTCTGTTTCCCAAGTATTAGGATAGTAGGAGTGAGGTGCTAAAGTGGCAAGACTTCCGGCAAATTTCCGATTTATGGGGTTAGTTTCCATAAGTATCTGCGCCTGGTTAACTAACCTTTTATCGGGCAGATAAACAAGAATTATGCAGGAATAGAAACCGGGTTTCTGGGTACGTTGTTGCGCTTCAGCGCTATTCTATTATTTAGAAATACCGCGTAATGAATCCCAAGTTGGGGGAATTTCGGCCGGGTTTTGACAAATAATTGGCAACCAAGACGCACAGGGAAAATATTGTTCTAAAGATTGCAGTTTTTCTCGCGCTTCTCGTACTGCTAAATAGAACGATTTACCACTAGCAAAAGCGGTGAGAAAGTGCTTTAAAAATTCCTGTGCAACGGCATCGGGTACAGGTTCCCGCATGACAATAATTTGAGGAATATGTAACGTTGCTAATTGATTTGCTAATCCTAAACCATCACAGGAATTGAAAATAGCAATTTGTAAACCGTTTTCAATAGCCGTTGTTAAGGCAGTTTTTAACTCAGGAATTGTAATTTTATCGGTATCGTTAATATAAATATAACCGTTACTTCCATCCATTTTACTCGAACTATGACCGGAAAAACACAGGATATCCCAACCTTGTTGACACCACAATTGTTCCTCTAATTCTTGACAGTTGCGTTTAGGGAGAAAGACAGTTTCTGCACCTGTTTTTTCAATAGAAGCTTTATCTTTATCAAGATTAAGTCCTTTATCATCTCCCAAAATTGATAAAATCCTGATTTTATTTCTATTGGTAGGTGTTCTAACAGGTCGGTCATAAAAAGGGGAACTTAAAGCAATTTCCGCTTTCCGATAAGGTTTGAAAAAATCCCATAAATGCCAAGGAAGTCGCCGAACATTGATATCATCGGATTGAATAATAACCTGAATTTCATCAGAACGTTTAAATTTTTCACGGAGAATTCTATCAATAGTAATAAATTGATCGCTATTCAACCATTTATTAAGTTTATCTTCTAATTGTTCAGCTAATTGATCAAGATTAAATTCAGAAGCATTAGTTACTGGTGATGCAACTTTCCGTATCCGGCTTAGTTTTCCCGATTCTTCGATAAAACTTTTGTATTTAGATTGCCAATCGTGATAAACTTCAACTAAATCTAATGCAGGTTGTAACTCACCCGGATGTTGGGTTGGCAGTTGGTCATCTTCTGTCCAAATTTGCACGATAATCGAAGGAAATCCGGTTTCAAAGTTGCCCTTTAATAAGGTGAGAATGACTAAATTAATAGCTGTTTGGCGTTGTGCGATCGCGTTAACTTCCCGTTCATTAACTGGAACATTAACAGCCGTTTTCGCTAGGATATCAATAATTTTTTCCATATTGGAATTTTGCTGAATCTCTCTCTGGCGAGAGTCTTCTAACTGTTGACGATAAAGGGTAATTTGTTCATCTTTGCTTTCAAGTTTGCCTTGATATTTTTCCTCAATTGCTTTTAACGCCAGTTCGTAGTTTTCGGTAAATTCTCGATGAATCTTTTCTTTATTGGTATCAGGAGGAACACTCACTCGGACAACGACAACCCCATCACCTTTATTTTCAATACTTTGGATTGTTAGTTCAGTGTCTTCATTCTCAATTTGTACCTTTTGGATGGCAACATTCAACGCTTTCCAGTCAACTCCGTCACGGAAAATTAAGTCAACAGTTGTTAAAACTTCTTGGAAGAGTTTTGTAAATGCTCCGGGTGCAAATTCGCCACTACTGGGACGGCATTCGCGCTTATTCTTAGTTCCAGGTTTAGGATATTCTAAAAGATAAATATATCGACAATCAACATCCTCTAATTTAGTATTACTTTCAATATTCCAAGCTTCTACACAAGCACCCGTCATCAAAGCACGGCTAAAATCGGTATTAATGGCTTCAGTTAGGGTTAAGTTTGCTTCTTCTAAATTAGCACTTTGGAACGTGGCATCACTAATATTTGCTCCTTTTAAATTAGCCCAACTCAGGTCTGCACCTATGAGGTTTGCACCTCTAAGATTTGCATTAAGATAGGATTTATTGTGACCATTGCCTGTAACCAATAAAGAGCGAATGGGTAAGGGGTCTAAGATGGATTTACCGACTCTGGCAAGGAGTAGTTTTTTAGTTTCATAAAAGCGAGTGCGAGTGAGATTTGCGCCCATAAATTTCGTGCATTTGAGGGTTGCCTGGGTGAAATCTGCATCTGTTAAATTCGCATTACGAAAGTTAGTGCCACCTGTTGAGGCAAAGAAAACGGCTATTTTGCGAATCAAGTTCTGTTTTTCATCTCCAGCTAAGGCACGCCAAGCAACATAAAAACTCAGTAGTGCCACTGCCACTGCCACTGCCACTGCCCCTGCCTCCAGACCTTGGTGGATAGTGACAATAAAGAAAACTGCAAGTATTATCAAGATGATCGCACAGGGAATGATAGTGTATTCCTTAATACTTTCAGAACTGAACAAACCAGCTACAGTAACACCAGTAACTCCTGAGAAAAATCCTATGATGGGCGATAAAACTAATGAGAAGGTTACTAATCCAAATGCCCAACGGCGTTGCAGTCCCGCTTTAGCTTTGGTAAAATTCGCACCTATCAGAATGGCATTATTAAAATTAGCCCCTCGGATATCTGCATAAGAGAAGTTAGCACCCGTGAGTTTTTGCCCTTTAAAATTGCGACCTCGGAGATTTTGACCGGAGAAGTCTTGAGGCATATTAGTGATAGGAATAAAAAGACTTGTAATGATTGACATTATAGTAGTAACTGTCAACGGTAGAAACCGGGTTTCTTAATAAAACTTTTGATAGGAGTCGAGAGATAACGTCAGAAACCCGGTTTCTGAACCTCTCAGTTATTAAATATTATCTTGATCGCACTCGGCTAAAATGCTAAAAACCTGATTAGGACTAATATCTTCTCGGTCTGATTTAGAGTAAATAGTGAGGAGAAGTATGCTAATTGGTGATTCAACTTGATAGATAAGTCGATAACCAGCACTTTTCCCTTTTTGGATATCGCTATTTTTAACTCTCACCTTGAAGATGACATAATTTTCACCCATCCCGGCAAGGCGATCGCCTATAAAGTTTCCACCTTGGAATTGTTCAATAATTGGCTGAATATCCGAGCGAATATGTCGATATTTTTTTGACAAGACATACAAATTTTCCTCAAATTCATCTGAAAATCTGATAGAAATTGGGTTAGGTTCATTCAGCATCTATCCTCTCCCATAACTCAGAAATTGGTCTAGTTTGTCCTGATTTAGCTTGCTTTAATGCTCGCCGGAGACTGGCTTTTACTTCTGCAATGGGAGTATCATCAGGATCGGTTTCAACTTCCTCAGTTACTTCGGGAAAAAGTACGATCACTCGCACGCGACTAGGGGGGAATTTTTCTATGGGGTAATCGAGGGACAATTGACCTTTTTCATCCAGGGTTCCTGTGACTTCAACAGCATTCATTTGGTTGTCCTCAAATTTGTATCTATTCTATCACATCAAGTCAGGAAAAATATCTACAAGTCGATTAACCAATCGAGGAGATAAATTATGATCGAACAGTAGTTTCATGCCTGGATTAATAAAGTTTGTCTCTCCCGATCTGCTGCATAGCTCAAACAAGCTAAAATATCCTCCTAGAGATTTTAAAGAAACAGTTAATGCACGAGTTCAAAGAGATCAATCTTTTGCAGCCGCTTTATTCGATGAAGCTATTTCTCTTTTCCTTAATGGGGAGCCAGAAGTTTCTCGATTAATATTGAGAGAACTTGTAAATGCAACAATAGGTTTTGAAGAACTTGCTATTGAGACATCAAAACCGAGTAAAAGTTTACACAGAATGTTGTCTGCGAAAGGTAATCCAACTATGGACAATTTAACTACCATTTTTGATGTTCTTCGCAAGAAATTAAATGTTAAAATTCAAGTTAAGACAGTAGCTTCTTGTCAATAAAATGTCATGCAGAGAAACAGGGTTTCTAACATCAGAAACCCTGTTTCTTGACCTAGCTAGGAATTTGAACCCCCAAACATTGCACCGAGAATTGCGGCAATGATAGCTACAATTCCCATTGTTCTTGTTGTTCCCATTGTGGTATCTCCTAATATATTGCCTTCTGTATCTATTGCCATATATTGTTCGCCATTAGCGCCTCGATAGCAGATAATAAATCCATCTTCAGCCTCTTGATAACCGACATACTCAGCAAAGGGGTGATACTGGTCAACGATTTCGATAAACATCCGGTGCATGACAATTTCCGAAGCAGCCATATTAAAACTCCTTGTATTTTTGTCTTATGCCTATTTATCGTTACCCGAATTAAAAGTTATGCAGAAAATTGAAAGGGGCGATCGCACACTGCTATATTGCCTTCAGATCATAAAATTATCCGTGATGCTGATATCTCCCAGTTCTATTTTAATACTAAAATGTTCTCCTGGTTCTCCATGAAATTGTAATTGAATCCAATTATCTGCACTGCGAGATATTGCCTCTAAAAACACTACTTCCGTATCCTCTAAAACGGTTAATTTCAGATCAGGAGGTAAATAAGAATCTTCACCATTAGGATATAATCGGGCTATAATTGTGCGTTGTTCCTCCGTTTCTACTTGATATGCTAAAACCAATGCTAAGGGATATTCTGCTAGTTGAAATTGTCGAATTCCAGTGATACTCTCTAATATATCTTCTGTTTCTGCACGGCGAGAACGGGGTGCATTAGCATATCTAAAAACCAAATTCCCGACTAAATTTTGTAAGAAGCTTTCTAAAGCCACAAAATCACCATTTAGTTGAATCTGATTCGGTTGTAACCATTCAGGTAAACTAATAAATTCTGGGGGGAATGGTGTTAAATTCAGCATTGATCATCGGTTGAGGTAAAGGTTGATTTGTAACTTTAGTTTCTGCTACAACATCGGTTCCCTCGTTCCAAATTTCATCTAATTTGTTTAGTAATTCTTCTGCTAAATCTTGCCATTCATCATTATTGGAATTATCTTCTCGGTTCCCTCCACGCCAAGCTATACCTTCTTGTGCTGCATTCGCTAAAAATTCAGCACCAGCATAGCGCCATTCATCTTTAGAATAGGTGTGATAAATTCGTTTAAATTCAGCAATAATTGCTGTTAAAGGTTGTTCTATGAGTCGGGTTTTAACTTTCTCCGCAACTGGATCATTACTCTGAAAAAAATCCAAAGCTGATTCGAGTCGGTTAAGATAGTCTATTAGTGCTTCTATCGGCTGAAGATTAGTAATTTTTAGTTCTTCTGTTGGTGATTGGGGGTCTATTGCCGGATAAAATCCTAACAATTGTACCTCGTTCAATTGTTCTTGAAATTGAACGGCAATATAAGCAATTCTATCCTCAGTTACCTCTGGCGGTAAAGTAATAACTGTTTCCCCAGGTAAAACCGGACGACATTCGAGTTTACCAACAGAAGGGATAACTAAATCCGCTACATTATGGAAACACCGTACTACCGAGTTCCAACTGTCACCTTGGTTCAATTCAGTTTCAATTCCCATCCAGTCTAAGAAACTCTGAACTGCACAGACAGCTAAGGTATTCAAGTAAACTTGTTTTCCTTTTTCTACAGAGTCTTGCTGTAGAGAAAACTGACGAGCTAGTTGATGGTTGTCTCGACTCAAAGTAATTGTTAAGCAGTGGTTTTCTATTGAATACATGGTTTTAACTCCTATTGAAATCCTAATTCTCTAGCAATTTGTTGCAGTAAAGGTAAACAGTAGTTTTGCCAGCGATCATAAACTGTTGGTTCGGGAACACCTAGCTCTCTAGCAACTTGTCTGCGGGTAAGAGGGGGTTCTGCCAGTAGTAGCTTCTGACTGAGAATTTGGCAGTTAGTGTTAGGACGATTACGCGGGTGACAGTTTCTCAATCTCATTTCAGGATCTTCTTCAATGTAACACCTAATTTGATTACTTAAAAAGCGACGTTCTTCTTCTATAAGTTTCCCTATGCCAGTAAGAGTTAAATCATCAGCTATTGTTTCTTCTATTGTTAAACTGTCTTCTCCTCCTTTGCGATCGCCCATACTAACAATTATAGGTTCCCGAACTCGCCGACGCTTCACATCCTGACAATCTCGTGTTAAAATCATTACTACCCATTTAATAAAGCGTTCGCTAACGAGAGCAGCTTCAGATGGATTTTTGCAATTTATAACTGCCATATCTAACCGATACATTTGCGGAAACCGACTAATATTTCGCTGAACATCTCTTTCCGTCGTTGGCAAAGCTTGATCATAATAAGGTAGCCAACCTTTACCAAGATAGTTCTTGATTTTTGGCAATTGGTCGATCAATTTTGCTAGTGCCTCTGCCTGTTCAGGGGAGTGCAAAGCGTCTCGAATCAATTGGCACAACGAGGCATCATCCATAATGGGCAGGAATCAAAAATAGGGATGCTTGGATTATACCCGAAAAGCACCCCCTCGCCTAATCCTATCTCAATGCTTTTAAGCCATGTCGCTTCTCGGTTCGTCGTCTTTTTCTTGCCAGTGAAGATATCCCTCATTGTAACGTTGCTGGGCTTGTGCGATATCTTCCTCACATTGTTTGATCTGGGTGTCGTAACGGTGTACAATCATTTTCAGGTCTTGCTCTAAATTGTTCTTTAACTCTGCGGTTTTATTTTCTACCCAAATCGCTTTTTTTTGTTCAATTTTTTCAGTCTGTTCTTTAATTTGTTGGGGACTCAAACCCGTAACATTAACTTCAGGAATGGGGAATTGATTGGGCAGATCAGCAACTTCAGCACGATGAGCAAATAAACGTTGTTCAACAGCAATATCTCGTTCTTTTTCTAACTGATGTTTGCGATCGCGCATTTGATTGATATCATAATCCGCTTCAGCCATTGGTAAGTTCTTTAACCGTCCGCTATCATCTCCTTCTGCTACAAATTTAACTGAATTATCAATTCGCTTTTCTTCGCCAATTTCCACCATTAAAAGCTCTTGTAATTCTTCTTCCGGCATTCCCGCAGGTGGAAATAAAGCGGGTTTATATTGGTTAATTAAATCAGCAAATTCTTCCGGTAATTCAAACTGATCGCTCTGAAAAGCAGCCGCAATCCAGATCAATGTTACGGGTAAACTAGCAGCAATTCCTTGAATTAATAATCCTCCAGGTAATCCTAATTGTGCCACAATCCAAAAACTAACGGTGAATTCTGCCGCACTTAATGAACCCGCTAAAGCCCCATCAATCCAGAGTTGTTTACCTAAATTTTTGCCTTCAATTTCTTGGATTAATCCGGTTTGACTGCTGTAATATAATTCTCCTAATTCATTAATAGGAGGTTGGGATTTTTTCTGCTCAATAATACTACCCAGTGCTTGTTTTGTGCTGTGAGCTAAACGAGCTTTTGTTGTGACTTTAGTTGCACGGTCATCAACGAGAAAACTCGCTAAACCTCCCCCTGCCATTGCCGCAGGTAACGCCATTGACCCTAAACGGGAGGTTAATAATTGGGTTCCGGCACTGAAGGTTAATGCACTAATCATCACAACAATAATTTTAGTAGCTATTTTAGCAGAGCTAGATTGTTGATGTTTAACAGTGGTTTCTAAGTCATCAATACGAGATTCTGCCACACGGGATTTACCCGAACGCTGTTGTTGTTCACTCATTTTAGCAAGAATACCTTGCGGAAACCGGGCGATAACTTTTGGGGAAAGATGACGCCAACTATCGACTAATTTATCAATTTGAAACTGTTTGTGATTGTTGTGGGAAGAAGTCGTATTCATGATTAAAACTCCTGAATTAATTAGGGATGGGTGTCAGGTTTCTGGTTTGAGATTTTTTATTTACCTACTCTACTATCGTGAAAGTTTGTAGAAGTTATGCGAGATTTTTCCCTGCTTCAAAATTTATAATTTACGGGCCACTTCAA
Organism: uncultured Oscillatoriales cyanobacterium; assembly: GCA_903893625.1. Classification (GTDB taxonomy): domain Bacteria; phylum Cyanobacteriota; class Cyanobacteriia; order Cyanobacteriales; family Microcoleaceae; genus Planktothrix. Next base: position 9,443 of record CAITND010000042.1, read on the forward strand.
AGGCTTTATTAACACAATTTGAAATATCGGTAAAGGAGCAGATTTCGGCGTAGGTTTCGTTACTGAGAATGGTTTGAAGTTGACTACTTAGATTAGGATCTTCTACCATAAACATAATTGTTCCTTGATGGGCTGTAATTTGATGTACTAATTCTTGAAGCTGTTGATCATCGGGTTGGGGTTGATTAGCTACAGGTTCGGTATCCTGTAAGGTAATAGTGACAACAACTGGGTTAGAATTATGGCGATCACGCTCTTTTTTAATTAGTCTGTTAACGTCTTCTAACAGTAAAATTAGCGAGGTGCCGGGTTGTTGATTTTTAATCGGACGTTGGGAATTGTTGCACTGACCGAGTACCGATAAACTATTGAAAATAGAGATATTTTGAGTGTTAATTGGACGGTCTGCAAAAGCAGTAGTAATGGCAATATCACCGGGTTTATATTGTTGAATACTGGCGCGGCAATGTTGTTGTCGTTCTAAGCTATATTTTTCAGCAGAATCGGAACTATCATCAGCGCGAATATGGATAACTCTTTGGGTAGTATATTCAATCCAAAGGGTACTGCCAATAATACCAATTCCTGCTATAATAGATCCTAAGATTAAGGGAGATTTCCACCAAGCTAGATTCTGGACTGGTGATGGGGGAGAAGGTTGACGATAGCGACGGGAATAGGTGCGACTCATAGCGGTTTTCCTAATCGGTATATTGCTATATCGCCGGGAACTGTTAGAGTTATGCAAAATTGAATTAATAAGTCAATTTCGATGGGGGAAAGGTGATGGAATTTGCCACAATTAATTTATCGACTCCTCTGCAATTAACGATTGATTTAACGGAGGAACAGTTTTTTGAGTTATGTCAAAACAATCGGGATTTAAAATTTGAACGGACTGCATCAGGAGTTTTAACGATTATGTCACCAACGGGGGGAGAAACCAGCAACCGCAATATGGAATTATCCTATCAATTACAAGCTTGGAGTCGTCAAAATAATTTAGGGAAAGCGTTTGATTCTTCCGGTGGGTTTAAACTTCCCAATGGTGCGGATCGTTCTCCTGATGCGTCTTGGGTTAAGCGCGATCGCTGGGATACTTTAACCCCCAAACAACGGGAAAAATTTGTGCCTTTATGTCCTGATTTTGTGGTAGAATTACGGTCAGCGAGTGATGCTTTAAAACCCTTACAAAATAAAATGAAAGAATATCAAGAAAATGGGGCAAAATTAGGCTGGTTAATTGATCCTAAAAACCAACGAGTTGAAATTTATCGTCCTGATCAAGAAGTAGAAATTTTGGAAAATCCCACAACCTTATCAGGGGAAAATATTCTCCCCGGATTTATCTTAGATTTAACATCTATCTGGTAAAACGTAGTAAGCCCTTCAGGGCTTCCATACTCAAATTAATATTAGACTATTATGAAAAGAGAAGAAGCACTGGCAATTTTAGCGAATCACACAGAAGAATTAAAAGCTTTGGGTGTGAAGTCTTTAGATTTATTTGGTTCGGTAGCACGGGATGAAGCGCGACCGGATAGTGATGTAGATTTTTTAGTTGATTTTTCCATAGAAGCAAGTTTATTTGACTTGTTTCGGGTACAACACTATTTAGAGGATATTTTGGGACTTCCTATTGATTTAGGGACAAAAGATGCTTTGAGAGAACATTTGCGAGAACCTGTTCTCAAGGAGGTGATCCGTGCCTTCTAGGGAATGGTCAATGCGAATTCAAGATATTTTAGAAGCGATCGCTCGCATTCAAAAAACGACTGAGGGAATGAATTTTTCAGACTTTGAAAGAACAGAAGAAATCATTTTGCAAGGCATTCTTTACAACTTGATTATTATCGGTGAAGCTGCTGTTAATATTCCTATGACAATTCAGGCTCGCTCGCCACAGATTCCCTGGCGGCTGATGGGTGACATGAGAAATGTGATCGCTCATGAATATTTTCAAGTTAATCAGAGATTAGTTTGGAACACAATTCAAAATCATTTACCTCCGCTTGTACCATTATTACAGGAATTATTAGAGGAGAAAGGTAGGGAAAATTAAGTTAAAAGTAATTAGTAGTAAGCCCTTCAGGGCTTCCATTCCCTATTTTAATCCCGAACAAATGAAACCCGCCCAATAAATCGGTTGGGCAAAGGGAAATTCTTGATTACAGCAGTATTTTAGGCTGTCTTCCGCTTTAAAATTCCGAGCAGCCATCCGATCCCAATATTCATATTCTTGCTTCCAATATTGGTATTCTGCCGTTCCTTCTAATAGTTTTTTTCGATTTTCATTCGCTTTGTTTTTCTCTTTTATAGCTTAGTTAAACTGTTGGCTAAACAGGTTTTTTAATTCCTCCGCGTATTGTTTTTTAAAAGTTTCCTTTGATAATGATCTTAACATATTTTGAGCCTTTTGTAAAGACACAGAACGACTATCACCCCGTTTTCGATTTTGATAATAAAAAATAGAAAATAACGCCGTTGCTAAGTCATTAACTGCCCATAACGTACTAACGACACTTCGCGCTCCAGCACAGAGGAAACCCGTTGATAATGTTAAGATATCATCGGTGGCTTGGGCAACCCCTAAATTAGTTTCGCAACAGGATAGAAAAATATCCGATAACTGGGGAAGTCGCCAACCGGGGGTCATAATTTGCCCTAACGTAATTGTACCATCGGCTAAGATTAATTTAGATTCTAAGGGACTATCTAAACGGCTGGACGCATGATGACTAGAGTGGAATACCTGGACTTTTTCTAATAGTTTCCGGTATTTTTTAACAGTTCCTTGTTCTCGACCTTTTAAACGGTTATCATCAGGAATATTATAAATTTTAGCAATTTTTTCCCCTTCATAACTCGCACCCGGAAGCGTCCCGTCGGGGTTTTCAACAGTTCCATAATTTAACATTTTAAGGTTGGACGGTCTTGGCAGAATTTTAATATTTGGCAACTGGGAACATAACGCAGGCGGAATTGATCGCCGAAATATTCGCTATTTGCTGCTATAGTTGCTGGGGGAAAAATATCACTATTTGTCGTTTGTTCCTGGGGTTTTTCCAGTCGCAGTAAAGAGTCTAAAAATTGACGCATCATCCCCGTTTTTTGAGGGGTTGAGGACGGGGAAGGGGTTTGAGAAGGGACGGTTAAAGGTAACGCAGCAAAGGGAATTTGATGCCAAAACAGATGGGGAATAATAATCAATTCCTCAATACCGGAAAGATGGGTATTAATTAAGGTTTTGAGGTTTAATTGTTGGGCTAAATTTTGTAAGAAGTCTGCCATGTTTGCTTCCCAGACCTGTTTTGATTCTGAATAGGGAGTTAACCAACCATCAACGCCTAATTCTCGTAATTTTCCATAACCTAAATTGTCGCAAGTATAGAGTTGGGGAGGTTGGTTTTGGTAGATAATGAAAATGTGGGTTTGGTTGTTGGTGGTGTAGAAATTCAGAATCGCGGTTTTGGGAGTTTCAATTAAAGATTGAATTGTGGTAAAATTAAGGTGGATAACTTTAATTTGTCCCGCTAATACCGGATCTAAACGGCGAATTTGTTCCCAGATTTGTTGTTTATCCTGTTCTAATTGTTGGATAGTTTCTTTACTAGATTCAATCTCCTTTCGCTGTTCCCGACGAGCGCCTGTTTCTACTAAGGTTTTATTACCATCAAATTGACGACGCAGACGTTCCCGTTCTTGATCAATTTGGGCTTGCAATTGATCATGATTTTGCAAATAGTTCTGAACTTCTGGGGGAATTTCACCGTTAGCATAAAGGTCATTACTTGCCATTAAATCCACTAACCGTTTCGACCGAGAACGTTCTGCATATTCAATAGCTTGATTAACTTGACCCAGATTAATATAACTCTCGACAATATTATCATAAACTCCCACCGCTTGCGCCATAATTTCCTGACGCCGATCATCGGTCAGCGCCCAACGGCGGCTAATTTCCACCGCTTCAATTCCCTGTTCATACCCTTCTATAGCAATCTTCCAAAACCCCGAATTAAACGCCGTATTTCCTAAATTGTTACCCGACTGTAAACAACCTATCGGAAACGCTTCCGTGGTTCTAATTTCTAATGCTAACCGAAACCTTTTAATCGCCCGTTCAATATTATCGGCTTTTTCCCCTTTGATTCTATCAGAATAGGCATTAGCCAGATTATTTTGAGTCCTTGCCCATTGTTCAGGAAATGCTGCACGGGTTCTAATTTCTAATGCAGCTTGATAGGCTGCGATACTAATCTCTAAATTGTTCTTTCGGCTTCCCAGGGGAAACTGTTGGATTAAATTAGCAAAATTGACAATATCTGCGGCAATATAGGTGGCTTCTTCTAGGGGAACTTGTTTAAATCGATCTTTTGCCCATTTTGTTAAAATATCGGCTAAATTTTCATCGAGTTTATCGAGGTTTTGTTGGAATAGGGGATAAACAATTTGAGGATTCCCTCGACTTTCTGAAACGACTGGCAAAACTTCCCTTAAAAAGTTATAATAATCTTCAGGAGAATTTGTTCTACCTGGCAAAGTCGATAATTGTTCTGCTAAATTGATTAAAAATTCTGCTTCGTCTTGTCTTCCGTCTTCCTGCAATTGTGAGGATATTGCTAATAAAACCTGTAGGAAATCTTGATCCAGTAATTCTTGATTGTCCTGTAATATTTGCGGTTCTTCGCCACTGGGACAGGCAGGGCGTTTTCATTTTCAAAAATGCGATCGCAATCTTCAAAAAAAATCATCAAATTTTCCGATCAAATTCCCTCTAATTTTTATCAGATAAGTTG
>CAITND010000043.1 GCA_903893625.1 uncultured Oscillatoriales cyanobacterium
ATTTGACCAGAAACTTTGATGATTTTTTTTGAATATAGAGATCGCATTTTTGAAAATGAAAACGCCCTGCCTTGCCCCCCAGGGTTGTTTCATTCTCGGATCTAAAATGCGATCACTAAACTCTAAAAGCCTTTTTCTGTAAAGAAAAGGAGGATTATTTCAACAGTTTTGATATTTTCTGTTTAAATGTTGTCTAAAACTTGCTCCAGATCAAAGGTTTAGCGATCGCAATTTTTTAGAATGAAACAGCCCTGCCTTGCCCCCCAGGGCTGTTTCATTTTCCATTGCCAACCCTAAGACCTAACCCCCCAACCCCCTTCCCTAGGAGGGAAGGGGGAGTAATTAATATTTTTAAATCTCCCAGAGATTTCAGATTAGAAATTCTTCCCCCCTCTCCTCGTAGGAGAGGGGTTGGGGGAGAGGTTACACAGTTTTTCCTAGAGAATGAAACAGCCCTGCTTGCCCCCGGGGGGGACGGTTGATAGTTGACTGTGCAGATTGTGGAGAAGGAGTCAGGAGTTAATTCTTTCTCCACCTCTGCCCCCCTTTTGTTCCCCACTAGATAAATAACTTAAATTACTCCGGCACAACAGAATACCCTGCCGGACAATTAACCTCACGACTGGTGAATAAAGACGGTTGAGAAGGAAGTTTTTGGGTCGGTTGATTACTTTCACAAAGGATTGATTTTGTGGTAATATTACTAGCGGGTGAAGGTTGAATGATGTAAACAATTCCAATATAGCTTTTTAATCCTGTCCGTTTAGGCAGGGCTACAGATTGAACCATACTTTTTTCATCAATAATCCTAATTTTATACAGATAATTTCGAGTTTCTACAGGCAGACCTTTAACAAATTCTTCTAAATTAGGTTTAAATAGATTATATTGAGCATAACTGACTTGATGACCTCGGTTGATAATTTCAATATACTGTTTTGCTTCTAATTGTGTATCTTGATCTGCTTGTTCCTTCAATTCTGATGCCGTTGGAGTCTTTATCGTCACTGAAGTTGGAATTCTAGAACTATCAGACGTTTTTTTAAAGAGTAGAGGTTGAGAGTGAAAAGTTGTAATAGCGGGTTGTTCCTCTCCACTAATATTTAAGTCTAATTTCAATTCTCCCGTCTCAGTAAATTCAAAAATTGCGGTGCCTACAATTTTCCCTTCTGCATCACGAAAAATCATAAATCCGGGTCTAAAATTAGGATCAATTGTATATTGTAATTCTAGGGCTTCAATCGGCGTTGTAAAAATATAAACTTTTCCTTCCCCTGTAAATATAATACCGGATGAAAGATGAGTAGGAACTTGCCATTTCCCAACAATTTTTTGAGCCTCTACCTCCTGGGGTTGAGCCGCTAACATTATACTTGAAATTGTTGGTTTTAGCCATAAACTCTCGACCGTCAAACCCATTAAAGTTAAGACGATGGTTGAGATGATCATCGATGTTTGTTTAGGGGTAAGTATCAGCTTTTTTACTACTCTTTTTAAGCTCGATAAATAAATTGACATAACTGAATAAAAATGATGTTAGACTGAGGTAATTGTAAAGAATGTTATTCAATATAGCAAATTTAAACCCCATTAGATGATTTCCCTTAAAAGCATCAGGATTTTCCTGATTGTTTTGCCCCAAGTCTTGTTTGACTTTTGGATTCTCTTAACATTTCTTAATTAGGGAAAGAGAACCCAGCTATAAAGGCTACAATTCTCTCTCGAAGGGGTTTCTTGCTTTTTTACTCCCCAAAAGCAAGTTGACTGATCTGCTGCTCAGGCTTGGAAGCGCGACATCCCTGTTCCAGTTGCGTCAGTCCTGAATCTCTATAAATTATGGGTTCATGTCTTCCCTATTCGGTACATACCCCTTAGAATAAATCATTGCAAATTAGATTCTGTAGGGATCGCAGCGTTTAGAAATTAAAATTTTGTTGCCAAGATTTACCCTAAGCAGAATGACTTTGCACTTTTGGGTGGGGAGACCCCGCCCCTACCGGGTTATATAGGGGGTTAGGCGTAGCCAGTCGTGGTGCTACACCTACCCCTTCTGTTCCCTGAACTCAACCTTTTGACAGCTTCTGCTGTCGATTGCTTCAAGCCAACCTTAAGGAGTAGAAACTCAGATGAACAAAGGTGAATTAGTGGATGCCGTAGCAGAACGGGCCAGTGTGACCAAAAAGCAAGCTGATGCAGTATTGACGGCGGCTTTAGATACGATCATGGAAGCAGTTTCCAATCAAGATAAAGTGACACTGGTTGGCTTTGGTTCCTTTGAGTCACGGGAACGGAAAGCTCGTGAGGGTCGTAACCCGAAAACGGGTGAGAAAATGGAAATTCCAGCAACGAAAGTCCCTGCTTTTTCTGCTGGGAAACTGTTCAAGGAAAAAGTTGCTCATTCCCAAGCCGAGCCAGAAGACGAGGAGGATTAATTCTTAGGCGTGGAAGCAACCCATTCACCCCAACACGGGGGAAATTTAATTTGGGCTGCGACCGTAGCCAACTGCTCTCCCTTGGATATTCTGGATTTTTCCGCCAGTATTAATCCTTGGGGGCCGCCTTTGTCTGCCCTAACTGCCATAAAAGGTCATCTTAGGGATTTGAATGTTTATCCTAATCCTGACTATGGACAATTGAGACAAGCGATCGCGGCTCAGATCAACCGCGAAATCCTGCATGAGTCCATAGAGGCGGATTGGATTTTACCGGGGAATGGAGCAGCAGAGTTACTCACCTGGGCTGGACGGGAACTAGCGCAGTTAGATGCGGTCTATTTACTGACTCCTGCCTTTGGGGACTATAGGCGGACACTCAACGCTTTTGATGGGAATGTAGTTGAGTGTCCGCTTTCGATGTCTGCGGTTGATGTTGATTTCACTCTGCCTCAACCGTTGAATTCTCGCTCAGGATTATTAGTTAATAATCCCCATAACCCCACCGGAAGATTGTTTTCTAGTCAGATTTTATTAGAAGCACTGAAACAGTTTGCTTTGGTGGTGGTTGATGAAGCCTTTATGGATTTTTTACTCCCCACTCAACAGCAAAGTTTAGTCTCTTGGGTGAAGGAGTATGAAAATTTAGTGATTTTGCGATCGCTAACGAAATTCTATAGTTTACCGGGGTTACGTTTAGGATATGCGATCGCCCATCCCCAACGCTTACAAAAATGGCAACGGTGGCGCGATCCTTGGCCTGTAAATAGTTTGGCGGTGGCGGCGGGAATTGCCGTCTTACAAGATCAGAAATTTCAACAGCAAACCTGGAATTGGTTAGCACAATCTCGCCCCCAACTCTATCAAGGTTTAGCTAATATATCAGGGTTAAAACCCTATCCGAGTGTGGCTAATTTTATCTTAATAGAATCCGATTATTCCGTTTCTCAACTGCAATTAGATCTGTTAAAACAGCATAGAATTTTAATTCGAGATTGTTTAAGTTTTCCCAGTTTGGGCGATCGCTATTTCCGAGTTGCGGTTAGAAAAGCAGCCGAAAATCAACGGTTAATTGAGGCGTTAACATTAATCACCTCCTAATCAAATTCCTGTTCTAATACCTTGGCGATCGCTTGTTTTGCTGTCGCGTTAAATTCGGCAATATTCACCCGATTTAATAATCCAATTGCCAAGATCATGCCAATAGCTTGTATAGTAAAAACAGTGCTATAGGCTAATAAGGGAACCTGAAAGATAGCCCGTCCTAAATCTAAAATCCCCCCGCCTAAAACCGTTGCAATTCCTCGCGCCATAGCTTGAGCTAAACCCCAAGCTCCAATAAAAGTTCCGGCCGTTTCCGCTAAGGTTAAATCTAACATTAAATTAATCGCTCCGGCTGTTAGAATTCCCGAACTTAAACCAAAGCATAATAACGCCCCTTTTAAAAATCCAGGGTTAGCAGTAAAACCCGCCATAATAAATAATCCTAAACAAATTGCGACTCCAATACAACCCATTTTGACCGTATTTTTTTTACCGATACGGGGAACAATTAAAAATCCCGTTGAGGCAATTCCAATTAATGTTCCTACCCCAAAAAACGCATTTAATTTAGTCGTTTCCGAGACACACATTCCAAAGACTTCACCCCCATAGGGTTCTAAAACAGCATCCTGCATAAATAGGCTAATGGTCATCACTAATAAAAAGCTAAAAAATAACCCCGTTTGGCGGCTGGCGGTTAAAATTTTCAGGGCGCGATTTAACGTAATTTGATCTTCACGTTCGACAACAGTTGAGCGAAATTTGTAGCGAGAAAACCGCCGTTCAATTCCAACTGTAGCGAGAAAACATAAGCCGATTACCATTAAGGGTATAATAATAAATAACGGGGTGACAGAAGCTTGTAATTGAGATAAATTCGTAGCCGTTACCGTAACGGTTGGGTTATTCGTTAAAATAGCTGTACCACAGAGTTCAGGACGATGGAGAATTTTAGAACTAATTATCGCCCCAATTACAATACCCACCATCAACATTGACCAAACAATACTAATTAATTTAGAACGATTATCTTCATCAGAAACGTCAAATAATAGGGCTGTAAACGGTGTTGAACTTGCACTTAAAGCTAAACCATATCCAGCAAAAATCAAGGCTAATAAACCCGCCCATAAATAAGCAATACCATTGAATCCATTAGCTTGAATACTAGCACCTAACTGCCAAACTACTTGAATAGCTAAAAATGAGGCACTGGTGAATAAAATTAACCCCATCCATACATAACTACTGCGATGATATCCCCATAAAGGTTTAGCATCAGACATCTGACCAAACCACACCCTAGCTGGAGAAACTAATTGGTGCATCGCAATTGCTCCAGCCGCAATTAACGCCGGAACTTTTAACTCATCAATCATGATGCGGTTAATCACACCCAAGGCGAGTAGAGAGATAATCCCTAACCCCATTTGATACAGACCTAAGCGAAACATGGTGAATAAATTCAGCGAAGGCAATGGTTTGTCATCTAAGGGATTAGAAGGAGGGAATTGCTCGGAGGAATCATCGATTTGCATAATTCTGATTAGACTAAGCCGTAATTTACGATTATAATAGAATTAGTTGTTGATTTCAAGTTTGATTAAAATTAGAATCTTCTTTGATCAAATATGTCTAAAATTTTATCCAAATTTATCAAAATTCAAGGCGCAAACATTCATTTTTTAGAAGCAGGAGATCCCCAAAATCCATCGATTCTTTTGCTTCATGGAGCCAGTTTTAAAGCTCAAACCTGGCAAGATATTGGTACCTTAGAATTGATTAGCCAAAACCATTATCATGCTGTTGCGGTTGATCTCCCCGGATATGGTCAATCTGAATCCTTCTCTGGTAATCCAGTTAGCTTTTTATTAGAAATTATTGACGGTCTGAACTTATCCGACTGTGTGCTAGTCTCTCCTTCGATGAGTGGAAATTATAGTTTACCCTTTATCGCTCAACATTCAGACCGTTTAAGGGGGTTTGTGGCTGTTGCTCCGGTGAAAATACCTCAGATGGCAGAACATTTGCAAGGAATTTCGCTGCCAACGTTAGCAATCTGGGGAAGTGATGATAAAATTGTTCCATTGGATCATGCGGAGTTACTTCAGCAGTTCATGTTAAATGTGCAGACCATTATTTTAGAACAAGCGGGTCATGCTTGCTACATGAAAGCAACTCAGAAGTTTCATACACATTTCATACAATTTGTGAACCGTGTCAACCCCAATTGATAAAATTTTATTGATGCAGTTTTTGGGAGTTGATTCTTGTTCGCTTTCTCAGCAAAACAGGGTCATTTACTTAAACTGAAATTTAACAATTTTCTCTCTTAATAACTAATAGGAAGATTATTTAAAAATGACCCAAAAGACAGAAAAAGCCCTTTTTCTTTTAGGCGGACTCAGCGATGATGATCTACGTTGGATCATCAATAAAGCAAAAATAGAAAAACTTCCCCCAGGGGAAAGGCTGATTTATGAAGGACGTCCGATTAATGCCCTCTATTTCGTATTGAGTGGGTCGTTAAAGGTGGTTATCGGTGCTAATGAAGACCGGGAATTAGCCCAAATCACTAAAGGGGAAGTCGTTGGAGAAATTTCTTTTATTGATAGTCGCCCGCCTTTAGCAACGGTTAAAGCCTTAGAAGCGACTCAAGTTTTAGCGATTTCTCGATTTGAACTCAATAATAAAATTCACAGTGATTCTAAATTTGCTGCTCGATTTTATCAGGGTTTATCACTTTGTTTAGCTAGTCGAATGCGCGGAACAATTCGGCGTTTAGGTTATGATGATTTTTCAGAATATGAAATCGATGAACCGGAACCCGAAGAGCTAAGTGAACATACAAAGGAATTTTTAGTTTTAGCTCAAGCTAAATTTAACTGGTTAGTTCAAAATCTGAGTTAACTGAATATAATAGGGAAATAATTACTCGTCCTTGGTGGAAATCACCCACTTCCAAAAGGGATGAGTCGGCCCCTGTTTAAGAATTTTCATGACTTGCTGTTCTAAACGGTGTTGATAGGCGGGAGAAACCCCGAATAAAATATTGCGACTCTGCCAAACTAACGTTGCTATTGTTAGACCAATACACAACCCCAAACCGATTGCCGCCAAGCGGTTATAGGCTAAACCATAGCGAACAGCCGACCAAGTAAAATGGTTTTGCCAAAGGGCAATTTCTCCTCGCAACGCCCACAAACTCAAAGGTGCCACTGTTAGCCACAATATCGCAATGACAAACCATCGAGTATAAACGGTGAGTCGATGCAATTTTTGCACTTGACTCTTAAAATTTGCATCATCTGGCACTGGATCTAATTCCATTTCTGCCCCCTCACTTTAAATTTGTGAATCAATTTTAGAATAAGTTTGAAGTTAGAGCAGAAATTTTTTCCCCAACTCAGAACAGATATTTTAGATTAGAGATTAATTGCCTAATCAGATAAAATATCTGTTAAATATCATTAATATCATTAATCGTAATATCGATTATTTCTAAATATTTTGATGACATCCAGCCTGTTTGTGGATCTTGGAACCATTCTTTATTAGCTGTTACCAAAGGAGAACCATACCACCAAAGAGAGTTATCCTTGATATAGGTGGCATCAAATAAATTAACTAATGTTCCTAATTCTAACTTTTGAATAATACTCTGATCATCTTTATCTTTAGGATTAGGAAATTTTCTCAAGTTTAAATTATTAGTTGTGACTCTAGCAATACAGGACAATATTTCGACGTGTACCCTGGGAACAAACCATCCTTGACGACGATTGGCTCCTGACCCTAACTCTGAGGTAAAATAAACTAGATAATGTCCATTATCTATTCTGAAACTGTCATATATACTAACAAAAGTAGCCCCAGCAGGAACTTCAAATTTTTCGCCATCAGATAGTTCACTGGCGGGGACGGGTCGAGCTTTAAAAATAGTTCTGGTATGAACAAGGAATTTCATGATTATTCTCCTTTATTGACTAGAAAACTTTAATCAATATTTAATTAGTTTATTATAACATGAATTAGCTAATTTAGATGCTCAATGGCTGATTTTCAATCCTAAATTTATGAATCAAATTGTTGAGCATAAAATTGAGCATAACGTTCACCTTTTTCTAATAGCTCTTGATGGGTTCCTGATTCCACAATTTGACCCTTTTCTAAGACTAAAATTCGGGTAGCACGTCTAACCGTTGCTAAACGGTGAGCAATAATAAAAACGGTTCTATCCTGCATTAATCGTTCTAAAGCTTCTTGAACTAACGCCTCTGACTCCGAATCTAAAGCTGATGTAGCTTCATCTAAAATTAAGATTCTAGGGTTTAATAAAACGGCTCTAGCGATCGCAATTCGTTGTCGTTGTCCTCCCGATAAATTCACCCCTCGTTCTCCAACAATGGTTTGATATCCATTAGGAAATTGCATAATAAATGAATGAGCATTAGCAATTTTTGCGGCTGCTTCCACATCTTTTAATTCATAATAAGCTTGACCAAAGGCAATATTTTGAGCAATGCTTCCTGAAAATAAGGTAATATCTTGAGGGACAATTCCAATTTGTCGCCGTAGACTTTTTAAAGTCACATCTTGAATATCAATATCATCAATTTTAATTGTTCCCGACTGACGATCATAAAATCGCGGTAATAAAGTCACTAATGTAGTTTTTCCGGCTCCTGACGGCCCCACTAAAGCCACCATTTCCCCAGATTTAACCAATAGATTCAAATTTTCTAAAACAGGTTTATTGTCTTCTTGACTCTGGGAAAAATCAGTTTTAGGATAGGCAAAATTAACATTAAAATATTCGACTTTTCCTGTAACATGAGGTAAAATAAAAGCATCGGGTTTTTCAATCACAGTTTGTTGCACCGCTAACAGTTCAAAAATGCGATCGCAGGAAGCTTGACCCTGTTTAAAATCACTATAATTACTGGTAGTTAAGGAAATCGGATCAATTAATAACGCCACCGCCGCAATATAACTAATAAACCCACTTCCCGTTAAATTACCTTGAGAAATTTGCCATCCTCCTAAAAAGAATAACAAAATCACACTCATGGCTTCTAAAAAGCCAACGACCACAAATTGTAAGGCTTTGATTTGTTCGGCTAAATATTTAGCTTTGCGGTTTTGTTCCGCTTCTAAACTAAAGCGATTAATTTCATAATCTTCAGCCGCAAACGCTTGGACTAAACGAATTCCGCTAAACACTTCTGTTAATAAAGAAGCTAAATTAGAAACTCGGTTTTGACTATGGCGAGTAAAGATTAATAATTTTTCTCCAAACCAACCAATTAACACCGCCATAAACGGTGCTATAATTAACGTAGCAAGGGTTAATTGCCAATTGAGATAAATCATATATCCCAACACTACAATTAACTGCAAAATACAGGGAACAAATTGATGGAAAAATTTATTAATCACTTCGCCAATGCGATCAATATCTTCCGTAAGACGATAGGCGAGATCCCCTGTTTTTGCGGTTTCAAAATAGCCAATATTCAGGCGTTGTAAATGACGATAAACCTGTTTTCTTAACTCCAGAGAAATCGTTAACGCGGCTTTTGCCATCAGGGTATCCTGACCGTATTGTACCGTTCCCCGCACTAGGAAAACAACCGCCGCCACGCCTGCTAATTGAGCAATAGCATTAACATCTCCCCTGCCAATATAACCCGCCATTTTCCCAGCTAACCACGCTAATAACGGCCAAAATACGGTAAAAGTAATGGTACAAACTAATGCTTTAGCAATGGTTGGCCATTGGGTGCGAATATAAGGAATTAATTCCCAGTAACTAGAGGGTTGTTTTTGTTTCAAGTTGTGCTCATCAAAACGCCTTTTTAAACCTATCATATTTTAGCCCAGAAACCGAATTTGTTACCTTCACCAAAACCCCTATCCCCTGAATTATCCTTCTTCGTGTCTTCCTGTCTTTGTGGTTACAAGTATTGATAATAAATTGCCCAAATTGCCATGGCTCTTAAATAGTGACTAGCGCGAAAAGTTCCAATGGCTGTAATGGCTTCTGGAGTCCGAAATTGTAAGCCATTTTCATAGATTTGTTTAACCACAACTTCCGTTAATTCTAAAGCTTCTGCTTTCATTCCCATTTGCAAGAAAAACGCAGCCAACCCAAAATTAATTCCTGTCCAAACTTCTAAGGGGTGAGTATCTTTGGGATTAACTGCTTCTCCATTCTGTCTAACCCCATTCGCCGCGCCAAATTGTCCATTATGAAACTTTTTAAAACAGGAATCATAAACCGTTTTTAAAGCCGAAATCGTACAATCGGGGGGAACAATATCCGGTAATCCTAATAATCTAGCATAGAATTGACCACATAATTGATCTGCCATAACCACATCAGAACCACTATCACTATCTAAACGATAATATTGACCATTCCAAAGGGTTTTATGATAGAGGGGTTTAGCCGTTTCTAACCAAGTTTGATAGGTAGGAACAACGTTTTTAGGAGAAGGTGTAACGGTTGCCGATAATTCCGCTTTTTCTAATACCTTACCCATAGCAATCATCGCTTCTAATGCCGCTAACCATAACCCCCCACAATAGGCACTAATTCCCTGTAATCTCCAATCATCAAAAGTTTGATCCGGTGCGCCGCTATTTTCAGGAATTGAATCTTGATCCAAATCAAAAGTTTTGAGATAATCCAAGGTTTCAACCATTGCTGACCAACAATCTTTTAAAAACTCATAATCTGTTCCTCCAGTTAATAGAAAATCTCGATAAACTTGCAGAACAAAATCAGAGGATAAATCCTTCCAGAGATTACAATCTTGATAACTGGTGTAATTAGTTTTTTCCCAAGGATGTTCATTCGGTGCTCCTAAATCATGGGGGGTTGCACCGACAGTTTTTCTAATAGCAGAGGCTTGATTATAACCAATAATTCGAGGCGTATCATCCCCTTGAGAAATCGCACGAGAATAGGCAATTAATACTGATTTTTCTAACTCTGGCCATAACATTAATAGAGAAAATGACCCATATAATCGCACATCTAAACTTTCATACCAGCGATAATCTAAACATTCTAAAACTGCAAATTGACCGAAAGGATCACGTTCATCGGCGGCAGTCCACAACGCACCGCCATCGGTGAGTAAATATAACTCATTAAACAGCGCCATTTTAAACCAATTGGGTAAATCTTGACGCTGTAAAATTGGATTTTGCCAGAGTTCAATTTGTTCTCGCCAAGTGTCAGAATGTTTCATCGCCGTGCGAATCATTGACCAAGCATTGTGACCATTGCGACCAAAAAAATCAGTATAACGCCGATAATAATTAATTCCCGATGCAAATTCAGTAACGGGTAAATCCCACGCTAAATAAAAGGGAATTTTGCGAGTTTTTCCGGGTCTAATTGTAAATTTAACCGCTAAAGCAACGGCAATTTGTTCACCCTCTTTAGCGGGATGTTCACTTTCTTGATCTAATAATGTGCCATCTTCTGCAAAACAGTGCCAAAGGTCTTCCCCGGTTCCTGTGGGGTTCCAACGGGTTTGATAATACACTTCAACCGCAGGATTTATAATAGTTGCGATCGTTATTTGTCCTTCCCCTTCTTGCACCTCTTCATTCGTGCTTGGGCGAGTCATTAAACAGCCAATGCGATGAAAATCTTCAACTAATCGATTTACACTTCCCGCACTTTTTCCCCAGTTCGGTTGATATTCATAAACCGGACTGCCATCATCTCTAACTTTAACTTCAGGACTGGCTAAACTATTCGTAAACCATCCAATCGTATTTTCCCAAGTTAATAATATACTTAAGGTAATCGGTTCATCCGTTGGATTATGAGCAATCCATTCAAAAATTGCAATCGGATAACTACTTTCTTGATAGTTTTTAGCCCAAATTGGAGAAAATTGTTCACAACTTAATTGTGCAGAAAAGACATTTTCATAAACAAACCAACTGCGGGGATATAACGCATGATAGGTTCCCGTTTGTTCAGGATAATTTGTAGTATTAGGATACCAATTCCACGCCGATAAACTTCCATCTTCTGGAGGTTCTGTTGATAAAGCATAGGCTTTTTTCTGACCGTTTATTTCTTCAAAAACGCTAAATTGACAAGCGGGAATTGTGCGAAAAGTATGTTCACCTCCGTCCAAATGCCAGAGGTTAAAATCTCCCCGTGAAGAACGTCCAATACAACCTGCACCCAACCCCCCCAAAGGCATTCCGTGCCAAGGGCCATCATCTAAATTACTGGCGTAGCGAACTGTATAGGGTTTTTCCCAGCCTAAACCAATGGGACGACTCCAAGTATAATCAGGAATATGGGGAATGGGGCTTTGATTGCTCATGCCGTTAAGGAATAATTATGTGAGATTGAGTGAACTTCAAACGTTTTATTATAAAACGAAATTCACCCTTGGGACGTTTTGGATTTTCCCACAATTGAGTTCAACAGGCAAGAGCAATTTTATTTGATGATTATAATTTGAGCAAATTTTAGTGATTTTTATAATAAAAATAGTGACATAATTCTCCTATATAGTAAAATAGAATAATCCCGATTAAACTTGCGCTTAAATCGAGTAAACTAAAGGTACGAGTGGGAAAAAAAGTTTGCATCATTTCTTCTGCAATTGTCACCAGGGCGAATAAAAATGGCCCCAGGGGAAGAAAAAAGTTATAAATTACGATTTTCTGTCTTCCTAATGCTTGATGAATGAGGACAGATGCAATTCCATATAAAATAAAGTGTCCATAAACATCATAATTGGGAAGTTTTTCTAACCAATAGTAGGGTAAATTTCCCAAATCTGCTGTAATTACAATTAATAATAACGTCAGGAAATACAGGATGCAGGCAATTCGCCAAAATTTTTGAACTCGTTTCATTGTCAATTGATTGATTCAGGGATTACCCTAAATCTACCACCGCCTCCTGGAGAATTTCGGATGATTAACAGTAGAGACGCAAAATCTTGCGTCTCCACCCTGGATTATTGGATTTCTTGATCATCCACTTGGTTTTTAATCTGATTCCAAACCAATAAAACACCCGCCATCCAACTGTTCACAAAAGCTGCCTTGTTATCATCATCACAGGGTAAAAGATTGCTGACTTCACCCTTGTCTAATCGCATCTCTTTTTGATAGTGGCGAGAGTCTAATAAATCCCACATTTCAGCAAAAGCTTCGGAGTCTGTATTTACACCTGCAACGCTCAGACATTCAATCCGATGAAATTCTGGGTAGGAAAGGCTACTAGCAGATTTAATGCCAAAGTTAAACCCTTGTTCCCGCACTTGTTCTAATACGTCTTTTTTTTCCTGACGTAGCCGCTGTACCAACGATTCAGAATCAAAATATCCAACGATTTGTTCTTGGAGACAAATAGCCATATTCAAAGCCGCCCGGCTGCTGCCATATTTGTTGATTAATGTGCAAATTTTAGTCTAAATCTGCATCATTCAATTCGTCTTTAATTTGATTCCAAATCGACAATACTCCTTCAATCCAACCTTCAACAAAAACCGTTTTATTTTCCTCATTTAGCGGGATCATTTCGCTTAATTCGCCATCTACAAATTCCATGGAATTGTCTGTTTGACGAGACGCTAACCATTGCCACATATCTGCAAAAGAACTGGCGCAGATTCTAGCATGACCTCGATGGAGATATTCAATCCGTTGGAATTCTGTATAGGAAAGACTCAGGGCAGATTTTAAGCCTAACTGACAGCCTTGTTCTCTAATCTGCGCCGTTAACAGTTTTTTTCCAAGTTTCAACCGTTCAATTAGCTGTTTCCGGTCGAAGGTTTGAGTTTGAGTTTGAGTTTGAGTTTGGGTTTCTTTCAGTGTAATTGCCATATTCAACGCCTCCTGGCACAAGCCAGATATGTTTATGTCTTTTTTAACGTGCTGCAACCGCTCATACAACGAGCCTGGAATTGCAATGGTCAGTCTTTGAGAACACATTGTTCGTGGGCTTTTCTGTGTATAGGTATACAATAACCCAACTCATTGCATAACAAAAGTGGTTTTGACAACTCGTTACATAACATTTACATTTCTTAATACAGGTTATGTACTTCTGCCCCGATACCCCTGCCTATTGAGGTGCGATCGCCAAGCCCGAAAACAATCTATCAATTGAACAACAGTATCAAGATGGTTAAGCCAATATAGAAAAGGGGGACTCAGAGAGTTATTAACTCTCCGATTAAGTTGCTCCTCTAATCACAATTTCTGCTTAGGGTGCGTAAGCATGGAGCGTTCACCAACTCACTCACCCTAACTTAGAAAACTTTAACCAATTGTTAATGCTAAATCAGTGGGGGGTGTAATCACAATTCCCGTTTGCACAACACTCGGTTGCACATTTTTAACAACGCCTAAAATTCCTGAATTTGCTCCTCGAATGATCGTATCATTTCCTGACGCAGTAAAACTTAAATTAGCAAGGGCAATGGTGTCAATCAGATGAATTTTATCACCTTCTGCAACGTTAAAATCTGCAATGATATCGGCTAAATTGACATCAAAAACAGTGGCAGCTTCATCCCCTCGTAACATGAAAATATCGGCTCCGCCTTCTCCGGTTAAAATATCCGTTCCTAAATCCCCCAATAGAAAATCATTGCCCTCATTACCATTTAAACTATCATTATCCTGTCCACCTCGAATAAAATCTGAACCCGCCCCTCCAAAAACCGTATCATTCCCCCGATTTCCATTCAAAATATCATTGCCTTTTCCACCCGTAATACTATCATTATCTTTTCCCCCAAAAATATAATCATTTCCATCCCCTCCATTGAGAGAATCATTACCTTGATTCCCATTAATCACATCATTTCCTGTGGAACCTGTCACCAGATCATTCCCCGATCCTGTTAATAATCCTCTAGGATTATTTTGGGTAATATCAGGGGTCATGGTTATAACATTATCCGCATCAAGACTACGAGGATAGGCATAGGATAAAGGCAGACTCGCCAGATTGATGCTGTTAATAAATCCATTCAAGATATTGACATCAGAAATAATTCCCGAAACTCGACTCGGAATAATTCCATCAACAACTTCTGCATCCCAAAGTCTATCTCCTTGTTGAATTTGATTAACGGCATCAAAACCTTGAACAACGGTTCCAAAAACCGCATATTTTCCATCTAAAGAGGTGGAATTTGCTAAATTAAAATAGAATTGCGATGAGGCTGTATCGTTTCCTGAAGACCGCGCCATTGCAATCGAACCGACAACATTACTTAACACGGGAGAAACGGTAATTCCTGCTTCTTGAAACGTTTGGCTATACAGAGGTTCTGTAGCACCTTGAGGTTTAATTTCTAAGGGAATATTTCGGACTTGACCTGTAGCTGGATCAACAAAACCACCGCTTCCTAAAACATTGGGATCAATATTGGGATCTTTACTTTGAGGGTCACCACCTTGAACAACAAAGGGCTGGGGTTCCAAAACAACGCGATGAAATGTGGTGCTATCATAAATATTTCGTTCAACTAAATCCACAAAATTTCCAGCCGTTATGGGTGCATTTGCACCATCAACTTGAATTGTAATTGGTAAACCTTCAACCACCATAATAACGGTAGCAGAATTAGTTAATTTGGGTTGATCAGCCATAATAAAGTGATGAGTTAAATTTTCTAAACTACTCTGAAAATCAGGCAAAATTAACCTAATTCACTCTTGATATTTTACAAGAGAAATTACAATTATTGTTAAAGATTGCCAAGATTAAGACCTAAAAATACAAATTTAAGTTCCTGGGCGTTAAGGGTGGGTAAGAATAACCCACCCTTTGCCTTTAAAAATTGTTGCTTTTTTAAACGGGACTTAAGCCTAACATCGCCCGTAAGGTAAAAAAGGTAAACGCAAAAACACTAAATAGTAAACCTACCAGCGCAATTGCGGTTACAGGACGATTTAAGAGGGGTTTTAGGCGTTCAAATAGGAAAAAGAAAATTCCCAGCGTAAAGGTAATAAAATAGCGGGGATAACGAGAAATGTTTTGAAAAAATTCTTGCATTGTCAGGGTTGGTATTAACTTCAGATTCCAGGTTTTCTTAGTTTAACAGATTTTAGCATCATTTTTAAGATAAGCGATCGCCAGATTCGGCATCAAACCAGTGTATCCGTTGGGGCGATAAACTCAACTTTACCGTTTCACCTTCCCAAGTTTGTTGTGCGGGAACCAAAAAACGGATTCTTTGATCGAATTGGGCTATTCTGACATTCAAAAGTTTCTCTTTTCCCAAATCTTCTACTAAAAAAATTTGACCTTCTAAATGCTCGGAATTCTCCAATGTCCCTAGACGGATATCTTCGGGGCGAATTCCTAAGACAATTTTCGAGGGTTGTGTTTTTAAATGGGGTAAAGGAATTTGAAACTCTCCTAAAATTACCTGATTATCTCGACAATTTAAGCAGACTAAATTCATCTGAGGACTGCCAACAAAACCCGCTACAAATTGATTAGCAGGAGCATTATAAATTTCTGAAGGAGAAGCTAATTGTTGTAAATAGCCTTGATAAAGTACAGCAATTTTACTCGATAAAGTCAGGGCTTCTGTTTGATCATGGGTGACATAAACCACAGGTTTTTGTTGAGAATTAAATAATTGTTTTAAATCGGCTCTCACCTGTTCTCGTAATAACGCATCTAAATTACTTAAGGGTTCATCTAATAAAAAAACTTCAGGATTTCTGACTAACGCTCGTGCTAAAGCAACCCGTTGACGTTGACCCCCAGAAAGTTGAGCGGGTTTTCGAGTTAATAAATGTTCGATTTCTAAGCGGTGAGCGACATCATAAACGCGGGTTTGAATCTCAGGGTTTGAAATTTTTCTTAATTTTAAAGCGGTTGAAATATTATCAAAAACGGTTAAATGGGGATAGAGTGCATAACTTTGAAAAACCATGGCAATATTCCGTTCACCTGGGGGAACCGTTGTAACATCTCGATTTCCTAAAATTACTTTTCCCTCGGTCGGTTGGTCGAGTCCTGCAATCATTCTTAATAATGTTGATTTTCCACAACCGGATGGGCCTAATAAGGTTAGGAATTCCCCATCATTGACTTCTAGGGTGATATCTTTAACGGGAATTACTTGATTAGAAAATTGCTTTTTTAAATGTTGAAGTTCCAGTTTAGCCATGATTAATAATCTCCATTAAGTTTTAAAAATTTATAAGGATAAAGTAATGATATCAGTGTTAACCTTTGACGGCTCCTGCGGTAATTCCTTGAACAATTCGGCGTTGAAAAATTAACACTAAAATTACTAAAGGAAAGGTTCCAGCTAAGGTTGCCGCAGCCATTGGCCCATAGGGAATTTCTAATAAAGAAGCTCCGCCAATTTGTGCCACGGCAACCGGAATAGTATATAAATCTTCACGGGTAATAAAGGTTAAGGCAAAAATAAATTCATTCCAAGCGAAAATAAAAGTTAATATTCCGGTGGTAACTAAGGCAGGAAGGGTTAATGGTAAAACAATATTTAATAGCATAGATATTGTATTGAAGCCATCAATTTTGGCAGAATCTTCTAAATCTTTGGGAAGTTGTTTGAAAAAACTTCTTAAAATTAAAATCGTTAAGGGTAAATTAATCGCTGTATAGGGAATAATTAACGCCAAATAATTATTCCCGACCTGAAAAAATTTGACTAATTCTAACAAGCCCATAAATAAAAGAATATAGGGAAATAAGGTGATTAGTAAAATCAACGCTAAAATTAGATTTTCTCCAGGCAGTTTTAATCGAGCTAAGGCATAAGCAGCCGGAGTCCCAATCATTAAACAGAATAATGTTGAAATGATGGATACAAAAGCACTATTAAAAATATAACGAATAAATTGATTTCCCAAGCTGAAATAATGTTGAAAAGTGAGTTGTTCTAAGGAAGGAAAATAAATATTAGGAACGGTTGAAATCGCAGCATTCGTTTTAAAAGAAGTTAGCAATTGCCAGAAAACCGGAGCTAAACAAAACAAAATTGTGAAAATTACACCCAAGGGGAGTAAAAATTTTTTCCAGTGAATTGAACTTAGGGTGCTTGAGGGATGAAAAATTGACATTTATTGATCTCCAATCACGTTAACATCAAGTTTAGACAGGAAAAAACCTGCGATACAAACCGCAACGATTAATAATAAAAATGTTACCCCCACTAACACGGCTCCATAACCAAAATCCAGATACCGTCTAATCGTGGCATAAATATAAATTGAAACGGTTTCCGTTGCTCCTGCTGGGCCCCCTCCGGTCATCACCTGGACTAAATCAAAAATCCCAAAAGCTTGAGCAAATCTAAACAGTAAAGCAATAATAATTTGCGGGGTAATTAAAGGGATAGTGATTTGATAAAAGCTTTGGATTGAATTCGCCCCATCAATAGCATGAGCTTCATATAAATCCTGAGAAATCGATTGCAATCCGGCTAATAAAATAATAGCCATAAATGGGGTCGTTTTCCAAACATCAGCAACAATCATGGCGAACATTGCCCGACTCGGTTCTCCTAACCAAGTCATGGGACTATTAATAATATTGAGGCGTTGCAAAATATCATTGACTACACCATATTGGTCATTAAAAATCCACGCCCAAGCTAACCCCATAACGGCTGTTGGTAACGCCCAAGGAATTAATGCGGTTGTTCTAACAAATCCTCGACCTTTAAAGCTTTGATTCAAAATTAAAGCAATCAATAAACCGAAAATTAATTCTAAGATAATAGAAATACTGGTAAAAACGCTAGTATTCCACAGGGTTTGCCAAAATCGACCATCTCCTAAGAGTCGTTGATAATTACTCAATCCTGAAAAAATGGGTTGTAATTGAGTTCCTAAATTTTGCGTGAATAGACTTAACCAAAATGACCTTAAAATCGGGTAGATAAACACCAAAGTAATCATTAATAAAGCGGGTAAAATTAACAAGTACCCGGTTATTTTTTCCTGTTTTTCTAAAGAATTATAATTCATGTTTAAATTTTACAACAAGTTAATGTTTAATAAAGTTCGAGTTTCATCGGCGGCGGCTTTCATGGCTTGTTCTGGAGTTTTGCTTCCTGTTAATGCTGCACTCAAATACCGTTGTAAAATATCAGAGGCTTGAGCATATTGAGGAATGGGAGGACGTAAAACAGCGTTTTCAGCCCCCTGTAATAAAGCGGGTAGATAGTTATATTGGTTAACTAAAATATCATCGGTAAATAGGGATTTACGCGAGGGAACATAACCCGTTTCTAAAAAGTATTGGCGTTGAATAGCTGGTTGATTAAAATATTCAATAACTTGCCAAGCTTCCTGTTGATGTTTTGAACTTTTGGAAATCCCAAATCCCCACCCTCCTAAACAAGCTCCGCTTTGTTTTCCGGGGAGATGCACCATCGGTTGCAGGGCATAATTTCCAGCAATGGAAGAATTAGATGCTAGGGCATAAACGTAGGGCCAATTTCTTAAAAAAAGCGTATTTCCGCTTTCAAATAACCGTCGAGTTTCTTCTTCTCCATAGGTAGTAACGCCAGGAGGAGAAATAGCTTCTTTAATCGTTTGGCGTAAAAACTTAACGGCTTCTATACTTTCAGGAGCATCTAATCCGATGGCTTGGGTTTCAGTATTCACCCAAAATCCTCCATATCCTTGTAAAATTTCAGTGAACATGGCGGCTAATCCTTCGTATTGTTTTCCTTGCCAAACATAACCCCATTTGGCTAAATTTTGGTCTTGAATGGTTTTAGAAATATTGATTAAATCTTGAAAGGTTTTAGGAGGTTTTAAACCTGCTTTTTGTAATAGATCTTTTCGATAATATAGCATTCCTACATCCGTTCTAAAAGGCATTCTGTACAATTTATCTTGATATTTTCCTCCTTCAACGTCGCCCTGAATATAAGCGTTTAATTCCTCAGATTCAACTTTTTCGGTTAAATTTTCTAACCATCCTGCTGCTGCAAATTTCTGTACCCAAACCACATCCATATAAGCCAAATCATAGGGAGAATCCCCTAATAAATAAGCAGAGGTATATAAATCTTCAACAAGATTAGTATTATTAGGGGCTTTAACAACTTCTAAACGGATTTTGGGATGGGTTTGATGGAAGCTTTTGATCATCGGTTCCCATTGGGTTGACTCTAAAGCTTGAACCAGGACTTTAACCGTAACAGGTTGTTGCGAAAATGCGGGTTTAAGGGTTAAGCTACTGATAATAATTACGATCAATAAAGTTAAACCCCATTGATATAATAAGGAAAATTTAAGCTTAAAAAAAATTGATTTTTTGTTCCTAATGTTAAAAGCAGGGGTTTTTAATCTTGATTGAATACGTTGACGATGCCTCATTTTTTTAATTTAGAATCAATAAAGTTATCAAAATTTATTCAATTGTTTTTTACATCTATCTTAAGTTAGAAATTGATCTCGATATTGATTAAGTATAAATACTGATTTTTTACCTTCAATAATTACTATTGTAATCAATTTTAATCTCTTGTTCCAAGGAAAAATAAGAGATACAATAAAAAACTAATTGTACCCCAGATCAAGATTGAATTTTATGGAATGGCAACCGGAAAAAACCTGGATTTTTGCAGTCGGACTTTTAGAGTGGGAAGATGAAGAAAGTTTTCCCTCGTTTCCAGAAGCAGAAAATGGACGATTTGATCTTCAGCTAGTGAATTTTTTTCAAGAGTCTGGAATTCCAGAAGAACAGATTGTTTATTTACAAGATCAAGAAGCAACTTTAGCAGCTATTCAAGAGCGTTTTCCTGAATTTTTATCGAAAACTGAAGCAGACCATTTACTGATTGTTTATTTTACCGGACATGGTTGTTGGGATACAGAAACTGGAGAACATTATTTCGTGAATTATGATGCGGTTTCCGATGAGTGGGATACTTATTGGTCAGTGACTTCTATTTTTGATGAAATCGAGAATTCCTTTGAGGGTTATCAGGCATTATTAATGGCAGATTGTTGTGCTTCGGGTGGGTTAATTGATGCCGCTAAACAACGAGACAGTGAAATTTCCTATGCTTGTGTTTCTTCGGTTTATTCTCACTATACTTCAACGGGAGCATGGACATTTACAGAAGCTTTATTGAAAGGGTTACAAGGAAATTCTGTTGTTGATTTAGATGAAGATGGAGTGATTACTCTTTATGATTTTGCGCGATATGCTGAGTTAGAAGTTGCTTTTATTGAGGAACAAAAATCTGTGTTTGTGACAACTAATGATTTTGATCCTCAAATGCAGCTTGCTATTGTTACAGAAGCAGCAGTTCCCGACGTGGGAAAACGAGTCATGGTAGAATATGAAGAAGAACAGTATAAAGCTAAAATTTTAGAGGTGAATGAATCCGGTGAATTTTTAGTAAAATATATGATAGATGGGAGCCAAGAATGGGTAACAAAAGATAGAATTTACCCCTATAAACCAGAAATGATGGAAATAGGAACCGATGTTGAAGTATTGGATGAAAATGAGGAGTGGCTACCCGCAATCGTCAAAAAATCCTGGTATGGGTTACACTTGATTAGTTATAATGATTACTCAGAATTGTGGGATGAATGGGTGAATAGCGATCGCATTCGCTTCCCGAATGAATAAGTTAAAATAAGAGGATAATATTGACTGATAAGAGTTACCCATCCTACGAATTTTCTCGATTTTGTAAATCATTTAATCTTTCTCCTATTTATGGATATTTTAATTGTTGAGGATGAACCCGAAATTGCCCGATTAATTCAGCATACCTTAGAAGCGGAAGGATTTTCTTGTCAGATTTCTAATAATGGTTTAGCCGCCTTACAAAAATTTCAAGAACTGCAACCGGATTTAATTATTTTAGACTTAATGATTCCGGGGTTAGATGGATTAGAAGTCTGTGCTAGAATTCGCCAAAAACCCGGACAAAAAGATCCCTTTATTTTAATGTTAACCGCCAAAGGCGAAGAACTAGATCGAATTATTGGCTTATCAACAGGCGCGGATGATTATTTCGTAAAACCCTTTAGTCCCAGGGAATTAGTCGCCAGAGTTAGAGCTTTATTAAGACGCAGTTTTCGCCAAGGAGGTCAACAAAATCAAATTTATCAAACCCCCCATTTTTCAGTAGATTTAGACCAAAGAATAGCCAGCCGTCAGCTAGAATCAGGCGACACAGAACCCCTGGATTTAACAACTTTAGAATTTAATTTATTATCAACTTTTATTAGTTATCCGGGTCGGGTTTGGACTCGTACCCAACTAATTGATAAACTGTGGGGAGATGACTTTTTTGGTGATGAACGGGTTGTGGATACCCATGTAGCTAGACTGCGTAAAAAAATTGAACCTGATCCTTCCCATCCTAGCTTTATTAAAACGGTGACGGGGGTAGGATATAAATTTGAAGATGCCGACTAAGACCAAATTTTGCTAAAATAGATCAATATTCCCCCTTAAGAGGGAGTAATTTTAGACAAGATTGAGCCATTGTAATTAATAGGATTAATAGGTTAACTATGAGTAAATCAAAACCGCTTACAGGCATTGAATTAATTGACTGTGCTAAAGCCAATGCTAAACAAGGCATTGCTAATGCTGCTCAACTATCAGGTTATGGCAATAATGTGGATAAATTTATGGAAGAACTGCAAGCTGCCTGTCATAGAATTGGTGTTAATATTGATTCCTTATCAGATTTAACTTGCGAGGGGGTTTGGGGGAGCGATAAGTCCCACGCTGAATTTCTACTGCCCTCAAAAAAATAACCAGAAATCAGCGTGGGATACATGGACTCCCCCAAGTTAATTTTGTGCGGTCAATCCCGACAAAATTAACAACAATCTGTTAGACTTCATCAAAGAGTTTTAAAAGCGATAATGTTTCAAGCGTACAAATACCGTATCAAACCAACCCCAGAGCAACAAATAGCCTTAGCAAAAAGCTTTGGCTGTTGCCGTTGGTATTGGAATTACGCCTTAAACTTGTGCCAAGAAACCTATAAGACAACAGGAAAAGGGTTATCAAGAAAAGCGATTCAAGGATTATTACCTCAACTGAAAAAGGAATATCCTTGGCTGACAGATGCCTATTCTCAATGTTTGCAAGTCGTCGCTCTCAATTTATCCACAGCTTACAAAAACTTTTTTGAAAAACGAGCGAGATTACCTCGATTCAAATCCAAACACGGCAGACAATCAATCAGTTATCCCCAAAACGTTAAGTTTGAAGGGGATTATCTGAAACTACCCGGTAAAGTGGGGTTGGTTTATTGTTGGCGTCACCGTCCATTTGAAGGCACAATCAAAACTGTTACTGTTTCAAAGAATCC
>CAITND010000044.1 GCA_903893625.1 uncultured Oscillatoriales cyanobacterium
AATAGTCAACACTACCCATAGCTCATGTCTTTTGCCTCGATTTTTCCGAAAATCCTTGACTAACTTTATTTGTTCTATTATACTATTTAACATATTTTTAAAATCAAAAAAAGTGATCTCTTTTTGATTTTATCAAGAAAAGATCACTATTATTTTCTTTTTTACCCCCGACTTTGAAAACGCCCTGCTTTATTATCCTCTTAGTGTCTTTGTGCCTTTGTGGTTCCTTAATTTTATTCAATTCGTTTTTTCATCAGCAAACAATTTCGTTGATCTTCTAACCGTATATAATACAATTCATCCATTAATTTAGACATAAAAATGAGTCCCCTTCCTCCTTCATGTTCTAACGGGTCAGCGTGCATTTCACTCATAGACTGTAAAGCTTTTTCTAAATCAAAAGGTTCCCCCCAGTCCCAAATTCGGATTTCAATCCAGGGAGAAACAATCTTAACTTCTAACTCAATGGGTGTTGTTTCTGGTAAGGTACGATGAGCATGACGCACAGCATTAGTAAATCCCTCCGTTAAAGCAATTTGACACTTATGAAAAATATCTGAAGGCAGAAAAGTATAGGTAATTCTGTAAAACCACTTTAACACCTCTTCTAAGGAGGTTAAGGTGGTTTTCACCTGAAGATTAGATTGTGCTAGTAGTGCTTTATTACTCATCAATTCTCTACATAGCACCGCTATTTTTCTTGAATACAACCATTATAGTTTTGACAATCAACTTCATGTCGTACATCAAGCTCCAATTTTCTTGATACTTCAAATCTAAACGAATAATATCCTCAAAATTTTTAACTTGAGAACGACCATTAACTTGCCATTCTCCCGTCATTCCGGGTTTAACATCTAATCGTTGCCATTGAGGAACCTCATAGCGTTCTACTTCATCCGGTGTAGGCGGACGAGTGCCCACTAAACTCATTTCACCCTTTAAAACATTCCAAAATTGCGGTAATTCATCTAAACTGGTTCGCCGTAAAAACTGACCCACTTTGGTAATTCGAGGGTCATTATCATTCTTAAAAATAGCCCCTTGTGCTTGATTTGGAATTTTATCTTTCAACGCTTCAGCATTGGTACACATAGACCGAAATTTCCAAATGCGGAAACGTTTTCCCATCCAACCACAACGCACTTGACCAAAGAAAATTGGCCCCGGACTATCTAAACGAATGGCAATAACAATCGGAATTGCTAATATTGATGTAATTCCTAAACCCACAATTGCACCCACTACATCAATTAACCGCTTCAACCAAGACTGAATAGAAGGATGAGTGACGGGAAGGCGATTTTCCCCCCTGGCTTTCTCCTTGAGTTGGTCGTCCGCACTCGGCGGTTCAATAGTTAACACTTGGTCAAGGGAAGTTAGGGAAAAAACAGCCATCACTTGAGAGCCAACCGATTTTAAAACTAATTCAATCCCTTTGGCTTTTGTTGTTTTCAGATTGCTAATCAGCGCACCAATTCCGCTACTATCAATAAATATAGTCTGGCTAAAATCCAAAATAATTTTTTTGGGCGGAGGATTGAGAGAAATAACATCCTGGCAGGTAGTTTTAAAGGAAACCGCCTCTAACACACTCAAGCGTTCTGGTAGACGGACGGAGACGCTCTCTCCTGCTAGGGTAATTGAAAATTTTGCCTCTGGAATTTGACCAACCATCTCCATGATTTGCTGGGTAGTTGTTGTTAATTTTCTTGCTCTATCTTAACGATATCTAAAGAGAATGGAGAAAGGGCTTCCGTTAGGGTTGAGAAACAAGTTATTGAATTTACCCCTTTCTGCTATGACAATCGCACCCCTACTAAATCTCTATTATTGTGAACGAACCTGACGGTCAAGGTCGTACCGTTAGACCGCAGGCTTCTTTTTCCCTTTGTGCAAGGGCTTTTTTGAGTGACGGAGTTCCCCCGCCACTTTCGTAATTCAGTCCAATTTTTTTGATAAGTTTGGCTGAATTTTCATCTCGATCT
>CAITND010000045.1 GCA_903893625.1 uncultured Oscillatoriales cyanobacterium
AGGCTTATGGTTTTTTGAATTTTATAAACTTTCGTTCTAGATTATTAGCC
Organism: uncultured Oscillatoriales cyanobacterium; assembly: GCA_903893625.1. GTDB lineage: Bacteria > Cyanobacteriota > Cyanobacteriia > Cyanobacteriales > Microcoleaceae > Planktothrix. The sequence continues at coordinate 51 of CAITND010000045.1, forward strand.
TGCCTTTCTCATTAGCTTTTCTTATCCCCTCAAACCCAGAAGAGCCAGAATGGTAGGAATTTTTGCGATCTGATTACCCGCGAAGCAGTCGAAACAGTTTTGAGTTATCATGAACAAATAGTATTTGGAATAAAAGATTCCTTGCACAATCTAAATTTGGTAAAGAAATAAAAAAAACCTGTATAAATTTCTCCCTAATTTCAATCACCTTTCTCCAAGTTTTAACCATGTTATAATTAAAAATAAAATCTAGGAGTTTAATTATGATAGAAAAAATAAATGTATTATTTGAATCCGAAGATGATGCTAAGTTGTTTAGAGAATCTCTAGAAGAATTTCGTTTAAACAAAAGGATTGGTCATATCTATAAAGTCAATCTTTCCTACGATGAAAGTGGAAAGGGGAAATTCAACTGTGAAATCTATAAAGTGGAAGATGATCTGGTTGAAAATATTGAGGCATTGATTAAAAGGTTTAATGGCAAGCGTTCCTACTAAAACCTTTTTTAAGATTGAGGACGTAGCATTACCAATTCAATCTAATCTGTAAACGTATAAATTTCTGTGGGAATGCTATACCCATTCGTATTCACTAAAACTTCGGTACTATCCCTGCTTGCTTACATATCGCATTTGCCGTAATCCGATCAATTGTCCGATGTCTTTTAATCGGAATTGTTTTGATGTTGTTGGTGTAAATGGAATGATTCCCACCTTCCCTAAGCAAGTAAAACCCATTTTCTTCAAAATATTTCACCAGATCGCTGCGTTTAACTGACATAACTAAACTTCCACGGGAATCTGCTCGATTAGAGATTTACTAGAAGGAATCTCCTTATTTTGTTGCTTATATGCAGCAATCATTTCCTGTAAAGCATCTTGCAAAGATTCACGACAAAGTTCCAGAGTTTCACCCTCAGTTATTACCTCTTGCCATTCAATGAGTTGCCCCATGTAACCTGAGTCAATCTTTGTATAATTTGCGGTAAAGGTTGTAAGCATATATTTAAGTTTAGCTAAAGCCCTGAGTTGTTTCACTATAACAAAAAACCTTTGAATACTAGACTATTTTTTCTAGTTATTGGCGTAATCACTTTATTACCCTGAAACCACAAAAGGAGAAAAAATCATGAATCTTGAACTATATCAACAAGTTTATCTAAACCACGATCTGCCAGAATATCAACTACAAAAAGGCGATATCGCCACACTAATCGACTTTGTACCCCATCCCCACAATCAAGAAGAAGGCTGTATTTTGGAAATATTCAACGCATTAGGTAAATCCATTTATGTGGTTGCTATTCCTTGGACTTTGGACAAGATTGAAGCTAAAAAAAGATAGATTTTAAGCAAAAAGGGATAATGAGAGTTTAAATCAAAAAACAAATCATCATCCCCATATCATTATGCCAACGATTGTAACAGAGACAGAATTTTAAAAATTTCGTAACGAGTTGTACAAGCAATTCAAGAAATTAGCAGACAGCGGCATGGACTTGTTGGATGCACTGTGTAGTAATACTCCCTTCCCAGTATAGAAT
>CAITND010000046.1 GCA_903893625.1 uncultured Oscillatoriales cyanobacterium
AGCAGGGGGAGCAGGGGGAGCAGGGGGAGCAGGGGGAGAAGAGAAGGAGTGTCCTGCTCGCTAACAGTCAACAGCCAACAGTCAACCCTCAACCTGTAAAATAGAGTTTCAAATTGGTCAAGGTAATTGGAAACAATGGTACAGGAACGCACGTTACCGACGTTTGAGGCGGATGCAACGGCTGTAACCCGTGATGAAGGGTTAATGCTGTATGAAGATATGGTTTTAGGGCGGTTGTTTGAAGATAAATGTGCCGAGATGTATTATCGGGGCAAAATGTTCGGTTTTGTCCACCTGTACAACGGTCAAGAAGCCGTGGCAACGGGGATGATCCGCGCTGGTCGCCGAGATGAGGATTATGTTTGTAGTACCTATCGGGATCACGTTCATGCTTTGAGTGCGGGGGTTCCCCCTCGTCAAGTTATGGCCGAATTGTTTGGGAAGGCCACAGGCTGTTCTAAGGGTCGGGGCGGCTCGATGCACTTATTCTCCTCTCCACATAATTTATTAGGGGGGTTTGCCTTTGTTGCTGAAGGAATTCCGGTAGCTACGGGGGCTGCTTTTCAAACGAAATACCGCAGGGAAGCGATGAATGATCCGAATGCGGATCAGGTAACGATGTGTTTCTTTGGCGATGGTGCTTGCAATAACGGCCAATTCTATGAATGTTTGAATATGGCAACGTTATGGAATCTGCCAATTATTTATGTGGTCGAAAATAATAAATGGGCGATCGGCATGGCCCATGAACGGGCAACTTCTGATCCCGAAATCTACAAAAAAGGCCCTGCTTTTGGAATGCCGGGTTATGAAGTTGATGGGATGGATGTTTTGGCGGTTCGAGAAGTGGCTAAAAAGGCCGTTGCTCGCGCCCGTGCTGGGGAAGGCCCAACGTTAGTAGAAGCTTTAACCTATCGTTTCCGAGGACATTCTTTGGCTGATCCCGATGAATTACGCGACAAAGATGAGAAAGAATTTTGGTTTGCTCGTGATCCGATTAAAAAATTTGCGGCTCATTTAACGGAATACAATTTAGCAACTGATGAGGAATTAAAAGCAATTGATCAGCAAGTTCAAGCCACTATTGATGATGCGGTAGAATTTGCTCAAAGTAGTCCTGAACCTGATCCCCAAGAGCTTTACCGTTATATTTATGCCGATGATTAATAAACTGTAAATCACCGAACACAGAAACCGGGTTTCTCAAAAGGAATTTTGTTGTTTTTACCGAAATAACAATGAGAAACCCGGTTTCTTCATGGGAGATTTAATCTCCTTCTTTCAAATACATCCTTTAACGCCTAAATTTGTACTCTGGTTTCAGCTTGATGCCGCAGATAACGGGCTTGTGCTTGGCTATCAGTTAGATCGGGGCAAGAATTAATCACACCCTGATTTTGCCAATACTTTACTAATTCTGCTCCTGTTTTGGGTGTATACGTCAGCATTTCTCCACTTAATAAAATCTGTAAAATATATTCAGATAAAGACAAATTTAGCTTGGATGCTTCTGTATTTAGTTTATGCTCTAGTTCTGGGGGTAATTCAATGGTTATACTCATAGTCATTACTTAATAGAGCTTTTCCAGTCAAAATAACACGCACTAAAATCTAAAAACCAGTCTAAGTAAGAATGAAAATGCGATCGCTGTTTTTTAAGCGTTTAATTCAGCACTTGAGAGTTAGCAATTTTCCAAAGTCCATCCCACTTTTCTAAATTATAACGGACTAATTTTGTATTAAAGCTACTTTCAGTAACTTTACCCTGGGTGTATAAAGTTGTGTCTTCGGTTACTTTAACTTCTATTGTGGCTTTATTTCCCGATGCGGCAAAGCGTTCTATGGATTCAATTTTTTGGACTCCATATTGATAATAAGCCTGATTTTCAATTAAAAAATTAATCCCTTTTAAGGTATCCACATATAATACACCCGTTGTTAAATCTCCGACAAGTTCACGGTCAAAGGGATAGGCAAAAATTTTGGATTTGGCATTTAACCATTGTGTGATTAGATCGGCGGCTTGTCCAATGGTAATTGATTCGGTATTTTGGGCGATTTCAGTTACAGTTGGTGAGTCTTGTAAACTTAAGGGTTCATTTTCTGTTAAGGTTTTAGCTTGAACAATTTGACCAATACTCAAGGACAGGATTAGAGTTAAGGCTAATAGCGTTGCTTTCATGGGGTTGATGAAATTAAATTATAAACAGGACTGAACATAGAATATTAAGACCCGTCTTGAATACAGGTTTTAGTCCATTCTGTTCTAACCAGATTAATATTCTTAATTCTGATTGTCTCTAAGAATAACCACAACCGTCAAGACCTGTTTTTCGGAAATTCTAACCCTGACCTAGATTCTCTCAGGTTAACCAGTGGTGACAGGAACCCCTTGGGTCTGTTTTCCCTTTAATAAATAGGTGGTCATTTCTCCTTTTCCTTTCACCTCAATTAATCCTCGGTTTTCAAATAAATATCTTTGTTTTAAGACTAAATAAGTGGTTTCTGTAACTTGAATTTGATCTGCAATTCCATGGGATTCCATGCGACTCGCAATATTAACAGTATCTCCCCATAAATCATAAATAAATTTCTTAATTCCAATTACGCCAGCGATAACTGGGCCCGTAGCAATTCCAATTCTAATATGAAAATTTTGTTGGTTTTTTACATTAAATTCTCTCAGAGTTTTTTGCATATCTAAAGCCATATCTGCGATCGCATCTGCATAATCATCATGGGGAATGGGTAAACCCGAAACCACCATATAAGCATCCCCGATGGTTTTAATTTTTTCTAACCCATGTAGCTCGGCTAAATGATCAAATTCCGAAAAGATTTGATTGAGTAAATCAACTAATTCAGCCGGATTAAACCGTCCTGAAAGTTCGGTAAAACCGACAATATCAGCAAATAAAACCCCCGCATCGGTGAAACTATCTGCAATGGTACTCGGTTGCAGTTTCAAGCGTTGGGCAATGGAATGGGGTAAAATATTTAAGAGTAAACTTTCCGAGCGTTCCTGTTCTTCTTTAACTTGCTCATAGGCTTTTTCTAAGGCTTGACGAGAGTTAAATTCTGATCGCGCTAACCGATCATATAAATACACTGAAAGATTGCAAATTAAACAAATCCAAAATAGATAAAGAAATAAGAAATCCGCCGTCATCCAATCGGTGGGAAGTACAACTTTTAAATTGAATAAAATTTGACTTCCCTGATAATAGATAAAAACCCCTAATTGAGAAATTAAATGTAATGGCCAATAAACGGGAATTAATGTGGCTTGGGAAAAAAACATTAACGGCCATTCAATAATAGAAGCACGAGCAATTCCCCCTAAGCTTTCTCGAATTTGAGGGGTAATTGTTACCAGCCAAGAAAATAAAAGAAACATCCACCCTGGATATTTGATACCGAGAGGAGTTCGGAGGATGACTAAACCGATAATTAAACCCAATTCGACAACAACTTGTGTGGCTAACCAAGAGGGGTGAAAATGATCGGGGTTGAAGAAAAAATTGTTAACTTCTGAGAGAGTAAAGGTAAAATAGGAAATAAGAGCTAAAGTAAAGCCTAAACTTAAACGTTGGTGCATAAAATGCTTTCGCCAATCGTCATAGGTTTGAGCCTTAGATTGGGCTAAATTTGAAGAAAATTTCTTCAGATTGGTTTGCAGAAAAGCACCAATTTCTGATAGTATTGAGTCAGTTGTAGTCATGATTTATTTTGGGTTTCAGCTATGAGTTCAATACAATCTATCTGGGATAAATTATTGTCCAATTACGTTAAGTGAGTGTTAAAATAACTGTGAACAATAATCCGCGCCAAGTTGCATTTTTAGCTCTCCGAGACATTAACCGACGGGGTGGACTGGCTGATGTGGCTTTAGATCAAAGGCTTCGTCAATCTGATTTATCGGATATTAACCGACGCTTAACGACTGAATTAGTCTATGGTTGTGTTCGTAGGAGGCGATCGCTTGATACCTTAATCGATTACTTAGCCCCTAAAAAATCCCATCAACAGCACCCGGATATTCGTACTATACTACATCTTGGTTTTTATCAAATTTGTTATCTGAATCAGATTCCCAATTCGGCTGCGGTTGATACCAGTGTGGAATTAGTTAAAAAAAATAACTTAACTCACTTTAGCGGTTTTGTAAATGGTATCTTAAGACATTATATTCGAGAATGGGAAAATTGTCATTTAGACAATCCTGATTCCCTTAACTCTATTTTTACGTCCTTTCATTTACCCCAAAATCCGATAGAAAAATTAGGAATTATCTATAGTTTTCCTGACTGGCTGATTCAATTTTGGTTAGATACTTTAGGATTAGAGGAAACGGAACAACTTTGCAATTGGTTTAATCAATCTCCGTCTATTGATTTAAGAATTAATCCGTTAAAAACAACGTTAGAAACAGTAGAATTTCAATTCCAACAAAGAGGAATTTCAGTTAATCGAATTTATGGACTCCCTCTAGGATTAAGATTAACTGGAAGTGTGGGTTCAATTCAAAATTTACCCGGTTATGATCAGGGATGGTGGTCAATTCAAGATAGTAGTGCTCAATGGGTGAGTTATTTATTAGATCCGCAACCGGGAGAAGTGATTATTGATGCTTGTGCCGCACCCGGAGGAAAAACCACTCATATTGCTGAATTAATCCAGGATCAAGGTAAAATTTTAGCCTTTGATTCTATCAAATCTCGATTAAAGAAAGTTCATCAGAATTTAACACGATTACAACTCAATTCTATTCATCCTCAACACGGAGATATTCGCAAATTAGAGGGTTATTTTGAGAGTGCTGATCGAGTTTTATTAGATGCACCCTGTTCCGGTTTAGGAACGTTACATCGGCGGGCTGATGGACGCTGGCGACATGATCCTAAAAATATTCAAGATCTGTCTCAACTTCAATCCGAACTATTAGAAATAACTCAAAATTGGGTTAAACCGGGGGGTTGTTTAGTTTATTCTACCTGTACCCTCCATCCCCAAGAAAATGAAACCTTAATTCAAACCTTTTTAAGTCAGTATTCAAACTGGAAAATTCAACCTCCTCTTGCGAATTTTATTCTTTCTCCTGAACCAGAAGGCTGGATTAAAATCTGGCCTCACAGACAGAATATGGATGGATTTTTTATGGTAAAATTAATTAAAATTTCCAAAAACCCAATGTAGGATGGGCTCTGCCCATCATCATGTTATATTATATGTAAGGATTTTCAATTTGTTAAGGGGAGAAGAAAGCGCAATACAATTGTCATCATGTTATATTATATGTAAGGATTTTCAATTTATTAAGGGGAGAAGAAAGCGCAATACAATTAAAATGAGTAGTCGTTTATAGGAGGGTGATGGGCGTAGCCCATCCTACGGTTTGATTTTATGCACTTAATTTTATGTCATACCACTGCTGATTTTGACGCCCTGGGGGCGGCGGTTGGACTCACTCGAATTTACCCCGGAAGTCGGATTGTATTATCGGGGGGAAGTCATCCGGCGGTGAGAGATTTTTTAGCATTATATCGAGATGAATTTCCTTTAATTGAACGCCGATCTGTTAATCCTAACAAAATTTATTCGATTAGTGTTGTTGATACCCAAAATTGCGATCGCTTAGGAAAAAGTGCAGAATGGTTTCGCTTACCCAACTTATCTGCGATTAGAATTTATGATCATCATCCTGATGTAGAATCAGATATTCCCGCTACAGAAACTTTTATTGAAGCCGTTGGTGCAACCACAACATTAATTGTAGAACTGTTAAGAAATCAACCCCAACAACCCCTTTTAACCACAGCAGAAGCGACGGTAATGGCGTTAGGAATTCATTTAGATACAGGTTCATTAACCTTCCCCCATTCTACCGCTAGAGATGCCATTGCGTTAGCCTGGTTAATGCAGCAAGGGGCAAATTTACCCGTGATTGCAGAATATGTAGAACCCGGTTTACCGCCGAAATTACAAGACTTATTAAGCCTTGCTTTAGAACAGCTACAAAAATCAACCATCAGAGGTTATACCGTTGCTTGGGTATTATTAAAAACCGATGAATATGTACCTGGATTATCGAGTGTGGCTTCAGAATTAATTGATTTAACAGAAAGTGATGCTTTACTATTAGGAAATCAATATGCCATCAAAGGAGGAGAAAGGTTAAGTATTATTGGACGTTCTCGGATTGAAAAAACCAACCTCAATGAATTGTTTAAACCCTATGGCGGTGGCGGACATACCCGTGCGGCTTCAGTTGTTCTAAAAGAAGGTGATTTTTCAGGGCTTTTAGAGCAATTTGTCGAACAATTAAAAGCACAAATTCCTCACCCTCCAACCGCTAAAGAATTAATGTCTTCTCCAGTCAGAACTATCCGTCCTGAAACCTCTGTAGAAGAAGCCCATCGCATTTTATTACGCTATGGTCATTCCGGTCTTTCCGTCGTCGATGAACAGGATCAATTAGTGGGAATTATCTCCCGTCGGGATTTAGATATAGCCCTGCATCATGGGTTTAGTCATGCACCCGTTAAGGGGTATATGACCCCCCAATTAAAAACTATTACTCCAGAAACAACGTTACCCGAAATTGAATCCTTAATGGTGACTTTTGATATTGGACGATTACCTGTTTTAGAAGAAAAAAATTTAGTTGGAATTGTGACAAGAACCGATGTTTTAAGGTTACTACATCAACAACAACGTCCGCAAAAATCCCCCTTAAAAGGCTGTATTCCTGGGTCTACTTGTGGCACCGTTGAAGAATTATTAGAAGAACGATTAGCAACAAGGTTGTTAACCTTACTAAATCGCCTATCATTTCTAGCAGAAAAGCGCGGATGGCAGGTCTATTTAGTCGGGGGTGCGGTGCGAGATTTACTGTTAGCAGAACCGGAAAAAACAGTATTACTCAGTGATATTGATATTGTGGTGGATGGATGCTATGGAAATGCAAATTTTGATAGGTATCTTTTATCGCCAGTTTCCCCGGCGGTGGAATTAGCCCAGGACTTACAAAAACATTATCCAGCAGCACGATTAGACGTTCATGGTCAATTCCAAACGGCTGCTTTATTATGGCATAATGACCCAATTTTAGACTCGCTTTGGATTGATATTGCTACAGCTAGAACCGAATTTTATCCCTATCCGGCGGCAAATCCTGAAGTAGAGGCGAGTTCAATTCGTCAAGATTTATATCGACGGGATTTTACGATTAACGCTTTAGCATTGCGGTTAACTTCTCCCCATGTTGGGGAATTATTAGACTTTTTTGGAGGGATTTCGGATTTAGAAAATCGAAAAATTCGGGTTTTACACTCAAATAGTTTTATTGAAGATCCGACTCGAATTTATCGTGCGGTGCGGTTTGCGGTGCGCTTAGGGTTTGAAATTGAATCTCAAACTAAAGAATATATTTGTTATGCAATTAGTAGTGGAATTTATGAAAAACAACGAGAAGAAAGTAATAAATCCTTTGATCAAAATCGTCGGGTTCCCGCTTTGGAAACTCGCTTAAAAAGTGAGTTAAAATATATTTTACAGTCTCCCTATTGGAAACGGTCATTGCAACTGTTAGGGGAGTTAAAAGCGTTGCGCTGTATTCATCCAAGACTAGAATTAAGTCAGCAGTTATGGCGACAAGTGCGTTCTGTTGATCGATGTTTACAACGGTTTGATCCGCACAGAACCTTAACCCATTGGGAAGTTCGTTTAGAGGTATTAATTGCCTATTTATTACCAGAATATCGAGAAAAAGTGGCTCAAAATCTTCAGTTAACCATTGGAAGTATTGAACGGTTGAATCATTTAGAATTAGCTAAAAGTTATGTGATTGAAACCTTATTAAAATCTGAAAAAAATAGTCAATTTTTCTGGCTATTTAAACGTTATGATTTACCGATGTTAATTTTATTGGCGGTTCAATCTCCACGACCCGTAAGACAGCGAATTTGGCAATACTTAACACAATTACAACAGATTAAATCTCCCTTAAATGGCAATGATTTAAAAACAATGGGATATAAACCAGGTCGTCAATTTAAACAAATATTAGATGATTTATTAACAGTTACCTTAGATGGAGAAATCTGCGATCGCACTTCTGCTGAAGCATTTTTACAACGCAATTATCCGTTATAACAGGGAACAGCTTAACTGGGAACACCGGAGGAAAAGATTACACTGTTTCCTGATTATTATCTTTGTTTTAAAACAATTAAAGTAATATCATCATACACTTTATGTTTGCCAATATGCGATCGCACATCATCAATCACTGCTTGACGAATTTCTGCTGCGGTTGAATACCAACTTTGTTTAACAATTTCACAAAGTCTTTCTAAGGAATAAAATTGACCTTGATCATTTTCAGCTTCCGTAATTCCATCGGTATAGAGAACAACACCATCTCCCGAATTTAATTTAATATTGACAGACCCAATAAAATCAGTAATATCCGCTTCTAAACCAATGGGAAAACCTAAATCCATCGTATCAACTCTTTCGATAACAGCATGATATTCTGTATCAGTTTTAGAGTCTGAACGCACCACAATCATTTCCTCATGTTGACCGCAAATGCTTAAGACTCCATTATAATAATCAATTAACGAAAAGGTTAAATTTTTATCAGACCTCATGCGTTTAACATTATCATAAATTACCCGATTTAACGTCGTCAAAAAATGAATCGGATCGGTTTCATTATTCGTAATTAAAGTTCGGACTGCTGTTTGTACCATTAACATTAAAACTCCCGATTCTAACCCATGTCCGGTGACATCTCCAATCCCAATTTTAACCATACCATTATTATACATAACATCATAATAATCTCCCCCAACTTCGTCCGCAGGTTCCATATAACCCGCAATATCTAAATGTACAATTTCCGAAAGTTCTCGCTCATTGGGTAAAATCATTTTTTGCAATTGACGAGTGACTTGTAACTCAGCACTCATGCGAACATTTTCTGAGGTTAACTGCTGGTTGAGAGAGGTAATTTCTTGATTCGCTGTGACTAAAGCAACAGCAAGATTATTAAAGGATTTAGCTACTTCTGCTAATTCATCTTGATTGTCCAAATGTAGGGTTTCATTCATTTCTCCCGCAATCATTTTTTGAGAAGCAATACTGAGACTATTGACGGTTTGCATAACAGATTGATAAAATCCAATAAATAGATAAATTACCATTAATAACGGAATCAAAACGAGGATAAATAGAAAGATTTGTCTATGCAGAAAACCGTTAATACGATGCTGTAATAAAAAATCTAATTCATCAATGGTTTTATCCCATAGCATTAAACTTTGTTGTATATTCATTTCAGCATCTTTAAAATACTGTGACATATTGGTAGTGTCTCCTGTGCGAATCACGTTAATCAGTTCACTATTGAGAGTGTTAATATTATCTGTGAGTAAATTCAGATCAGCCTCCAGTTTCGGTCGCAAATTCCCCGCCGGATTATGATTAAAAGAAACCTCTAGTGCGCGTTTGAGTTTGTCATTATAATTAGTTAGCAATCCTGAAAGGGTTGTAATTGTCCAATATTCTTTTTGAGTTAACTCCGGTTGTTCTCGTTGACTAATCTCTTGACTAATTAACAAAATATCCACTAAAATTTTATGAATTTCTGGTAATTTTAACAGAGTAGTATCCATTAAATAATAGGTATCTAAATCTGGGTCAAGAATTAAATTAGATTGATCCCCTACTTGAAACCGGAGTTGATTCATTTGTTCTAAAATAATAGAAATATAGACTTTTTGAGTTTGTAAGCTCCAAACCTTCTGATTTTCTTCTAAGGTTATCCAACTCTCTTTCAGATCTCGAAAAAAATCACTTATTGATAATTGATGTCCGATTTTTTGATCTATTTTATCCAAAACTTTAATCTGATCGGAAATTTCTGCTTTGAGTTGTTCTAACTGCGTCTGATCTTCAGGACTAAAATTAGGGTTAGCCATTAACAATTGAGCTTGATAGACTTTGGGATAGAGTTGACGCAGGGGACGGAGATAGATATTTCCTAACTTTTCCTGATTGGCAAAATCAATCCGACTCTGAACTTCAGAAATCAGCAGATACATCATTAAACTCAAAGGAATGATAAAAATGCCACTAATTAAAGCAAATTTCTGAGGATATTTAAGCTTGTTAATCATAGAAATAGCGGGTTTTAAAAAATAAATAAGTTTCATAAATGATAATTGCAATTAGTTAAAAACCATACCTTTATTGGCATAAATTTCGTTCAATTTCTTCAACTTCACGAGATGTTTTTAGATAATCCTGCACCCAATTACAAGCATATTCCAATTCATTAAGGCTACGAATTTTTTTTAAATCCCAGATAATCACGGTACTATCATCCCCACCTGACACCAGCGCATTCTGATCCGGTGTAAAATCCACACTATCAACAATTCCTTGATGTCCGGGTAATGTTGTGATTAATTCTCCTGCTAAATTCCATAACTTGACGGTATTATCAATTCCTCCGGTTGCCAAAAATTTACCATCGGGACTAAAGACAACTCGTGTTAATCCTCGACTTTGACCTAAAATTGTTTTTACTAATGTTCCATCCCGATGCCAAAGTCGCAGAGTATCATCTAAACTCGCCGATGCAATTAAATTTCCCAAGGGACTAATAGCCACACCCCAAACGGCACCTTGATGTCCGCCCCCTAAACCCCCGTGTACGGGGGCTTGGGGGGTGGTGGCGATCGCTTTTCCATCCGGTGTCCACAATTTCACCGTCCCGTCTTCACTCGCAGAGGCGAGGATTTGACCATCGGGACTGAAGGCCAGTTTCCAAATTCTTTCATCATGAGCATTGACACTGTGTAATAGCTTCCCCTGAATATCCCAAAATTTCAGGGTGTGATCATCTCCCCCGGAAACAATCATTTTGCCATCGGGACTAAACACCGTTGAGATCACAGTGGCTTGATGACCCTTAAAGCTTCTCAATAGCTTCAGGGTCGGGGGGTCAGTGTCCTGAATTTCAAATAGCTTAACGTCTGCTCTCCCTCCTGCTGCGATTTTCCGACTATCGGGACTAAAGGACACACCTCGGGTTATCCCATTCAACACCTGAATTATGGTTCCGTCCCGATACCAAAATCGCAGGGTATTATCCCCACTGGCCGACAGTATCCAGCGATTATTGGGACTCACCTGCACATCCCAAACTGTATCCTGATGTCCAGACAGGGGTTTCAATAAATAGAGATTGCGTTGCCACAATTTAACCGTACCGTCATCACTAGCAGAAGCCGCCATCAACCCATCGGAGCTCAGGGCCACATCTCGAATCACCGCTTGATGTTTCCTCAAAGTCCGAATCAACGTGCCATCGGATTTCCAGATTTGAATGGTATTACCCTTGCCACTGGTAGCAATAAATTGACCGTTTTTACTACAATCAACTCCGAGCATAACATTTTCTCCCTGAAGGGTTCTAACCAAGGTTCCATCAAGGTTCCAGAGTTTAGCGGTGGAGTCGGAACTCACGGAGACAAACAGATTGGTATTGGGACAAAAGGCCACATCCCAAACGCTGCCTTGATGTCCGGTGAGGGTTTTGAGTAATTTTCCGGTTCGACTCCACAGTTGTAGGGTGCCATCCAATCCCGTTGTCGCTAGGGTCTGACCATCCTCATTAAACGCGACATTCCAAACAGCTTGCTGTTGGGTATTGAAGGTTTTGAGCAGTTGTAAGGAATTGACCGACCACAATTTGACCGTCCCATCGCCACTAGCCGAAGCGATCGCATCCCCCAGGGGACTAAAGGCGATACCCCAAATGGGGGCGGCGTGGGCTGAAATTTGTTTTATTAAGGTGCCATCCACTCCCCAGAGGCTGACTCGACCGTCTAAACTGGCACTGACGACCAGACGACTATCGGGACTAAAGGCGACTCGATGCACCGTTGCTTTGTGTTTTAAGGTTTTGAATAAAGTTCCATCTCGTTTCCACAGCTTTACCGTTTTATCATTACTCCCAGTAGCAATTAATTGACTATCAGAACTAATATCAACGGTTAATACACCGCCTTGATGTCCAATTAAACGATTGAATTCATTCGCACCATATACGACCTGTCTCAATACTTTTTCCGCTTGGGCGGTCAGTTGAGCATCGGCTTCTGGAAGTTGTTGTAGATGTTTTTTGGCTTTAATTGCATCGATTAAAGCATCTAATTGATGATTAGACGCAAATTGTCCGTCTGAGGAAGAAACTAAGGCTTTAATTTCATTAACTCTGGCAATTTTTTCATTAACTCTGGCTTTTTGAAATTGAATTAAAACCTCCATTGCTAAGAAGGTAACGACGATTAAGCTTAAACTGACCACGCTGAGTAAAACCCGTTGCAGTTTGGCAGTTTTTCGTTCCTCAGCAACTTTGGCTTCCACGGCTTTTGACCGTTGAGCTTCTAAAGCTTGTTGGGTTTCCTGCCGATCTAATTCTTCACTTTTACTTAAAAATTGATAGTCTAAATCACTTAAACTTTTGTCTTTTACCCAATTTTTAGCCTCAATTAATGCTTGTCCCCGTAACAAACGAGAATTATCCTGTTTGTCTAAAGCCACCCAAGCTTCTAAGGATTGAGAATAGGGGCGCAGACTGTTCAATTGTTGATTAACCCACTCTTGGTTAAAGACTGTTTTATAAATTCGGTTTTTAACGGTTAAAAATCCGTTTTCAGGAATCACCAAGCCCGATAACATCAGTTCAACTTGTTCTCGACTGCCATCGCAGGAAATCGGGACATTTTGCAAAATTTTTTGATAAATTTCGAGTAATCTTTCAATCCATTTTTCATTATGAAAGAGTCGATATCGAATGGTTCTTAAATGTTCCGGTTCATCTTGAAATTCCCAACTTCTAATAATTTTAGCTTGGACTAAAGACTCAATCCAAAATGCTTCTATTCCGGCGGGAATGAAAATTTTTTCCGGGTTACTGACTTGATTTAGAGTCTGGATAAACTGACATAATTTTTGAGTTAAAAATGGTTGTCCATTTGTCCAGGCTAAAATTTCTTTTAATACCGCTTGTGGTTGTTCAGAATAGGGGGCTAATCCTTCCACTAAAGGTTTAATTTCATGAAGTTTAAAGCCTTGTAAGGGAATGGCTTTGCCAATATTAAACGGGGTGTGAGTTTTATCCGCCATTAAATCCGGTGGGGTAGCCACACCAAACAGGGCGAAGCTAAGACGGTTATATTCAGGGTTAATCGCCCGTTGATTATAACAAAATCGAATTAAGGCAAAAAATTCATCAACGGAAAAAGGTAAGCTGAGAATATTATCAATTTCATCGATAAAAATAATAATTTTTTCTTGGGGAAAATGTTCAAAGAGTAAACTTTCAATAAAAGCACTGAAGCGACTGACTAAAGAAAAGTTTTCCTGTTCATTCCACCAGATTTTTAAATTAAAGGTTCCCAGTAAATTAAACCCTAATAATAAACTAGCGATCGCCCCTTTATACCATTGAATTGGAGTGACTGTTTCACTACCGATTTGGGTCATATCCAAGGTAGCACAATAATAACCTTCCTGTTTCAATCGATAGAGTGTTCTCACTAATAGAGAAGATTTTCCCATTTGTCGAGCATTAAGAACATAACAAAATTCTCCGGCTTTTAAAGCCTCATACAAGTCTGTATCTGCTTGTCGAACCACATAAAATAGATCATCATTACTGAGGCTACCCCCAACTCGATATTGATAGGTTGTCATTGGGAAATAAAATACATTGATTAAAATTCATCAATATTGGAATTGTAAAAATGAACTCAATTGAACTTGATCTCTGCCGTTATTTTTGGATTCATAAAGAGCTTCATCGGCGGCTAAAAATAGAGTGCCAATATCAACCGCATCCACACCGGGAATTGTACTAGCAACCCCTAAACTAATGGTAACAATTAGTTCAGGACGATGGGGTAATTTGTCCGTTTTAAACGGCAATGCTAAAGTTTTAATGTTCTGACGAACTGCTTCAGCAATATACAGGGCACCCTTAGCATCGGTTTGAGGAAGGATCAGCACAAATTCTTCACCCCCATAACGTGCAACTAAATCTCCAGGACGTTGAACCACATTCCGAATGGCTTGAGCTACCTCGCGTAAACATTGATCCCCGGCTTGATGACCGTAGGTATCATTATAAATTTTAAAATGATCAATATCACATATAACTAAAGATAACGGGGCGATTTCCCGCAACATTCGTTTCCACTCAATTTCTATCCGGTGATCAAATTGTCTACGGTTAGCAACTCCTGTAAGGGTATCAATATAGACTAATGCTTTTAAGAGGCTATTTTCTTGTTGCAACTGTTTTAATTTAACCGCATCATCTTGGTTTTTCTTGAGCAGTTGCAAGCCAAAATAGAGACGATAAAGTTCACAGGATGATGTACAATAATTTCCCGCTAAATTCACTAAACCCAAACTATATAATTGATAAGCAATCATCGGTTCAAGTTGAATACTTTCCGTCGCGGTTGCTACCCGTTGCATCGCCATAGCGAGTTCGGGTTCTTTTTGTAGAATTATCCAGAGAGATTGCAAATGATCCCGATAAATTCCTGTTAATGTTGCAGAGGTTTGTAATAACTCTTCTAGGGTAATCAGATCACAACCTAAGTGATAAAGAGCCAGATGAACTAAATAGGGATGTCCTCCGACTAAATTGGTTAATTCTTGAATTTGATTATCCCTCAAATTCAGTTGATAACGTTGCGCTAAGTCTTTAATTTGCTCAAAATTAAAGGTAGGCAATTCAATGGCTAAACCAACATTAAACGGAGATTGATTAATATTTAAAGATACATAAATTTCTGTGGACTGAACTAAAACTAAATTTAGGTTTTGCCAAGTTTTATTTTGTCTTCCCTGCTCATACCAAAATCGAATTAAGGGCAGAAAATCTTGAGTAATATTTTTATGTTCAAATACACAATTTAATTCATTAAAAGCTAAAACTAAGTGGCAATTAATTTGAGGGAGGATATAGCTTTCTAAGTAAAGTGTACAACTGACTTTACTTCCCATATCCTCATCCCAATAATCACTTAATTTAGGTTCAAGGTTTAATTTTCGAGCGATATTACTGCACAGCCATCTAAAAAATTTATTCGTATTCTCAAAAATAGCGGTATCAGTTTGAAGAAAATCAATTAAAACAGTCCGATATCCTAACATTTCAGCATGGTTCATGAGCCTTAACATTAAAGAACTTTTTCCCATTTTTCTGGGAGCTTTCACTCGCAGTAAACTCCCAGATTTTTCAATTTCTGCATAGGCCAATCCTTCATGGGGAAGACGTTGAATATAAAATTTAGAATCTAAAGGAATCGGACTATCAGGAAATTCTATGGCTTTTTCATCCGAAAATGTATGGTTTAAAGACATATTATCCCTTGGGTTTATAAACACATTCTTAATATTCAACAGATATGCTGAACAGTTAAGCACTATTGTCTGATCAAGGCTGCCAGGTTATAACTAACAAATTGATTAAAGAATAAGCTACAATTAATATATACCATTACTCCCCTAAATTCAACTTATTTCTTTAAATACAGATGAATACGAATATAGCAAGCTGGTCAAAAGATAACTTGAAACAAATGTTACCATCCCCATTCTTTATGATTAGAATCATTTATCGTTCTGTTCAGGAAAGGGAATGAGGGGGATGTGTCTCAATTTAGGCTAAAAGTCAACAACCCTTCAAAGCTCAGGATATGCCATTTTATAGGGATCTACAATTTCGTCAAATTCTTCGCTGGAAATATAACCAAATTCCAGACAAACTGCTTTTAAAGTTAGATCTTTTTCCAGAGCAATATGAGCAACTTTGGCTGCGTTATCATAGCCAATTTTAGGAGCTAAAGCCGTTACTAACATTAAGGATTGTTCAACATAACTGTTAATTTTCTTGCGATTTACTTGTAATCCTGCTAATAAGAAATCCGTAAAATTATGGCAACTATCGGATAAAATTGTTACCGATTGAATGAAATTAAAAATCATCATCGGTTTGAACACATTTAACTCAAAATGTCCCTGAGAACCCGCAATACTAATCGCAGTATCATATCCAATCACTTGCGCGGCTACCATCGTTATCGCTTCGCATTGTGTCGGGTTAACTTTCCCTGGCATAATTGATGAACCGGGTTCATTTTCCGGGAGAATTAATTCTCCTAAACCGCAACGGGGGCCACTTGCTAAAAACCGAATATCATTGGCAATTTTCATTAACGAACAAGCCAAGGTTTTTAACGCACCACTCGCCATCACTAGACCATCATGAGCCGCCATGGCTGCAAATTTATTGGGAGCAGAAATAAATGGTAATCCCGTTATTTGACTAATCTGATTTGACACTTTTTCTGCAAATCCTTTGGGAGTATTTAATCCGGTGCCAACGGCAGTTCCGCCAATGGCTAATTCATATAAATCGGGTAAAATTAGCTCCAGGCGTTTTAAATTCGCATCCAATTGAGCCACATAACCGGAAAATTCTTGACCTAAAGTTAAGGGAACAGCATCTTGTAAATGGGTTCTACCAATTTTGACAATATCGGCAAATTCTTCGGCTTTTGCTTGTAACCCATCTCGCATTTTTTTGACACTGGGAATTAACCGTTGCGTCACTGCAATGGCTGCTGCAATGTGCATTGCTGTAGGAAATGTATCGTTAGAAGATTGAGACATATTAACATGATCATTAGGATGAATCGGGGTTTTACTCCCCAAGATTCCTCCGGCTATTTCAATGGCTCGATTAGCAATAACTTCATTAACATTCATATTAGATTGGGTGCCACTTCCGGTCATCCAAACTCGCAAAGGGAAGTGATCATCGAGTTTGCCAGCAATGACTTCATCGGCGGCTTGAACAATTAATTGAGCTTTGTCTGTGGGAAGTTTTCCTAATTCTTGATTGCTGATGGCGGCGGCTTTTTTGAGAATCCCAAAAGCGGTAATCACTTCTTTGGGCATTAAATCATTACCAATGCTAAAATAATAAATAGAGCGTTGAGTTTGCGCCCCCCAATAGCGATCGCTCGCTACCTCAATTTCTCCCATGCTATCGCGTTCTTTACGGGTCGGTTGTTCAGTAGTCATGTTCAGAGTTCTCTCCATTCAATACAATTAATTCTTGATTGTACTAGAACCTCTAATAAAATATTCCCAGGTAGGAACCTGGGAACGAGGAATCATATCAAAATCATGACGTTGCAGCTAACATCTTTGCAAATACAGATAATTCTGATTTTCAACGCACTTGCGTAGCTCTTGCAGGATTTTTAAGCGGTATGTCGCCTGTTGATACTCTTGTTTTGAGGGCGAGTCCCCAAGTTGAGTGAGCACTTGATCACTTTCTTGAGTGATCACATCTCGAAAAAAATTCTTTAACTTTTTGCGAGTGTCTTTCCCTAACTTAACCAAGAATAGTTTTTCTGTTTCTCCATCAATCAGCATTTTGCGCTCGACCAACTTACCAATTTTAGAGAATTCTGACTTTGCTAACCATTGATAGATTTCTTCTGAAACATCAACAGAATAAGATGATTCACCATTAGCAGGATAGAATACAATATCTAACATTATCTTTCCTCCTCTACTTCGGATTCCATGAACTCGCTTTCAGGGACTTCTGCATAGGCAATATTAGCATTATCTAATAATTTTTTAGCATGAGATGTAATTTTACCACCACATACAACACCAATAATAGAACTTTTTTCGATCATTTTCTCTGCATCTCCTTTAGTTACTCTTTGTCCCTTAATTTCAATATAGGGTTGTTCTGGCTCGTTCATGATTTAATATTGTTTGAAGAATTAAATTACTGTTTTTTTAGATTAATTAGACTTGTTCTGCATTTGATTAATAATTTCCTTAACCCTTGGGGAATCTTCAGGGTTAACAATCAAAATATCGCCTTTCGGATCATTTTTAGATGTAGCTCTAACCTCAAAACAGCATTCCCCGGCCGAAACCAGGGAACAACAAAGAAGATATTAACCACCAACGGTTACAGGTTGTCCGTCTGCATCTAATAGCGCTCGTTTTGGGCCGTGAATCGGATCTTCGACAATAATCGTTTGATCTCGACTCGCCCCTAACGAAACAATAGCGATCGGAACTTTCATTAATTCTGCTAAAAATTTCAAATAACTTAAAGCCTCTTTCGGTAAATCTTCTAATTTCCGACAGTCTGCGGTTGATTCTTTCCAACCCGGAACAGTTTCATAAATCGGTTCACATCGAGCAAAGGTTCGCGCACTACTGGGGAAATGTTCGCACCGTTCCCCATCGATATCATAGGCCACGCAAACTTTAATTTCATCCAATCCATCTAAAACATCTAATTTGGTAATCGCCAAACAATCTAAACCGTTAATTCTAACGGCATAACGGCCAATCACCGCATCGAACCAACCGCAACGGCGTTGACGTCCGGTTGTTGTCCCGAATTCGGCACCGCGATCGCACAAGATCTGGCCAATCCCATCCACCATTTCCGTTGGGAATGGCCCCTCACCGACACGGGTAGTATAAGCTTTCGCCACCCCAATTACCCGGTCAATCATCGTCGGGCCAACTCCCGCCCCCACACAGGCACCGCCTGCTACGGGGTTAGAAGAGGTAACATAGGGATACGTCCCATGATCTAAATCTAACAGGGTTCCCTGCGCCCCTTCAAATAAAATATTCCGCCGATCCTGCACTGCTGCGTCGATTTTCAGTGACGCATCGACAACATGGGGACGCAAGCGTTCTGCATACTGCAAATATTCCGCAATCACCGCTTCCGGGTCAAGGGGAGGGAGATTATAAAGTTTTTCGAGAATAATGTTTTTATTGCTAATCGTCCAGCGCAATTGTTCGGGTAAACTCTCGGTTTCCATCAAATCAATGATCCGAATTCCCGTGCGTTCCGACTTATCCGCGTAGGTCGGGCCAATTCCTCGGCCCGTTGTCCCAATCTTTTGAGATCCCCGTTGTTTTTCCGATGCTTGATCCAAGAGGCGATGGTAAGGCATCGTAACATGGGCGGTCTGGGAAATCATCAAGTTTTTGGTAGAAATCTCCAGGGATTCGAGTTGATCCAGTTCTTCGATTAAAATTTTGGGATCAATCACGGTTCCTGAACCGATAATGCACTCGGTATCGGGATATAAAATGCCTGAAGGAATCAGGTGCAGTTTGAAGGTTTGATTGTCAACAACAACTGTATGACCTGCATTTACGCCACCTTGGTAGCGGACAACCACATCTGCTGAACCACTGAGCAGATCGGTCATTTTACCTGTTCCTTCATCGCCCCACTGGGCACCGATAACAACTACGTTAGCCAAGAGAGTTTTCACTCCGACAGTTTACACAAATCCTGATTATCTGTTATTTAGGAAACTCTGTCAAATTAAGTTTTGTGAACTGTTACCCAATAGTTCATCCGCGTTGAACCCCGTAGAGACGTGACATGGCGCGTCTCTACAGACGATCTCGTTTTTTGAGTTCAATCTTAAAAGAAGTAGCGAAAATATTTTTTTCTAATTTCTTAATTTTTATCCAAAACTTTATTATAACAAATAAAAATGGGTTTTGGGTGATTCCCCTAAAAAATAAGAATCTTCATAAAAACATTAGTTTTGACCCCATGTTTTTTGAGGGTTGTGTTATCGTTAATGGTCAATATCATGATCCGTTAATTCTGTTAGTCAAGAGACATTGAAACGGTTCAGCGATAGCCATTGTTTTAACCTCTATTTAAGAGTCACTATGCCGTTACACGCCGAGTTACATCGCCATTTAGGGGGTTCAGTTGTACCGCGTATTCTGTGGCGGTATTTCCAACGTCATAACCCTCAGTTAACCGCAGGGTTTGTAGAATATGAACAGTTTGAAGATTTTTATACCAAACCCCGCAATACCTTAGATGAATATTTAGAACTGCATACTATGGTTGAAAGTGTGCAGACCGTTGAAACCCTCCCCTATTTTATTTATCGGTTGATGCGGGGTGCTTATACCTTTGAAAATTTGGCGTATTTAGAATTACGCTATACACCCTATTTACGAACACCCGAACATCTCAGCCAGTCCCAACGAATTGATTGTATGGCTGAAATTGTGGAAGTTGTAGGAAAAGCCAGTCAAATCAGTGATGCTCCGATTATTACTAGCCAAATTTTATGTATGCACACCCGACTTCCCCTGGAAGTCAATCGCGCTATTATTGATTTAGCTGCACAAATACCTCAATATGTTTGTGCTATTGATATCGCGGGTGGCGATAATCATTATGCTGAACGGTTGGATGAATTTATCGATTTGTACAAATACGCCTTATCCTTGGGGTTAAAAACCACCGGACATTTATATGAAACCCCAGAGGGATGTTATCCTGAATTATTGCCCTATTTAATGCGAATTGGTCATGGTATCCAGATTCCATTATTACATCCTGAATTATTACCTGAATTAGCTCGTCAAAACCAGTGTTTAGAAGTCTGTCCCACAACCTACATTAAAACCGGAACCCTCAAGGATATTCAGCAATTAAAAATTGTCTTTGAACGCTGTTTTGATGCGGGAGTTGATATTGCCATTTGTACAGATAATGCCGGGTTACATAACGTGCGTTTACCCTTTGAATACGAGAATTTATTAACCCTCGATATTCTGGGGTTTGAAGAATTACAAGCCTGTCAACAAGCAGCTTTTCGTCATGCCTTTGCATGGCCCCATCAAAACCCTCCCGCAGAAATTCTCAATGGTTTATTAAAACCCGAACCTGCAATGGTTTAAACTATCGGAAACAGTGGACAGTTGATTCATTCTCCTGTCTCCTGTCTCATATAGCAGGCAATAGGCAATAGGCAATGGTCATTTATTTTTGGAGTGTTATAATAAGAGAAATAATCATTCTAGTTTCTGAATAATGCAGGTTTTTTTGCTTTCTCTAATAGCGGTTTCAAATCCTTAGCTATTCTTTCCCCTAACCGTTGATGTCCCGCAGCATTGGGATGAACAAAATCTTCCTGTCGGTATTTAGGATTATCTATAATTCCTTCTAAAACTTGAGGAATTAAATAGGCTTGAGTCTCTTTTGCAACACGAGTATAAATCTCTTGGTATTCATCTTTAAACATTCCTAAATTAATTCCTAATAAAACAGCAATTGCCTGTTTTTCTTGAATTTTTGTGATAATTTCTTTTAAATTGGCTTCTGTTTCCGTTTTGGGTAATTTTTGCAGAAAATCATTTCCTCCTAATTCTACAATTACCAACCAAGGAGAAGCCGATAAAACGTCTTGCTGTAAACGATTTAAAGCATCAGCCGTTGTATCTCCTGCAACCCCTCGATTCACAATCGGTAAATTTAATAAACGACTCACAACACTGGGAAAACTTTCAGCTTCACTCAGGCCATAACCACTGGCAATACTATCTCCTAAAACAATAATTCTCTCTCCAACTCCCGCCTGAAGATTTTTAACCCTATCAACCAGATGGCTGCAACTGGTTATTATCAAAAACACAATACAAAACCCTACTAATATTGCTAAAATTTGATTTTTTTTCATATAATAAACACCTGATTTTCAATGGGGTGTCTGCTTTAAAAATGCTTAATAATTAATAGACAGTTACGTCCATCTTCACTTTGTTCATAACTTAAATAATCGGCAATATCGTACATTAACAATAAACCCCTTCCTCCTCCCCCACAGGAAAGAGAATTAATATCTGTTTGCTTATCCTTCATTTTCGCCAAGATATCCTGGATTTTCTTTAATAAATCAAAAGGTTCGCCGAAATCCCAAATCCGAATTTCAATTTGTCGATCTAAAATAGTGACTTCTAAATCAATATATAAACCGGAAGAAAGTCCTTTGTGAGCATGACGAACTGCATTAGTAAATCCCTCTGCTAAAGCTAACTGACAGCGTAGCCAAACGGATTTAGGAATAAAAGACTGATACAGTTGATCAAACCATGACAAGACGTTAGCTAGGACATCTAGACTAGAAGGAGCTTGAAGTTGAGTTGTTTGGGGTAGTGACAATGGTTTTAAATCCTCTTATTCAATCACAAGAAGTTTGACTGATTTCCTAAGTTCTCAATGAGATTAGGGGTTGAGAATTATAACAAGTTGGCTGACTTGATCATCATACAGCAGAAATTTGGACGTGAGTAAGCCATGTTTAACCTCTGAGGTAGGCCCATTAATCGCGGCGTTTTACCTCCGGTGAATCAGTCATTACTCGTTGAGTCCTCCAATAGTTTACTGCATTTTTGGGTCGTTTTCTAGTCTTGCTGAACCGCAATTGTGTCAGATCAAGTAAAATGATTCGTGTCGGAGACAACGCAAGCCGTGAAGTTTGAGACCCTTAAATTATGAATCTTAAATATCAACTGAACACAACTCTGAACTCGATCAATCTACAGTTCAGGCAATCCGCCAATTAGACTATACTCAAAGACAGCAAAGTCTTAACTTGGCCTTGATTACCCTCATCTGGTGTACCAACGTACCTCAACGCTCATGTTTAAAATTCTGGTTATCGATGATGATGTTGCCATTTTAGAACTTCTCAAAAGAACGCTGAAAAAACAGGGTTATGATGTCACTGTGGCAAATAATGGTGAAGAAGGCATAGAACAGGCTAAACAGCTACGTCCGGCATTGATTATTTGTGATTGGATCATGCCCAAGTTAACGGGGATTGAGGTCTGTCGTCAAGTTAAAGCGACTTCAGAATTATCAACAACACAATTTTTCTTATTAACGTCCCTCGGTTCAGTTTCTGATCGGGTGACGGGGTTGGATGCGGGGGCTGATGATTTTATTTCTAAACCGATTGAAATGAATGAACTCTATGCTAGAGTTCGGGCTGGATTAAGGTTACATCAACTGAGTCAAGATTTACAAACCCAAAAAGAACGTATTGAAGCCGAATTAGCAGAAGCCGCTGAATATGTGCGATCGCTACTTCCTGAACCTCTGACTGAACCCGTAAAAATCGACACCATATTTATTCCTTCTCGTCAATTAGGAGGAGACTCCTTTGACTATAATTGGTTAGATTCCGATCATTTATCTATTTATTTATTAGATACATCAGGACATGGCTTAAGGGCTGCTCTACCTTCGGTTTCTGTGCTTAATCTACTCCGTTCTAGGGCGATTCCTAATATTGATTATTATCAACCAAGTCACGTTTTAAAAGCCCTCAATTCCACCTTTCAAATGACCTACCAAAATGATAAATATTTTACCATTTGGTATGGTGTTTATAATCATTCCACTCGACAATTATTGTATTCCTGTGCTGGTCATCCTCCCGCTATTTTATTAACAGGTAAAGATCCTAAAGATCTCAAAATTGAACAGTTAAAAACACGAGGAATGCCTGTAGGAATGTTTTTAGAAGCTGAATATATGGATGCCATCCACGATATTGAAGAATTTAGTAATCTTTATATTTTTAGTGATGGAGTTTATGAAATCAATCAACCTGATAACACGATGTTAGGCTTAGATGGGTTAATTTCAATTTTAACAGAATACAATTATTTAGAATCGAATACTTTAGAAGAAGTCTTAAATACCGTTAAAAAATTTAACTCTAATAATCCCTTTGATGATGACTTCTCCTTATTAAAAGTGAGTTTTACTTAATTATTGAGGGTGGATTGTTTTCCATCTCTCCTCCTGAGTATATAAATTAATCATAGGGTGAAATTGGGAAACACAAATCTGTTTAAATTCAGATGAACTCCCCGTTTTCACCCCGTTTTAGTGATCGAATAGCATCAAGTTAGCTTTCAAAAGATTCCAAAAATTTCTCTCGGTTTTCAAAAATCTCAAATACTCGATCCATGCTGGTAAGTTCAAACAAAATCCTAATTTGTTCATTAATAGAACAAACAAATAATTTACTCCCAGCCGCTCTAACGGTTTTCAGAGCTAAGACTAATGCACCCAAACCGGAACTATCCATAAACGTGACATCTTGGAAGTCAATTAATATCGTTTTGGCTCCCTTCTCAACTAAAGCAGCAATATCCTGACGAAATGGACTGGCTTTAGTGCCATCTAAAATCCCGTGAGGTTTAAGAATTTTAACATCAGAACTCATAGTTTTTTTAGGGATTGAACCCTCCATAAGACTCGCCCGACTCAGTTAGTATAGCTTTGAGATGGACTCATAGCCAAATACATCGATTTAACCTGGGGAACAGGAGATTTATCGGCAACCCGTCCCTTTCCTGATCAAATTTATCGTCCACCCTTCAAGTTGATGGCTCCTTCACCGGACTAACTTTAGCGCGATAGAGAAGTTTATTCCCCTGTCGATATCCCGTATATCGCACAATCACCTGCTCTCCGGGTTGAGCCGTTCCCTCCAAAAGTTGATGTAGATGCAGATCATAGGGAACTTGTGCGCCGACAGGTGCGATCGCTTCTACTCCCCATTGTCTCATAAGCTGTTCCACTGGACGCACAAAAGGCAATAATTTACTCCCCGGTAATTGCGGATTTTCCTGAACCCGATACACCACTGTTGGCCATTGTAACAACCAGGACTCCAATAGGTGCAGACTTTCCCGTTGAAATTCTTCTAGCAACACAGAACGTTGCTGTTCCATTTGTGTTTGTAAATGTTGATATTCTTGTTTTAAATTTCCCCCTGGGGTTTGCTCCTCAGACGGGACAAAACCGGGTGCAAATATGGCTAATAATTCGTTCAAGGAAATCTTTAAACCCTGACTAATTTTTAGCAAAATACCCACAGGGGTTTGTAGCGCAAGTCCCCGTCGCAGTCGAATAATCTGCAACGGGGAAACCCCAATATTTTGACTCAGTTCTTCCAGGCTTGAAACCCCCGCCCGTTGCATTAGTTCCTGCAACTGGGGGGTATAATCCGGTAACGCAGATTCACTCATTGCTTAAGCTGGCTTTCTGGATATAATGCTTTCAACTGGGGCGAAAGGATTCGAACCTCTGGATGTCGGGACCAAAACCCGATGCCTTACCGCTTGGCGACGCCCCATTGCTTCACAGTTATTTATATTAGCAGTATCCTCCCTGGATTTGTCAAGGGTTTTTGCCAAATTTATTTCAGGATTTTTGAACAATCCTCCCAAACCCCTAATATATAAAGCTTTCAGTTATTCTTCTCTTGGTGTTCATTCTCAACATGAGGCAGATTGACACTCTCAGGTCTGAAGACGCTGAGATTCTTGGTTCAACGAAACCACTTAATTAAAGTACCTTGCAGTGCTTTAACCAGAGGTGGGATTCTCCCCAAGCTAAAGAGCGGGTATGCCCTACCCTATTCGCATTTCTGC
>CAITND010000047.1 GCA_903893625.1 uncultured Oscillatoriales cyanobacterium
CCTTCCAGCAGTGGGTAAAAGATTCGTGGGGGCTAGACAACCAGTTTTTTGAAACAAATTTGTTTCAAGCTAAAAAAGACAAAGCAGCAATGCGAATAGGGTAGGGCATACCCGAATTTACGCTTGGGGAGAATCCCACCTCTGGTTGAAGCACTGCAAGGTACTTTGATTAAGTGGTTTCGCTGAACCAAGAATCTCAGCGTCTTCAGACATGAGAGTGTCAACCTCAATTAATCGTTGTCAACCCATCTCTATGTTTTCTAAGAGCTTTCGCTCTGCCATTGTTTTCTACATTCTGCGGGATGTTCCACTTCAACCGCACTATGATTTTCAGGAATTTTGTTCAGCAATAGTCTGGCGATTAATCCAGCAATATACCCGGATTGCGGGTGATACGAGTTAAGCTGAATTCACTCTATGATCAGCCGTTCACCTGGATACAGTCGAGGAGCAAAGCCCGATACAGTTAGATTCCAACAAAGAATTTACACTAAACGCTATTGGGGCTGAGTTATTCATAATAACTGACCAAAAACCTTTGGTCTTTCCCAATTTCTCAACGTCTATTTTGCATTTTTTTCCGTTGCCATGAACTGCTCTTGAAGCGATTCGTGGTGAATTTCCACTATTAACACATTAAACTAAATCGTTCATTTTTTATGCAGTCCAGTGAAATTATCGATGCCCATAAGCTGTTAACGCGATATGCCACAGGAGAAAGAAATTTTAGCGGCACCCATCTGATGGCGACAAGCCTAAAAGACGTGAAGCTTAATCGCATTAACCTTAGTAATGCTACGTTACAAAATGCTAATTTATCTCGCGCTCGCCTAATTGGAGCTAACCTAAATGGGGCTGATATCAGTCAAGTCAACCTCTCCCTAGCGGTTTTAGTAGAAGCTAATTTCAGTGGTGCCAGTCTTACCGATACGATTTTACGCCATGCTGACCTGAGTGGTGTTCTGTTGAGTGGGGCAATTTTGTCCCATATCGATTTGAGCGGGGCGAACCTCACCTCCGCTAGTTTAATTTCAGCTTGCCTCCTTAACGGTTGTAAACTTGTGGATGCAATTTTGGTGGGTGCAACCCTCAGCCGAGCGATTTTAAGCGGTGCCGATTTAAGTGGAGCTAACTTAACCCGAACCATTTTAAGTGAAGTGGATCTCAGTGGGGCAAATTTAAGTGGGGCAAAATTAGTCCGTTCTTATCTTAACCGAGGCAATCTTAGTGGTGCGAATTTGGTAGATGCCGATTTAAGCGAAGCCAGTCTGCAAGAGACTAATTTTTGTGTAGCTAATTTAACGGGTGCTAACCTCCAAGGTGCCGATTTAAGTGCAGCTAACTTGAACGGTGCAAACTTAAGTGGTGCTAACCTACAAGATGCCAATCTTAAAAATGCCTATTTAAACGGTTTGAACTTACACAACGCCGATTTAAGACACGCCGACTTGACCCAGGCTAACTTACGCGGTGCTAACCTCATCGGCGCGAACTTAGAAGGCGCGACCCTCTTAGAAGCCGACTTGCGCGGCGCGAACCTCAGCCATGCGAATCTCACAGGTGCCGGATTACTATTAACCTCCCTCAAGGGTGCAAATTTAACCGGAGCCAACCTCTGCGAAGCCAATCTCATCGGTGCTAGTCTCAATATTATTAACCTGAACGAAGCCACCCTCGAAGGGGCAATTCTCCCTAACGGAGCCACCCACGCTTAAAACTGTCAAGGGTTTCAGTGAAACCCTTGCACAATTTCTGAAAATGTGTGATATGATCATGAAGTTTGAGACACTTTAGGGTGGAGGTAAAACCACACAGAATGAAACAATTGGGAACTCATCTGGTCGTTGACGCTTGGCAGTGTCCCGCAGAACTTC
Source organism: uncultured Oscillatoriales cyanobacterium (assembly GCA_903893625.1). Taxonomy (GTDB): domain Bacteria; phylum Cyanobacteriota; class Cyanobacteriia; order Cyanobacteriales; family Microcoleaceae; genus Planktothrix. Next base: position 1,875 of record CAITND010000047.1, read on the forward strand.
TGAACGATCCTGAACGCATCCGTCGCGCTATTCTTGATGCGATTTCTGCTGGAGGGGCTACCCTCATCGACTTATGTGTACACCAGTTTAGTCCTCACGGAGTAACTGCAACAGCAACCTTGGCTGAATCTCACATTGCTATACACACTTGGCCAGAACTGGGGTATTTCGCTGCTGACTTGTTCTTTTGTGGAAAAGGAAATCCTCAGCGAGCCATTAAATTTCTAGAAACCGCGCTTCAAGCCAAACAGGTAAGATTCCGGGAATTTAAACGCGGTTATGAACCCGACGAGACTGAAATTCCAGACTCAATTAGTGAAGAATCATTAGCAACTTTAGTTGAAACTGGAAATCGCGGTTAAAACCCGTTCATCGGTCAGCCGAGTTAAGTCAAATCGAAAAAGATTGTGTTTCTCGTCTTTTCGTTGGTATTGATAGTTTCCTGAAATTCAATAGGGAAAATATTAATACCAACACAGAGTTAACATAATCAATCTTCTTTCTAGAAACTTCGATACAGTCATCCGATTAGGTGACTAATTCCTTGAAAGTTGCATTAACGTTAACAACTTCAAATACGTTATTGGCGGAGGGTTTTCCTTCCGCCATTATTTGTATGATCAAAAAATCAAGTTTTGCCAATAATTCCTGAACCATCTAGCGTTGTTGATTCAACAGAGGACGAACAATCCAATATCCAGCACCAAAAGCAACGACAACAATCAGCACAATCGACACAATTAACCAAAACCCACTGAGTTCAGAACGCTGAGATTTAGAGAGGGAGCGTAACCGAGCCTCCGGTTGTTCTGTAAACAACGGTTCTGCAACTTCCGGTGTTAAGGGTTGTTGGGGTGGCTGGGGAAAGCGAAAATTCGGTTCAGTGACCTGGGGTTCCGATGGAGCAGGAGGGGCGATATCCATAAACGGAGAAGCAGCAGCAGTCCCAGTTCCACCGAGAGGGGTCGGAACATCAAAGCTAAAAGAACTCGCTCCTGGAGGCGCAAAGGAAGATTTTTTTCCCTGACCCACGTTTTGAGCTTTGTTAATCGCTTGGTGTAACTGAATCGCCGATTGAACCACATTTTCCAGTTCTTGGCGAAGCTGTTGATTTTGTTGCGTTAGCTGTTGATTCTGGGTTTTGAGAGCTTCCAGTTGAGATTGAGCCGTTTGCAACTCAGCCGTGACTTCTCGATAAATAGAAATCGGAATAGATGGAGAGTAGGTATTCGATGCCACTGACGGATTAGGGCTGGATGTGTCAGCATTTTGCATAGGACTTATGATAAAAGGTGAACATCGGATGAGGAACTGATCAAATTAACCAGGGTCAGGTTAGCGTGCTATGTTCCAGGATACCTGTGATTAGAACGCTTTGAACGAATTTCTTGAAGAAATTTCCGAAAAACTTCTGCTTGATTCACTAAACTTTAGATAGTTCCTGTTGAATTTCAATCCCATGAGCCATCCCGATACTGAAACCCCAGAATTCCCCGCAGCGAGTCCAGAAGCAGAATTAAAGTATGGTGAACGGGAAATCACCCAAGGACAACTGATTACCTTCCCTAATCCTAGAATTGGCCGTCGCTACGAGGTTCAGATTACCTTACCCGAATTTACCTGTAAATGTCCGTTTTCCGGTTATCCCGATTTTGCCACAATTTATTTAACCTACGTTCCCCATGAACGGGTTGTGGAATTAAAATCGATCAAACTTTATATTAATAGCTACCGCGATCGCTATATTTCCCACGAAGAATCCATTAACCAAATTTTAGATGACTTTGTAGCGGCAGCTGATCCCCTAGAAGTCCGAATTAAAGGGGATTTTAACCCTCGTGGTAACGTTCATACCGTTGTTAAAGTTGAACATCGCCAGCAGAACTCAGAATCCTAGTATAGCGGTGAAATTCCTGTTTCCTATTGCCTATTGCCTATTACCTGTTCCCCATTCGTAATTCGTAATTCGTAATTCGTAATTCGTAATTCGTAATTCGTAATTCCCTATTCCCTCCCCTTGTGGGAATTTCAACTCCCATGATACAATTGTAGGCTGTGTCGAATTCAGGCTAATCCATGCCCAAACTCAAAACTCGTAAATCCGCAGCCAGACGTTTTAGAGTCACAGGCAGTGGGAAAATTGTACGTCGTCGGGCTTATAAAAGCCACTTATTACAGCATAAAAGCTCTTCTCGCAAACGCCATCTGTCTAATATGGCGCTGGTGAGTGAGACTCAAGAGGACAACGTGCGTTTGATGCTGCCCTATTTGTAAGCCTCTAAGCAAATTTTAATTAAAGGAAACGTAAAATGACCCGAGTTAAGCGCGGTAATGTTGCTCGCAAACGCCGCAAAAAAATACTGAAACTTGCCAAAGGATTCCGGGGGTGTCAGTCCACTAACTTCCGCACTGCGAATCAGAGAGTCATGCAGGCGTTGAAAAATGGCTATCGAGATCGTCGTAACCGCAAACGGGACTTTAGACGCTTGTGGATTACCCGGATTAACGCTGCGGCGCGAATCAATGGCATTAGCTATAGTCAGTTAGTTGGCAATATGAAAAAAGCCAATATCTTACTGAACCGCAAAATGTTAGCACAACTTGCCGTTTTAGATCCTGAAACCTTTGGGAAAGTGGTTGATCTTGCTAAGAGTGGAACAAAGTAGTTTTAACACATTAAAACAGCCTGTTAAACTAAATAGACAGATTGCCAATTATCGGCTAAGGTGAAGGATCAAATGCAATTGATCCTTCTCCTTTGTGTTTAATTAAACTTTTACTTTTTCAATCATGGATACTAATCTTCCTATTGCCTATCTATTACTTTTAGTGGTGTTACTTTCCGGCGCCATTATCTTCCTGATTCGTCAAATTATTAAAACTCGTCGAACAGAAACCACCCTCTTTGATTTGCAAACTAAATTAGCAAAAGAACCGGGAAATGCACAAGAATACTATCAATTAGGAAGTATTTATAACGATAAAAAACTTTACTCTCAAGCCATTAATATATTGCAAAAAGCTTTAAAAGCGGGTGAGGATGAAGATCCTCAAAACTTAGCCATGATTTATAATGCGTTAGGATATGCCCATCTCGCTAAAGAACAGTACGATATTGCCATTCGTCAATATAAAGAAGCCTTAAAATTAAATCCAGTTTATCCCACTGCTTCTAATAATTTAGGTTATGCCTATGAAAAGAAAAAGCTAACCGCCCAAGCGTTAGAGGCCTATGAACAAACTCTGAAAATCGACCCCAATAATCAAACCGCAAAACGTCGGTCTGAATCTCTACGCAAACGAGTTGGTATTCCCTCAGAAGCAGCTTAATCAGTTATCAGTTATCAGTTATCAGTGAAGAGTTGATCGAGCAATCCTAAATAGGTTGTAATATGGGAGCCTTGCTATTCCTGGGCTTGAGGCTGATTGATCATCATGACGGATTTAGGATTGCTATAGTTGATAGCTAATAGTTTTAAATTGTTGGCAAAAAACTAAAGACTAGAAACTGATAACTGATAACTGATAACTGATAACTGATTACTAATATGGCGATTTTTCCCCAACTTCCGTATCCGAAAACGGCTTTACTTTTGGTGAATCCCCATGCTCGCCAAGCTCAAAAGAATTTATCGCAAGTGGTGTATCAACTTCAGGCTTTGGGTTTTGATATTATTCAAGAGTTCCCTGATCATCCCCAGGAGTTTACTCCAACCATTCAACGTTATCAAGAGCAAGTGGATTTTGTGATTGTGGGGGGCGGAGATGGAACCCTTAATGCTGCGGTGGATGGACTGGTAGAAACAGGTTTACCTCTAGGGATATTACCCTTGGGGACGGCTAATGATTTAGCGCGAACTTTGGGTATTCCCCCCTCCGTAACCGAAGCCTGTCAAATTATTGCCAGTGGACATCAACAAAAGATTGATTTAGGTTGGGTGAATGGTAAACACTTTTTTAATGTGGCGAGTTTTGGGTTGAGTGTGAATATTACTCGTAAACTTACCAAGCAATCTAAAAAACGCTGGGGGGTGTTAGCCTATGTGTGGGCAGCGATTCAAGCGACACTGACGGCTCGGCCTTTTCATGCTTTAATTGAAATAGATGGCCAGAGAGAAAGAGTCAAAACCTTACAAATTGCTGTCGGAAATGGTAAATATTATGGGGGCGGAATGTCCATTGCCCATGATGCGACCATCGATGATCAACGCTTAGATCTTTATAGTTTAGAAATCAAACATTGGTGGCAGATTCCCTTGGTCTGGTTAACCCTGAGAACAGGAAGACATCGCCAAGAATTAGGGGTTAGGGCTGTATATGGTTCGGATTTTGAAGTTTATACCAGTAAACCCTACCCCATTAACACCGATGGGGAAATCACAACCTGGACACCTGCTCATTTTCGGGTAATTCCCCAAGCCTTAACGGTTTTGGTTCCCCAACCTAAGTAGAAATGCGGGATGATGCGACTCTAAAATACTCAATAGAAAACAAAATTTTCAAATCTTAACTCTACATTAAGGCGATTGTCAAGATTTAATTCACTAGATTAAGAGAGTTGTAGCTCTTGTGACATCTTGTATTTTTTTCTGTCTAATTTGAGTAATCTCGGTTATTCTTGAAATTTAAAGAAAGTATTAAGCCCCTCGTCATCAACGAGAAGGATTGCTTTCTGACTCACTCACAAGAACATTGTTATTTTCTGTATAAAAGCCGACAAAACTGCATCCATCGGAGGTTTTATGACTCCTTCAATGCTTCGTCAACTTTGGTCACTGGTCGAAACAACTCAAGCATCCACTCTCGTTAATCTTGATGATGCAAGTCTTGTCCAGTGTTTACTGAAACAGTTCAATAAAGAAGCTGCTATCAATGGAAAAGAAGCTGCTCTATTACGCGATTACATCTGCTCTCGCATCTCTTTGATTCGAGATCTGGCAGAAGCACGCTTATCTGGAGACGCATCAGCTTAAACCCTATCTATCCCCTGTTTTTTGATTCGGGGGACTTCCAAGTTAACCAATCAGTTAGAGGAATAAATTGATTACCTGAATCTTGCTCAAAGAATTGCATAGAAAATTCTCAGATTAAGGTAAGCTTAAAGCGTTTGAGGTAACTCCTTGAGAGTCAATAACCTCAACCCCTTTAGAACTGTAAACTTACCTATCCCGTACACGAACAATATAAAACTATGCACAAATGCGGCTCTTTGCTAGTAGCAACACTCCTGTTAGTTGCACCACTAACAGCCTGTGAATCAACCAATACTACTAGCACCAGTACAACTTCGCCGGGGGGAAATTCAACACCTGCGGCTAATACAGGGACAGGCCAAAGTCGTCTGGATATTGTCAAGCAGCGCGGAAAGCTGATCTGTGGTGTCGATGGTAAAATCCCTGGATTTAGCTTTGTGAATGAAAGTGGCCAATATTCTGGCCTGGATGTTGATTTGTGTAAAGCCGTAGCCGCAGCCGTTTTTGGTGATGCCAATGCGGTTGAATATCGTAATTTGGATTCTACAGAACGATTTGAAGCCTTAAAAGCGGGAGAAGTAGATATGCTCTCTCGCAATACCACCTGGACAATTAGCCGAGATACCTCCGTTGGCTTAGAATTTGCCCCAACTACATTTTACGATGGTCAGGGGATGATGGTTCGTCAAGATAGTGGGATTACTAAGTTAGAAGATTTACAAGGAAAAGCCGTTTGTGTAGAAGCGGGAACCACAACGGAACTCAATTTAACCGATGCTATGCGTCAACGGGGTGTACAGTTTGAAACCGTTACATTCCAACAAGCTGACCCCGCTTATGCCGCTTATGCAGAAGGCCGTTGTCTAGGGATGACCTCCGACAAATCTCAACTGGTGGCCCGCCGCAGTACCCTCCCCAACCCTGATGAGCATATTCTTCTGGATGTTACGATGTCCAAAGAACCCCTCGGCCCTGTAACTGTAAATAATGATTCCGCTTGGTTTGATGTGGTCAAATGGACAACCTTTGCGTTAATTGAAGCGGAAGAATTAGGGGTAAATCAAGCCAATGTTGATCAACTCAAAACCAGTGATAACCCTAATATTAAACGATTCCTCGGCACAGAAGGGGATCTAGGTAAAGGAATAGGATTAAGCAATGATTTTGCTGCCAATGCAATTAAAGCTGTTGGTAATTATGGCGAAGTTTATGAACGAAACCTCGGTGAAGGTTCACAATTTAAGCTTCCGCGTGGGCAAAATGCACTGTGGACAAATGGCGGTTTGATGTATTCTCCGCCTTTCCGTTAAAATCAGTTATCAGTTATCAGTAAACAGTAAACAGTGAAAGAAATAAAATCAAGATTTTTACTGATTTAAAACAACTGTAACTGCTTCTTAACTCTTAACTCGTACAGACTCGCCAATCGCCGATCAGCATGGCTTCGTCCAGGCACGTCTCTACACTGATAACTGATAATTGATTACTGATTACTGATTACTGATTACTGATATGACGACCAACAGAGATCAGAAAATTCCGCTTTGGCGAGATGAGCGATTTTGGCGAATTGCCTTACAGGTTTTAGTTATTGTAATTGTAGTTAGTGTATTCGCTCTTTTAGGCGGGAACCTAACTCGAAATCTTAGACAAACAGGTAGTAATTTTGGCTTTGATTTTTTAAACACATCGGCGGGATTTAATATTCTCGATAGTTTAATTCCCTATACCCCTACTGATCCTTATAGTCGGGTTTTATTAGCAGGATTATTAAATTCCCTGCGGGTGATGTTTTTTGGAATTATCCTAACAACTTTATTAGGAATTGCCGTTGGTATTGCTCGGTTTTCTGATAATTGGCTTTTGCGTCAGTTATCGTTTATTTATGTCGAAATTGTCCGCAATACACCTCTATTATTACAGCTTGTGTTTTGGTATGGCATTTTTGTACAAATGCCTCCTGTCAAAAACAGTTTAACAATTTCAAATTCAATTTTTTTGTCTAAACAAGGAATTTTTCTGCCTTGGCCGTCAGGAATTCAAGGGATAATTGGATTTGGGGTTTTAGTGATTTGTGCGATCGCAGCCATAATTGTGTCGAAAAGACGAATAAAAGTTATGGTAGAAAGAGGAGAATCTGGACAATCTCAATTGATCACTTTGGGAATTATTGGAATCATTGCGTTATTAACATTAACGGTGGGATTAAATTGGCAACGTCCGATATTTAATCCTACAACGACTAATATTGAAGGAGGATTACGACTCACCATTGAATTTACTACGCTTTTAGTCAGTTTAGTAGTGTATACGGCGGCTTATATTGCTGAAATTGTGCGTGCGGGAATTCAATCTGTTCCCAAAGGTCAATGGGAAGCTGCCCGATCTTTAGGATTACAATCAGGTTTAGTCATGCAGTTAGTTGTCTTTCCTCAAGCGTTACGGGTGATTATTCCTCCGTTAAATAGTCAATATTTGAACTTAGCAAAAAACTCTAGTTTAGCGATCGCTGTTGCTTATGCCGATTTGTATAATGTTGCTAATACAACCTTTAATCAAACCGGAAGGGCGATTGAAGTGATGTTAATTATTATGGGAACTTATCTTACCATTAATCTATTGATTTCTTTAGGAATGAATCAATTAAACCGTAGTGTTCAATTACAAGAAAGATAAATTAGGGTATTAACAGTCAGTACAGACGTGCCATGGCACGTCTGTACACAGTCAACAGTCAACATCTATTCTTAATCATGACTTCTTTACCATCAACGCCATCTCATCAACCTCCTCAGATCGTAGTATTAACCGCAAAGGAATGGTTGCAAAAAAATCTATTTAATAATTGGTATAATACCCTGATTACCTTGGGGATTAGTGCCTTATTATTATTCATGTTAACAAGGTTTATCTCTTGGGCATTTACTACAGCTAAATGGAGTGTAATTCCTGCTAATTTACCTTTGTTTTTTGTGGGAAGATTTCCCGGTGATCAATATTGGCGCTTATGGATAATGTTAGGGATAATTGCTATTTTTTCTGGTATAACTTGGGGATTTTTAGCTAGAAATACCAGAATTATGTTTAGTAAAAATACTTTGATTGGGATTGGTTTAATTGGAGTTCTGGCGGTTATTACTCCAGTTCCAATCGTTTTTCATTTGCTCTTAATTGGAATGCTATTGTTATTGGTAGTAGGAGCTTGGGGAGGTAAAATCATAGTAAATAGTCAGCCAAACTTAGGAAAATGGTTGCCTTTTTCGTGGTTTTTATTATTGATAATTTGTGTTTGGTTTATTGGAGGTGGATTCGGATTAAAAGTCGTCCAAACCAATCTCTGGGGAGGACTAATGTTGACGTTATTAATGTCAATTATCAGTATATTATTATCCTTTCCCATTGGCGTATTATTCGCATTAGGACGACAAAGTAGTTTACCCGTCATCCGAATTTTATCAACAGTTTATATTGAAATTATTCGGGGATTACCCTTAATTACAATTCTATTTATGGGGCAAATTTTACTCCCCCTATTTCTCCCAGAAGGAACACGACCGGATCGAATTTTACGCGCTATTATTGGATTAACCATGTTTAGTTCAGCCTATTTAGCTGAAAACATCCGAGGCGGGTTACAAGCTATTCCCAGAGGTCAAACAGAAGCCGCCAAAGCATTAGGATTAAATACAGCTTTAACCGTGAGTTTAATTGTTTTACCCCAAGCCTTAAAAGTTTCTATTCCTTCAATTGTGGGTCAGTTTATTAGTTTATTCCAAGATACAACTTTATTAGCAATTGTGGGATTAGTAGAATTATTGGGAATGAGTCGATCTATTTTAGCAAACCCGAAGTTTCTCGGACGTTATTTAGAAGTTTACCTGTTTATTGGGATTCTGTATTGGGTTTTTTGTTATGCGATGTCCGTAGCAAGTCAGAAATTAGAACAACAATTGAATACAGAGCATAAATAAATCCTTTTTGTTTGGGGCGAATAGAATTCGCAGCTATACAAACAAAGTCCGCCTGCGCGGACTAAATGATAATGCAGGTAATTCAAGCATATTTGGTATTTTATCATTCTTTTTTTGGGTTAGATAATAATTCTTGTAAAACGGGAGTTTCTGAGTCCAATTTACTTGGGTTTAGTTGGTATACATTGACAGATAATTTTAATCCTAAAGATTTTAGCCAAAACCCTAAACTATAAATTGCTTCCTGTCCTGTTTTTGATAATACTTCGTCCATGCAATAACCAGGGCCATAATCAATTTTTAATTCATAAACGCCCTCTCCTACAAAACGACAATCTCCTAAATTTCCGAGTTGTAATTTTTTGAGTCGTAAGTCTATTCTATACTGAGCTTGGCGATCGCGCAAACGATTAAACCATTGATCAATTTGCTTAAATAATGTTAAAATTTGCTCATCAACTATAACATTCCCTCAGCCAGTTTAATCAATACCAAAAAATATGGCACAGAAAAAGTTTACCTTAAGAGGATATAAAAATGGCTTACAGTGACTTCAAATTCCAAGACATTATCAAACAGTTTGATTTGAACCTCAGCGAAAATATTGATCTATTTGCCGAAGTCCCAGAAGTCGAACCTAGTGAAATCCTTAAAGTATTCCTCAAGGAAAATACACCCCTAGCCCTGGATATTAACACCGAAAAAGCCCGATCCGAAATGATTATTGCACCGATTTTGCTAGAAGTTAGACGACAGGTTAACTATCGAATTGGCTTATTTTCCGGTTCTGAATTTAATGTCGCTCCCGAAAAAGGATTAAACGGAATTTGTGACTTTTTGATCAGCCTATCTTCCGAAAATCTTTTCATCAAAACTCCTATTGTTGCCCTAGTCGAAGCCAAAAGAGAAGATATCAAATCGGGGTTGGGGCAATGTGTAGCCGAAATGTTAGCGGCTCAACTCTTTAACGAGCAAGAAAATAATCCTATTCCTGTTATTTATGGGGCAGTCACATCAGGAAATATTTGGAGATTTCTTAAACTTGAAAATAAGACAGTTTATATTGATACAGTCGAATATTATATCAACCAAATTGGTAAAATACTCGGTATCTTAGTCAATGCTGTAACATGGCCAAGGGACTGATCTCAACTTTTCTATATTCTTTTAATCTATATTAGACCTAGATCAATTAACTTTTACTCCAGCTTTATGATCAATATGACTACCTAACTTTTAATCATTTGTTGAAAAATAGCGATCGCTTCCACTTTCAAGGGAAAAACACCGTACAATAGATGATAAACTTCATCGATCACTGACCCCTACTCAACATCATGACACAGATACAACCCAATACCAACCCAGTTCAATCATCAACGGAAGATACTGCCATTATTGCTACCGATGTGCATAAGTGGTACAGCAATAATTTCCACGTTCTCAGAGGGGTTAGCCTTTCTGTTAAACGGGGGGAAGTTGTGGTGATTATGGGGCCGTCTGGTTCGGGAAAATCGACTTTAATTCGCACATTTAATGCTTTAGAAGAATTTCAACAGGGAAGTATTGTCATTGATGGAATTAACTTATCCCATGATTTAAAAAATATTGAAGAAATTCGTAAAGAAGTGGGAATGGTATTTCAACAGTTTAATTTATTTCCCCATTTAAGTATTTTACAAAATGTCACTTTAGCGCCTATTTGGGTGCGACGTTGGCCGAAGGCGAAAGCGGAAGAAGTGGCATTACAATTATTAGAAAGGGTGGGAATTTTAGAACAGGCAAAAAAATATCCTGGTCAATTATCTGGCGGTCAACAACAACGAGTTGCTATTGCTAGAGCGTTAGCGATGCAGCCTAAAATTATGTTATTTGATGAACCTACTTCTGCTTTAGACCCGGAAATGGTACGCGAAGTTTTAGACGTGATGCGAACTTTAGCAGAGTCGGGAATGACAATGGTTTGTGTCACCCATGAAGTCGGGTTTGCGCGAGAAGTTGCGGATAGAATTGTGTTAATGGCTGATGGAATATTAGTCGAAGAAGGAACCCCAGAAACGTTTTTTAATAATCCTCAAGAAGAACGAACTCAAAAATTTCTGTCTCAAATTCTTTAATTATTTGTGTGGAGATGTGAAATTTTGCGTCTCCACAATAATTATATTCCAAACCCTAAGATACATCCTCGTTATTATTCCTATTAGGATCGGAATTAGAAGCAGGACTGGAAATAAATAAATAGGGTAATAAAACCCCAATAATAGTTGCACAAAACGATAATAATGCTACAATAAAATCAGAGGAAAAACCCAAGCTAGAAATCCAAATCGGTTTGATTTTCCTAACCGGAAATTGTGGATCTAAACCGACTTCGACAAATAGACTCCTATCGTTATAGTTTAGCGTAGCTGTTAGCAGACGGGGGTATAAGTTCTGTAGGGGTTGGGTCTCCCAACCCAGACAGCAAGAGGGTTGGGAGACCCAACCCCTACGATAAAATATTACAACATATTTAGGACTGCTATATTTTATCAAATCCCTAACAAAGTCCCCCTTTACCCTCCGCGTGTGGCAGGCAGGGGGGGAGGGGGATTTAGGGGGATCTAATCTTGGCTATAATCAGAGGTTTTCGGCTTAATGTCCTCAACTATTGTGTGGGTTGAGTATAAGTAGACAAACAACTGCTAATTGCATTTTGAATCGCTGCATCTTGCATAATCTGTTGTTCAGTTAAACGTCCTAAAGACTGCAATTTTTCATCAGGAAGTTTCAGCAAATTATTCAGGGTACAACGACAATACTGTTCTCCTTTTGTCGGATCAAGACCCGATTGACTAACCCCTTCCAAACAGCCTTTCATGTATTCGCTACTAAAGGCTTGTGCTTCCTCATTTGTTAAGGATAAAGCTGGATGAGTCGGAATCAAAAAACCAGCACCGAGCACTAACACAATTAGAGGCTGGAAACGACGGAAATAAAAAGAACTCAACATTGAGATAAATATTTTTAGAGATGGATTAGGAAACCGCTTTCAATTTTAGAAGTTTTTGTTAGAATTGACTGAGAATAGAACAACTCTAACAAAACGATAATTTATCCCTGTCCTAACAGATTATCTCCAACGGAGACAAACTGAAGTTGTGCAGGTGTAACCCCTTTTACTAAACCTAAAACATTTCCCGTGTTTGCTATTGTAATCACGGTTACGGATGCAGTTTCAATTTGAAAATCCAGGGTTCTGATTTCACCTGGGGGGTAGGGGCCACTACTATCATAATCTCGAAGATCGCCATAGGTCAGGGTTTGTTGCGTTAACACAATATCATTGACTGTCAACCCTGCTGTTAACCCAATTACATCCCCTTGGCTGCTATTGTAATCGAGAATAAAGTCAGAGGTAATCGTGTCCAGATTGTCCAGTCCACCACAACCACAGTCCAACGGTGGCGGGGTGACGGTATCGGTACGCAACACAAACACATCAGCACCTTCACCTCCCCAGAGACGATCAGCCCCCAGATCACCGATGAGGGTATCATTTCCGGCTTCTCCGACTAACGCATCATCACCTTGACCCCCTCTGATGAAATCATTATCTTCATTTCCATAAAGATAATCATTATCTAAATTTCCGTTGAGTAGATCATTCCCTGTACCCCCATAAATCAGATCAAACTCTTGACCCCCCCGCAGGGTATCATCTCCCCCTTGACCCTCAAGGGTATCTTGACCTTGATTTCCTCCCATTTGTTCTGAGTCTATAGACCCTCGAACATGATCATTTCCCCCCAAGGCGGCTAACCCGTTAGGATATTTGGAGATAGCCACAGGGTTACTACCTAAAACTCCGGGAGCAATTTCAACGGTATCGGCATTTTCCGTTAATAAGAATAATCCCGATAGCAGATCAGACTGGGTTAGGGGTTGGGAAATTACAGGAATATTACTTGTTGCTCTCGCTTCTGGGACACTAACAGATTGTGATCTGGCTTGCATAAAATTCTTATACCTCATAGAATCAATATTTATAGAATTCCCAACGGCTAAGGGAATTCCAACATCGGCTTAAAATAGAGTTTAAAATAAATTCAATCGATTAACATTGAAGTGGCAATCAAAGAGGCTATGGAATTATGAGTTATGATTATGATTTGTTTGTGATTGGTGCAGGTTCCGGCGGATTAGCCTCTTCAAAACGAGCGGCTTCTTATGGGGCAAAAGTTGCGATCGCAGAATATGATTTAGTCGGTGGGACTTGTGTAATTCGCGGTTGTGTGCCTAAAAAATTGATGGTTTATGCTTCTCAATTTTCCTATATGTATCAGTATGCTCAAGGCTATGGATGGGGAGAAGTTGAACCCGAATTTGATTGGAATAAATTAATTACAGCCGTTGATACAGAAGTTAAACGCTTAAGTCAACTGCATATTAGTTTTTTGGAAAAAGCCGGAGTTGAACTCATTTCTGGTTATGCTAAATTTATTGATCCTCATACAGTAGAAGTGGGCGATCGCACAATTACATCGGATAAAATTTTAATTGCAGTCGGAGGAGAAGCGGTTAAACCCGATATTCCCGGAATTGAACATAGTATTACCTCCCGTGAAATGTTTTTACTCCCTGAACAACCGAAACGTTTTGCAGTTTGGGGTGGGGGTTATATTGGAGTTGAATTTGCCAGTATTCTTAAAGGATTAGGGAGTAAAGTTACCCAAATTATTCGTCGAGATTTGATTTTACATGGCTTTGATGAGGATATTCGCAACAGTATTCAAGGGGGAATGGTTAATCATGGAATTCAATTTTTAACTCAAAAAGTGATAGAAAAAATAGAAAAAACGGAAGCAGGATTACAGTTATTTTTTCAGGGGGATGATTCTGAACCTTTAACGGTTGATACGCTGCTTTGTGCCACAGGTCGCAAACCCAATTTAGCGGGATTAATGTTAGAAAATGCTGAAATAGAAATTAATGAAAAAGGGGCAATTATGGTGACACCTGATAGTCGCACGAATCAACCTAATATTTTTGCAGTGGGAGATTGTACCGACCGGATGAATTTAACCCCCGTTGCGATCGCCGAAGGACGAGCGTTTGCGGATACAGAATTTGGTCATCAACCCCGATTTATTACCCATGAAAATATCGCAACGGCTGTATTTTCTAACCCGGAAGCTGCAACGGTGGGATTAACAGAAACCCAAGCGCGAGAAAAATTCGGCGATAATATTAAATGTTATACGGCTCGGTTTCGTCCGATGTTTCATAGTTTCACGGGAGCCGAAGAAAAGGTCTTCATTAAATTAATTGTTGAAATCAATACTGATCGGGTTTTAGGCGCTCATATAGTCGGAAAAGATGCCGCAGAACTCATTCAAGGAATTGCGATCGCTGTGAATATGGGAGCCACTAAAAAAGACTTCGATAATACAATGGGAATTCACCCCACCAGTGGCGAGGAATTCGTTACCCTCAGATAATCAGTTATCAGTTATCAGTTATCAGTTATCAGTGAGGAATGGGTAATAATCAACAGTCAAATCTTTATTAAATCTTCCTAATGGTTGAAGTATTCAGGCATTGACTTGGCTTATAATAGGAATCAGAAAACTATCAGGTGTAGTTTTTAGGTGGCAGCTATTGGAGGATAATCTATGAAAATCCTGTCCACAGCAATGTTTGGAACCGCCACAGTGCTTCTACTCGGTTTGGGAGTCACGACTCCAGCCTATGCTCAGAACCCTAATGATCTTAAACAATTATTAGAAACCCGATTCTGTCAAGGGTGTGATTTGAGAGGCGCTAATTTAAGCGGTGCTCATTTGATTGGTGTTGATTTACGAGATGCGAACCTTACAGGTGCAAACTTAGCTAATATCAATTTAGAAGGTGCAGATTTAAAAGGTGCGAACTTAACCGCAGCTAACTTAGAAGGCGCGTTTTTAAATCAGACTGAATTTAATAATGCAAATCTCAGTGGTGCAAATTTAACTAATGCTAATTTAGTTCAAGCTCAATTAGAAGGTGCAAATCTTTTAAATGCAGATTTAACCGGATCGGAATTTGCAATTCCAACGGTACAAAGTGCTGAACTCCCTAGAGGTTCCGCCCAGGATTTAGGAATACCAGAAGAACTAACTATTGGACGAGATCCTGATAGTTTAATGTTCCCCATGGGGGGGCCAGAATTGGATCAACCCTTTGCATATACCAAGGAATATTTGGATGGAGAGATTAACCCAAATATCGACCCCTTTTCAAGCACTGAAACTAATCTTTTTCCTCCCATTAACTCTGTTCTAAGACCTTATGAAACTGATGTCTTTCCTGATCAAATCACGAAATTTGATGATGATATGAGGGGAGATCCTCATGAATGGGGAGGTCAACACAACTCAGGAGTTGGTATGTTAGAGGTTGGTTTTTAATCTGTGAACAGCATTAGGTGTTGTTGTTCAGCAAAAATTACCCAAACCAGGGAAGAAAATTCTAATCATTTTTTTCCCTGTTAACAAATAATAAATAATACTCTGTTTGTATAATAATTTTCTTAAGAGTCAGTATCATTAATTACTCAATAGGATTACTTATTCCTCAAGATAGAACAATTTTCATTGAGTTAAGAAGGCAAATCGGGCTAAAACCTTTATTATTCAAGAATTCCGGTTTTCCAAAAATCCTTGATATTTGGAAAACCGGAAAAAATTTTAACTCGACCCTTGCAACTTGGAAAATAATGTGTTAACTTCGTAGTCAACCATAGCGAAGAAGTCAGCCGAGTCTTGCTATTGACAAACTTTAGTCAGCAAGAACGGGGGAACCAAATTTTTGGGGCTAATCTCTTTTGATAAATAATAAAGAGAAGGGTATCTCTCAACCCCAGCCCGTCAGCTAACTCCGTAGGCATTGGGAGGAGACTGAAATAGTCAGAATTATTCATAATCTGACGAGATTCAGTGTTCCAGGCCAGTATCTTTTTCTTCGCATTCACTGACCTAGACTCTGAGGAAAATTAATGTTCTTACAATTAAATCTTGCGACCCTAGCGGTCGCCGGACAGATGGCATGGAAAAAAACCAAGCCTATCTTACTTCGGGATACGTTTGTGTTACCCCTGTTAGGATTTTTAGGCGTAATTCTTCTGTGGTGGTTTGCCGCAACTTTCCTTACAGACTTAATGCCAACCCCTTTAGAAGCTTTAATTGATAGCCGAGAATATGCTAATCCTTTCTTCAGAAAAGGGCCGGGTAATTTAGGATTAGGTTGGCTGTTAATTGCCAGTTTACGCCGGGTGCTCTTGGGGTTTTTATTAGGTGCTGTAGTAGCAATTCCATTAGGGTTTTTAATTGGAATGTCACGCCCGGCATTTTTAGCTTTAAATCCCTTAGTTCAGATTTTTAAACCCGTTTCTCCCTTAGCGTGGTTGCCCATTGCTTTAGCCATTTTTAATTTAGCAGAACCCTCGGCCATTTTCGTAATTTTTATTACTTCTTTATGGCCGACGATTATCAATACCGCGTTAGGGGTTTCCAGTGTTAATCCCGATTATTTAGACGTGGCAAGAGTGTTAGAAATGCCTCAATGGAAACGGGTAATTAAAATCATTTTACCCGCCAGTTTACCCTACATTTTTACGGGATTAAGGATTAGTTTAGGGATTGCTTGGTTAGTGATTGTAGCCGTTGAAATGTTAACCGGAGGAGTAGGAATTGGATTCTTTGTTTGGGATCAATGGAATCGTCTGAATTTGAGTTCGGTATTCCTAGCGGTATTTGTAATCGGAATAACCGGATTATTACTCGATTACGGTTTAGGTCAAATTCAAGTATTAGTCACCCATCACCGCGTTAAAGCGTAGGATGGGCTACGCCCATTATCCCCTATATACAACCTATTTAAAATCAAGTTCTGCATCTGTTCTGATTCATAAAGATTTGAGAACAACTGCAAAACTTAGTTTTCAAGTAGAGGTGTGTGATGGGCATAGCCCATCCTACAGAAATTCAATTTTAAATCTAAAAACAATATGACTACCCGACGTCAATTTTTGCAAGGAATGGGACTGACGGCGACGGGACTGGCGTTGTATTCCTGCAATGTTGGTAAACCTCCCGCATCTCAATTATCTGAAGCCGCCTTAGCCGTTGAACCCGTTATTGATCCCAAAACTTTAGAAAAACCCAACATCACTGTTGGTTATGTTCCTGTTAATGATTGTGCGCCCTTTGCGATTGCTTATGAAAAGGGATTTTTCCACAAATACGGACTCAATGTTAATTTGTCCCGTGAGGCGAGTTGGGCTAATTCCCGTGATGGGATTATTTTCGGCCGTTTAGATGCCTCTCCCGTCGTTTCCGGTGCGGTTACAAACGCTCGTATTGGGGCAGAAGGCGCAAGAAAAGCCCCCTTGTGTGCCGCAATGACTATTCACCGCCATGGAAACGCCATGACGATGAATAAAGCCATGTGGGATTATGGGTTACGTCCTTGGCATGAATATGGCGGCAATTTAGAGCAATTTGGTAAAGATTTTCGAGGCTATTTTGATGCGTTGCCTCCTGAACAAAGAATTTGGGCTGTGGTCTTAAGTTCAGCGATTTATGAATATTTTGCCCGCTATTTATCGGCGGCTGCTGGAGTTGATCCGATGCAAGAATTTCGGATTATTATTATTCCTCCGCCCCAAATGGTGAACAATATTAGAATTGGCGCCATGCAAGCTTATATGGTCGCAGAACCTTGGAATACTCGCGCCATTACAGGGAATGAAGGGGTGGGTTTTACCTTCGCCCAAGGTCAGGAAATTTGGCATGGACACCCCGATAGACTATTAGGCGTAATGGAATCATTTATTAATGAAAATCCGAAGACCTATCGCAGTTTAGTAAAAGCCATGATTGAAGCTTGTCAATATTGCAGTAATCCCGCTAATCGGGCAGAAGTTGCTCAACTGATTACTGACCCTTCTTATACAGGAGCAAAACCGAAAAAAGGAGCCATTGATAAGTTTACTCGACCTGCCCTTGTGGGGGATTATAATTACGGCGGATTTGATAACCAACAACGAATTATTTCTAATCCCTACACCACCGTTTTTTATGATTTACCCCCCGATTTATCTCAAATATCGGGCAATCATTCCACGTTTTTATGGCAGTCTCAAAGTATTTGGTTAATGACTCAAGCGGCTCGTTGGGGACAAATTAAAGAAATTCCCAAAGATGCGGAAGAAAAAGCTCACAAAGCTTGGCGAACCGATTTATATCGGGAGATTGCAAACGAAATGGGAATTGAATGTCCGACCGATGATTATAAAGTCGAACCTGCTGAATTTTTTATCGATAAAAAAGCCTTTGATCCCAGCGATCCAGTGGGTTATCTCAAGAGTTTTGAAATTCGAGCCAATCGTCCTCAATCTTTCTTTTTATCTTAGGGGATAAAAACCCGGTTTCTCATCTCGAATTAAAGCTAAAAGCTTGATTTTCTGTTCAGAAACCGGGTTTTTGCCTAGTCCTCAATCTTTCTTTTTGTCTTAGTTTATCTTGAATATCCTTTGAGGTTAATATGAAACAATTTCCAACTTCAATGTCAACCCCAACTTCTACTTTAAACCCAACTGAATTTTTAACCATTGAGAATTTAGTTAAGTCTTATCCCAATCCTAACGGCGGAGAATTTGTGGTTTTAGACCAAATCAATCTAACAATTGGTGAAGATGAATTTATCTCGGTTGTTGGTCATTCAGGTTGTGGAAAATCAACCCTATTAAAAATAGTGGCAGGGTTGGAAAAAGCCACATCAGGTTGTGTAAGAATCGAAGGCAAAGAAATTCGCAAACCGGGTTCAGATCGGATGATGATCTTTCAAAATTATTCCTTATTACCTTGGTTAACGGTTCGAGAAAATATCCGTCTAGCTGTGGATGAAGTGCTGAAAAATATTACTTCAGCCGAAAAAATTAGTTTAGTGAATGAACATATTGCGATGGTGAATTTAACCGCCGCCGCCGATAAATATCCTCATGAAATTTCAGGAGGAATGAAACAACGGGTGGGAATTGCACGAGCTTTAGCCATTCAGCCTAAAATGTTATTAATGGATGAACCTTTTGGCGCGTTAGATGCGTTAACTCGTGGAAAATTACAAAAACAAGTCTTAGATATTTGGGAACAAAATCGTCAAGCGGTAATGATGATTACCCATGATGTGGATGAGGCAATTTATATGTCAGATCGGATTGTTTTGATGACTAACGGCCCCCATGCTAATATTGGAGAAATTTTAGATGTACCCTTTCCCCATCCCCGCGATCGCCATCAATTGCGAGAATCTTCAGAATATTATGAATTGCGGAACTATGCCTTAGATTTCCTAGAACGATATTTTACCTCAGATGAATAAATAATTGTTCTAATCCCAAGATTTTGTAGAGGCGTTCCCCATAATGTCTCTACCCATTTTCAGATTTTTTGTCTCCGGTCTTCTGTATCCCATATAATAAAATAACTGTTTATGTGATGTCGAGTAAATAGCCGTGACTTCCCCAGAAACTTCATCTCAACAGCAACCCCAATCGGAAAACCATCCCGCACTCAGTTCTAGTTATTACACGCTGTTAGGGGTTCATCCTAGTGCTACTCCAATAGAAATTCGACGTGCCTATCGGGAATTGAGTAAACTTTATCATCCTGATACAACAACATTATCAAAAGCGATCGCAACGGCCAAATTTCAAAAACTCAATGAAGCTTACGCCACCTTAAGCAACCCACAACGGCGTCAATCTTATGATCTAAAAATCGGCTATTCTCGATATCATGTTATCCAGGTTCCGACTAATTTTAATCAACCCTATTCTAAAAAGAATCGTTCTGATCATTCCTCGGCTTATTTAGATCCTACAGACCGTCCCCTTTCCGCCGGAGAGATTTTTGCCTTATTTTTGATGGGATTGAGTTTAATTGGGTGTTTCCTGTTAGCTGTTTTTATCGGTTTAACTCGTTCAGGAGGTGTTTTAGAACCGATTCAACCCCCCAGTTTTATAATGCCTTTAAATTTTTATCCGTCCCTGCTCATTCATTTATTTTTGCTGTCCAATTAAGGAATTTATGAATGATAGAACTCGAATGGAAAAACAAAAAATGATTCCATTGGTTATTTCTTGATTTTGATTAATCAAAAATGCTATAATCAATTTTTAAGATTAATTAGCTCCCCTATCTCTTGTTTATGACCTTGCCTAGTTCAGATACACCTTTATATAATCATCCCTTACCTGATATTGAAAACTGGTTACGTTCTCATGGGGGGGAACAAGATAGTAAAGAGCTTCATTATTGGCGCATTGAGAACCCAAAGTGGACAGCCGATTTGTGGTTAGAAGTTGACCAAATTACAGTGCGTTATATTGGTGCGGCAACTAACGGTCAAGATCTTCAACGTTCCTTTAAATATTCGCTGTCTCGTCGAGATCTTGAAGCCGCTATTTTTGGTGGGCCATAATCAGTAATTAGTGTAGAGACGTACCCTGGCGCGTCTGTACCAGTAATCAGTAATCAGTAATTAAATATAGCTAATGAATTATGACTGTGTTAAACTCACTTGAGACGACTAAAAAATTGAAAATTGAGGGCTGTTTTAACTATGGCTAATTTTCTTGTTGCCAGCACAATTCCCGGCATATTTGCACTTTTAGGAACTTCTCAAGATGATAATATTGCCCTGGTTCAGGGGCAAGCTTCTGCCTATCGAGATGGTATACTGTTACTAGAAGGAAATGATAATTTACAAAGTGCTAATCTGAACGATAATCTCTTAGTAAATGGGAATCAAGGAAATGATACTCTCATTTCATCTAATGGATTTGATACCCTATTCGGCGGACAAGATAATGATCGAATTTTTGCCGGATCTAATAATGATTTAGTCTTCGGAAATTTAGGGAATGATACCCAAGAAGGAGGAGCAAATTTCGATACTCTTTATGGGGGTCAAGGTAATGATACCCTCTATGGTGATGAAAACAACGATCTACTATTTGGTGATCTCGGTAATGATATTGTAGATGGGGATGCGGGTATTGATACTTTAACCGGAGGTTCAGGAATTGATACCTTTATTTTTGATCCAGGAGAAGCCAGTTTTCTGGTTCGAGATGTTGACGAAATTCGACAATTTGAAGCTGGAACCAGTTTGTTAAATGGAGATAAAATTGCTGTCCCTGTAGGAACAGCAATTGATCCTAACTCATTATTTCGAGATCGGTTTGATTTACTCCCCGAAGACAATGATCTCAATAACGATGGACGGAATGATATTATCGTGGAATTATTGGATGGGCGAATTTTGGGTGTAGTGATTAACGATGGGTTCTTACCTGATCAATTATCCCTCGATTTAGATTTCGTTTTTAGTAACAACTTTGACTTTAATTTATAGCAGGGAGCAGGGAACAGGGAACAGGGAACAGAGAGGAAAGACTTTTTTAATCGTTTGAAACCTGGTTGATGTCCTAACTGATACTTCGATTACTGTATAACCAAAACTCAAGAACTTTTTATGGAAATCAAAAGCAAATTTAATGGGTTTCATTCCTCAAAATTAGCATTATTATGTCTGTCAATAGTGCTATTATTTGCAGGAAAAGCTCAAACGCAAGTCACAACCACAACTGAAGTAATTGATCAGTTGCAAAAATTGGCGGATACCAACCGACAAAGCCGTTTAGAAGCCATCAAAACCTTAAAAACCTTGGGTTCTCCCGCTATTCCGGTGTTAGTTGAAGCCTTAACCGATGAGAATGAAAACATTCGTCGGGGTGCTGCCTTTGCCTTGGGAGCGATGTCAGGGGAAGCGATGGATGCAGTTCCGGCGCTGCTATCGGCGTTGAAAGATCCTGTGTCGGCAGTTCGCATGGATGTGGCGATCGCCCTAAAACAAATTGGCACAGCATCTCCAGAAGCCTTGCAGCAAGCGGTTCAGGAGTTAACGGTAGCATTGAATGATCCTAATACCGGAGTTCGTCAGGGGGCGGCGTTTGGGTTGGGTATCATCGGTTCAGAGGCGACTAACGCCATTCCTGCCTTAATTCAGGCGTTGAAAGACTCCGATGAAGAAGTGCGACTCGCTGCGGCTATTGCTTTGAAACGCATGGGTTCTGCGGCGGTTCCCGCGTTGAAAACAGCTTTGAATGACCAGGATATGGGGGTTCGCGCTAGGGCTGCGTTTGCATTGGGAAATATTCAGGCGTCGGGTATTGTGGGTGTTACCGAAGCGCTACAAAATAGCGATCGCCAAATTCGTCAAACGGCTGCTATGACGTTGGATGAACTGACTTCTAGCGATTTTCTGGTTCAGCGACAACAAAATAGACCGGGGGTGCGTCCCCAAGGAAATCGACCCCAGATGAACCAACCGATGGGAAATCAACCCCAAGGAAATCGCCCCCAGATGAATCGACCGGGGACTCGTCCCTGGCCCCAAGGGAATCAACCCCGCCCCATTCGTTCCGCACAGCCTTCTAATGGTCAATTATTGGCATCGGATGAATAGGGTTAGTTATTGGTAGGGGCGAGGTTTCCTCGCCCTACAAAGGGATTTTTTATGGGTATGAATAATTATAGTCAACAATTATATGCTGAAGCATTAGCATTGGAACTGGCGGGATATTTTGAAGCAGCAAAAGCAAAATATCAGCAGATTTTAGGATTAGATGATCAGAAAGCTGAAGTTTGGCACGGGTTATCTAGGGTTTATTTTTACCAAGATCAATATGATCAGGCTTTGGATGCGTTGGAATGTGGTTTAAAATTAGATGGAACCCAAGGCAGTCAATATTATCATTTGGGTTTAATTTGGGAAAAATTGGGCAATATTACAGAAGCAATTACCGCGTATCAAAGGGCTATTGATTTAGATGCTGAAGGGGTAGATGGGTGTTTGAAATTAGGGGAAATTTGGGCAGAATTGGGTGATTTTGAAGCCGCAGAATTATATTATCACAAGGCAATAGAACGACAACCGAATACGGCAATAGGCTATTTAAAATTAGGGAATCTTTTTTTAGGACAAAATCGGGTTCAGGATGCGATCGCTCTTTATCAAACAGCCATCAAAATTCATCCAGATGATTCTGATTTACTCTATCAAATGGGATTAGCTTTAACAGTTAATAACAATTCTCAGAAAGCAGATTTATATTTTGGGTTGGCGGCGGAGTCTCAACATCAATACGAAACTGCTATTCAATTTTATCAGAATATTTTACAGACTCAATGGGCAACAGTTGAGATTTATTTAAAGTTAGGAAACTGTTATCAAGGGTTAGATCAATGGGTTGAGGCAGTTCATATTTATGAAATCGCTTTACAACGATTTCCTGATGGGGTAGAACTCTATTTAGCTTTAATTTCAGCTTGGCAAAATTTAGGAGAAACTCAAAAATCATTGCCAATTGCAGAGCAAGCTATTGCTCTATTTCCGCATCAAATTGCTGTAAAATTTGCTAAACAACGCTTGTTACCTATTTTATATGAAAGCTCAGAAGAAATCGCCAGATATCGACAGCATTTTACAGAAGAATTAACTCAATTAATTGCAGAAACAGATTTAGAGAATTTAGAAGTTAAACAACAAGCATTAACAGCCATTGGAACTGGAACTCCTTTTTATTTACAATATCAGGGATATGATGATTTAGAGTTACAACAACAATATGGTGGATTTGTTCATCGGATTATGAAAGCTAATTATCCTGAATGGACAAAACCTTTATTGTTACCTTCATTGAGTCCTAATCAAAAAATCAAAATCGGATATATTTCGGCTCATTTAACCTGGCATACTGTTGGATTAGTATTTTTAGGATGGTTAAGAGATTGCGATCATAATCAATTTGAAGTGTCTTGTTATTTTACAGGAGAAGAAGCGGATCAAATTACCGATTTATTTCAACTTTATAGTGATCAATTCTATCATATTTATGGCAATTTAGAGGATATTGTTGAGCAAATTTTAGAGAATCAAGTACAGATTCTTGTATTTTTAGATATTGGGATGTGTCCCCAACTCACACAAATAGCAGGGTTACGACTTGCGCCGATTCAATGTGCAGCTTGGGGACATCCCATTACAACAGGTTTACCGACCATTGACTATTTTATTTCTGCTGAATTATTAGAACCCCAAGACGCTGAAAGCAACTATTCAGAAACGTTAATTCGCTTACCGAATTTAGGAATTAATTATCCCAAACCGCTTTTACCCAAAACACAAAAAAAACGTTTAGATTTTGGATTAAAACAGGATGCAATTCTGTATTTATCCTGTCAATCTCTGTTTAAGTATTTGCCGGATTTTGATATAATATTAGTAGCGATCGCAAAACAGGTTAAATTGGCTCAATTTGTATTGATAGCCCATTGGAATGCTGCAATTACCGAAAAGTTTAAACACCGTTTAAAACGATCATTTGCTGAAAAAAATTTAGACAGTGAAGAATATTGTATGATTTTACCCCGTTTAGATAAAATAGATTATTTACAACTCAATGCAATCTCAGATATTGGCTTAGATTCGATTCAATTTACGGGGTTTTTAACCACTTTAGATAGTTTGTCCAGTCACCTTCCGATTGTAACGGGTCAGGGAAAATGGATGAGAAGTCGCCAGTCTGCGGGAATATTACAGCGATTAGAAATTATAGAAACCATTGCCAAAAATCGAGAAGATTATATTAAAATAGCTGTTAAATTAGGGTTAGATTCAGAATGGAGATTAGCCATTCGAGAAAAAATCAAACAAAATCTAGGGAAACTATATGAGGATAAAAGTTGTATCCAAGCACTAGAAGCTTTTTATCAACAAACAATTTCAATGTAGGATGGGCTTTGCCCATCACATCACCCTCAAATATTAACCCTTTCAAGTCAAGTTTTATATAAATTAAATCTAATGAATCAAGCAGTTTTAGTTAATCTGAGAGAAGCGTTTTTTAATGCGCCTGGATTTTGGCAAAGTCGGTTTTTAATCAAAACCGGAAATTGGTGTAAATTAGTCGAAGGTGTGGATAAAAGTCGTACCGATGGCTATTCTATTTTAGGAGGTTTTGTGAATCAATGTGATCAATTATCCACGCAACAACCAGGATTATACTTATTTTGTGAAAAGAAGAAACAAAAACAGAATATTTCTGAACGATTATATACTTTATTTATATTAGAACCCGATGGGACTGTAGAGGTATTAAACGAATTAAAAACCGCCAGTAAAGATTGGGCGGTGCAATTGTGGCCAGAAATTGATGCTTATTTTGTGCAACAACAGGACTCTGGGGAAAAAAGACGACAACAACTATTGCAAGAAATTCAACAATTAGAGTTTGAATTAAAGCAACGTCGGGCTGAATTAGCTGCTTTAGATAGAATCGAAAAGTAAGCCTTAAAATTATCAACTTTAAGGCTTACAGAAATCCCTATGGAGAGGGAGTCGGCTGATTTTTAATAACATTAACAATCGAATCAGCAACAAAATTAGATAAAATATTTTCTCCTATTTTCTGATAATGGCAACAGTTATCAATATAAGCCTGTTCTTTTGTATCATCGAGAATCAATACTCCATTAAAGAAATTGATTTGATTAGCTTTCAATTCATCTACTTTTTTTAACAAATAAGGATATCCTTTTTTGATCGAATCTTTATAAGGACTATCCTCACTAAACGCAACTTTTTTTTCTGCTTCGCTAAACACTCGCTTTGTAGGATAATATTGGTTAGGTTGTAAAATATGAAAATAAGGAATCTTATTCGCACTTAAAACTTGATGGATTAAAATAGAGGTTTTGACCCAATTATTAGTGATTTCTTGAAAAATTTCGGAGTCCGGTAAAACCCGATCTTCCATATAAAAATAAATCACACTTTCTGAGGTCTTATCATCGTCTGTCTGTTGCTGGCGATACCGTTCAAACCTAGCAGCATCAAGGTGATAGTTTTTAATTAATTCCTGAACATAAAGAGACATGACGACATGACAAGAGGCTAAAGGGCAATCTTTTAAAGTTTCTAACGCATTTTTGATTTTAGGTTTATTATCTTTAATGCTTAATAAGGCTTTCAGAGCTTTACTGGATAAGCTGTTATTAGCTAAACCTGTTAATGCTTGAACATGGGACGCACTGGGCATAGCAAAATTTAATTTATTTTGGTTATTAATATTAGCGAGGGCAATTTCATTAAAGCCATCAATATTAATCACTAGATCAAATTTCTGCCCCAAAGAAAGCATATAATTTAAAGTAATTAGCTGTTGAGGTTCTTTATAACCTCCAGTAGCTAAGGATAAAATAATGATTTCTTTATCTTTAAATTGAGGTAATTGTTTAAGTTTTTTCTCTAAAATCTTATTTTGAACTTCATAAATAGAATAATTAGAAGCAACTGAACCGCCTAACACTCCAACAATCACTTGATTTTTATTTGTTTTTTTGTATGGGTAATCGTAGGGAGAAAGAAACCCATAATTATTATACTTAAATCCCGGTCTAAAATCCGGGCTTGGTTTTTGAACATAACCAAAATAAGGGTGCAATCGTTCGATCACTGATTCGCTAACTCTGACCCCTTCTAAATTAATCCCTAAATTCTGTAAATCCTCTGAGCGTTCACGGGTGTAGTAAAGTTGTTGATGTTTAAAATAATAAAAAATTAATGAGCCAAATTCTAAAAGAAAGAATAAAACAACTAAGTTAATCAACCCTATTTTTAGACCTTCTTTAGCTTGAGGTAAGAATTTAAAATTTTTCATGGTAATCTTCTGGGAAACTTAAACTCAAAAAAAATTAGAATTTGTGGAAATTCAAGAATCCTATTATATAATAATTTTCAGGAGAATTCATGAGAATTCTTTTACTTTTGAGGGTTTGGAGGCTGAAGCATGAGTCGTTGACAGACTTGACTCGCCATTAATTCCCCGGCGATACGATTTCCTTGAATATTCCAATGTCCGCCACAGGCTTCAGCATTTTTAAATCCATGTAAGCAGACTCTTGTTTTTTCTGCTTGCTTTTGTAAGGGTTCTGCGAGTCGGAAAACCGGAAATCCTTCTCGTTGTCCCAGGGCATAAATTCGTTTATCAGGATAAAAGATATCCTGAATTTGATGAGCTTGCATAAATTTCTGACGTTTTTTAGGGTCAGGTTGAACTTGAAAGGAATCACTCACCATCACTACCATAAAATCCTTGCCTTTAGCAGTGACTTCATTTTTCAGTAAGGTCACTAATTGTTCTGTAATCTTCCAAGCTTGTTGCCAGTTTTGATCAGGGGGTTCTTTATAAAAATTAATATCCGTTTCCCGATAATCTTTGAGTAATTGACGACGTTTAGATTCTATTTCCGCTTGTCGAATAAGTTGTAAAATTCGAGAATTAGCCATTAATTCATAAGGCAATTGATCCAGTTTCGAGAACATATAATAATCCCGTTCAAGACTTGCAGGATTTAAGGTTCTAAAAGATAAATCTTCCACAAGCTGACCATTTTTTTCAACAAAATAGGGACGTAAATGATCATGCTCTAACGGACGATAATTATTTCTAACATCGTTACCAGGATAGAACCCCAAAATCACTAAATCCGGCGAAAATTGTTGAGCATGATGTCGCCAAGTAATTAACTCTTGGGCAGTTCCATAACCTTGAACGGAAAAATTTAAAACTTCAACGGTTTTGCCTTTTAAAAGGGGACAACTTTTAAGTTGAGATTGCATCACTGAGGCTGCGGTTTTTTCCAGGGGAACTTGTAACGCTTCCATAAAAGAATCCCCTAAGATAGTAACTCGATAACTATTTGCTGGCTTTTCTAACGTTCGTTCATAATCGCGCATTCCAAACGCATTCATTTTTAATTCTGAAGCTTCTCCTTCTCCCCGCCAAACGGTTTTGGCATTGGGTCGAGGCGACCAACCCCGATAGGGATCTTTCACCGTATAAGCTAAAGCTTCCGAGTCTGGGGGAAGTGGGGGCGGATATTGAATTCCCGCAACTCGCAAGGCAATTTCACCCAGAATAACCGCTAGAATTAAACTGCCAAAAACTAAGCTCGTATTTAGAATTAAAGATTTCAAAAATTTCATAATCCGTTGTCAATTTTACATAATTGATTAGCGATTAATTCTGCTGCTAAATGATGCCCTTCTATATTCCAATGACCCCCACAAAGAGTGCGATTCTTTTCAAACCCATGTAAACAGGTTTGATTTTTCTTTGCATAGGACTGAAAGCCTGGGACTAAATCTAATACGGGAAAATTGTGGCGTTTCCCTATATCTTTTAAGCGTTGATTGGGATAATATAAATCATCAATTTTATTAGAAACTTGAAAGATTTTTCGGGTAGCTTTATCTCGATGAACTTGCATCGGATCACCAATAATCGCTAATAAAAAATTAGCACCTTGGTTTTTCACTTCTTGCTGCATTAACGTGAGTAAATCTTCTGTAATTTGCCAAGCTTCTTTCCAATTATCATCTCTTGGTTCCCGAAAAGTGCTAACACTTAAATCGTTAGAGTGTTTAACTAAATTCTGTTTACGATATTCTAGTTCGGCTTTTTTTGCAACTTGTAAAATTCGAGAATGATTGACTAACCAATCAGGAAGATAATCAACAGTTGTAATTAAATAGCGGTTACTATAGCCCATTGGTAAGTTCCGAAAGGAAAAGTCCGGTTCTAATTGACCATTTTTATAAACAAAAAACGGACGATAATAGTTATCGTCTAATTTTCGGGAATTATCAATAACATCATTCCCAACAAAAAAGGAAACAATCACTAAATCGGGGTGATATTTCCCAACTTTTTCTCGCAGGGTGATTAATTCTTGGGCTGTTCCATAGCCATCGACTCCAAAATTGAGAACTTCAATGTTTTTCCCCTTGAATTTAGAACAATTACCCAAGGTTTTTTCTAACACTGATGTATAGTTTGTTTGAGCCGGAACTTGGGAGGCTAAGGTAAAAGAATCCCCTAAAATTGCAATGCGAAAGGTGTTTTTAGGTTTAGCGATCGCATATTCTTGATCCCGTAATCCATCGCTATTAATTTTGATGTATGATTCTCCTTCATACTGCCACCATCCTTTTGCACCAGGTCGATTTGACCAACCTCGATCATGATCAGATTGGGTAAAAAAGGAAGGAGAAAAAACTTCATGACCGGGTTCAGGAAGTTTTTGTAATCCCTCAATTTTGGCTAACCTCAAACCGATTTCTCCAATAGTAATACCCAGGACTAAACTACTTAAAGCCAGCCCTAGATTTACTGCCCATGTCTTCCACTTCCCCATCGTTTAAAACAAGGTATAAATAAACGGTGCGATCGCAGAACCTTGACTGAGAACAATCAAAGCCCCTAATAAAACGAGTGTAATAATTAGAGGCAATAACCAATACTTTTTGCGTTCTTTCATGAACGCCCAAATATCTTTTAAAAAATCTAATGTTGCTTCAAACACTAGAAGGGACGCTCCATACTTTCTTTAGGTTTTACTTTACTCACAACCCGATAGGTTGAGAGATTAGGATTAAATTGACGCTGCATCGAATCAGAACCGAATAGGCGTTTAATTAATCCCATCGGAGCCATGATAACGTAAAAGACGACACCGAGAATAATCTTGCTATTAATTGCCCCCATAATTAAACCAAATTTCATCCAGAGGCGATACACCGGATTTAAGGTTTTGGGAGAGATTAATGCCCAAAGGATCAGGACGGTTCCTAATATCCAGGGCCAAGTTTTGGGTGGCCAATGTCCCAATAATAAAGGAAACAGTAAACCAAATAAGCCAATAATAATGGCTCCGGTTGTTAATCCAAATTCGCGTAATCCTTTGGCGTCAAGTTCGGGAATATCGTGATCAGTCATAATGTTAATTGAATTTAACCGTAGTGAGGCGTTCACGCCTCTAAAATGATCGGTCGTAGTGAGGCGTTCACGCCTCCTAGATAACAGGTGGCAGAGCCACCAATAAAGCATTTCTAGGTAGAACCTAGAAACGAGAGAAACGTTAATCTAACTCAAATTCTTTTTGCCAAGAATCATCTTTTTGCCAAGGAGTTTGTTCGGTTTTAGCTAATAAGAAATTCTCCAAAACTAGATAGTCCATTTCGGTTCGCATAAAACAACGATAGGCATCTTCGGGACTACCTACAATCGGTTCTCCCCGCACGTTAAAAGAGGTATTCACGATTACAGGACAGCCCGTTTGTTTTTCAAAATGATGAATTAAATCATAATAACGGGGGTTAGTTTCTTTGTGAATAGTTTGTACCCGGGCAGAATAATCAACGTGAGTAATAGAGGGAAGTTCTGAACGGGGAACATTAAGTTTTTCAATCCCAAATAGTTGTTCTTGTTCAGGAGACATAGGAATTTTTAAACTATCTTGAATTGGAGCCACAATTAACATATAGGGACTGGGACTATCTAATTCAAAATAATCAGAAACTCGTTCCGCTCTCACCGATGGGGCAAAGGGTCGGAAAGACTCTCTATATTTGATTTTCAGGTTCATTACCGACTGCATTTTTTGATTGCGCGGATCACCAATAATTGAACGTCCTCCTAACGCTCTCGGCCCAAATTCCATCCGTCCTTGGAACCATCCAATCACGTTTCCTTGTTCTAAAATTTCGGCTAAACGGGGCATTAATTCGACATCATCTAAGCGTAAATATTTCGCTCCGACGGTATCTAAATATTCCTGAATTTCCCCATCGTTAAATTTTGGCCCCAAATAGGAACCTTGCATATAATCCAATCGTTTTTGATGGGTTTTTAGCGCCACAACGGAAGGTTTTGATCCGGCACTGGTTTCTAATAGTTTTTCCGCCGAAATATCAAGGGCAAGATCCGTTTCAACATTGCGCGGTTGTTGATGATATTGATACCAAACCGCTAAGGCTGCCCCTAACGCCCCTCCCGCGTCTCCGGCGGCGGGTTGAATCCAAATATCCTTAAAGGGGCCTTCCCGCAGAATCCGGCCGTTAGCGACGCAGTTAAGAGCCACACCCCCCGCCAAACATAGATAATCTACGTTTAATTCCTTCTGGACACTGCGAGTCAGACGCAAAACCACTTCTTCGGTGACAACTTGAATGGAAGCGGCAATGTCCATTTCTCGTTGACTAATTTGACTTTCTCCCTGGCGAGGGGGGCCTCCAAATAATTGATCAAACTTGGTATTGGTCATAGTCAGACCGACGGCATAATTAAAATATTCCAGATTTAATCGGAATGTACCATCGTCTTTTAAATCAATTAAATGGGTGAGGATTTTATCAACATAAATGGGTTCACCATAAGGCGCTAATCCCATTAATTTATATTCCCCAGAGTTAACTTTAAAGCCCGTATAATAGGTAAAAGCCGAATAAAGTAAACCCAAAGAATGGGGAAAATCTATTTCCCAAAGGGGAGTTAAACTATTACCATCTCCCAACCAAACGGAGGTTGTCGCCCATTCTCCCACGCCATCTAAACAGATTACAGCCGCTTTTTGAAAAGGACTGGGAAAGAAGGCAGAAGCCGCGTGAGATTGATGATGTTCTGTAAATAATAACGGGGGAAGTTTGGCTTTTTTAGCCCCGGCGATCGCGCATAATTCTTTTTTTAATACAGATTTTAGGTAAAGTTTTTCTTTTAACCAAATGGGCATGGCTTTAATAAAAGAACGAAACCCTCGCGGTGAGTAGCTGAGGTAGGTTTCGAGGAGTCGTTCAAATTTAACCAGGGGTTTATCATAAAAAACCACCTGATCAATTTCAAAAAAGGTGATATTCGCTTCCTGAAGACAATAGCGGATGGCATTGGCCGGAAATCCTGGGTCGTGTTTTTTGCGCGTAAACCGTTCTTCCTGGGCCGCGGCCACAATTTTACCATCACAGACGAGCGCCGCAGCACTGTCATGGTAGTAGGCTGAAATTCCAAGTATGTTCATCAGAAAAATGGGTAGAAACCCCGTCCTTATAGGACGGCTTTACAAGCCCCTTTATGAGTGCGGGAGTCGTGAGTAGGGAGTAGGGAGTCGTTAATTCCCGATTCCCGATTCCCGATTCTCGATTCCCGCATTAACGGGGACTGGTTTTTAAATGGCGATAAGCCCAGGAAACCAGCAAAACCCGTTTAAGTCCCTTCCCGCAACACAGATAAGATGTCCTGTCTAACAGCACCTAACCAATTAGGCTTGCAGAGAGTCCAGACTAGGGAAGTATCTGGAAGTGCGTACCAACCTGTGTCTCAATGCGGTATTCACCTCTTGCGTTGCCTAAATTGATTTAGACAATCCTCACCCTTGAAGGGTGCGGTTGGTGAATGACATCTCCTCACTAGGCGCGGTCGGGCCTGTCTGTGATCATAAACAAATAATCAAGAGATTATAGCGTTAAGTGGACAATCTGCCGCAAGGGTTGACGGTTGGCTGGGATGTTCCATTGCTGAATTCATGATCTATGAGCAGTGCGAACGTCCTCGCTCCCTAACTACTGATTAATCCGATTAATCCGTAACTACCCATTGATGAGTTTCCAGCGAGGGAGGACGCTCCCCTTTGCGAACTTCCAGCGAACCCAACCTACTACTATTTTCAATAGCAAGATTTTCCACCTTCGGGTTTGTCGGGTTTGGGGTTATTTTGGGCTTTTCTTAACGTTCCTAATAAAGTAGATACAAACACACAACGTTTGGCTTGGCTACCATTACGAAGGGATAATGTTACCCTTCCTAACTGACCGTTTGCACGACCTTTATAGTCAAATTGCATTCTCCAGATTTTGGTTGTTTGATTTTGATAAAGGGTTGTTTCTGTGGAGTCAATTTGAACATTTTGATCTAGGGTAATCCATTGCGGTTCTGTGGGGGTATCATCTCGACGATGTATCGCCCATTGAACGGTATTATTTTGATCTCTAAAGCTGATTTGCCAGATTTCTTTACTGCGTTTGGCTTCTTCACGAGTGGTTTGCATCGCCCAGTAAATTCGATCAATAGAAGTGGTGAGGCGATTATGGTTAATGAAACCTAACCAACTAGGGGCTGCAATGGCGCTGAAAATACCCATTATCAAGACGATGATTAGGTTTTCCAGTAGGGTAAATCCGCTATGGGATAAGCTTAAGGAGCGATCGATCTTTTTGTTTTCTAAATTATTCATTG
This sequence comes from uncultured Oscillatoriales cyanobacterium, assembly GCA_903893625.1. Classification (GTDB taxonomy): domain Bacteria; phylum Cyanobacteriota; class Cyanobacteriia; order Cyanobacteriales; family Microcoleaceae; genus Planktothrix. The sequence continues at coordinate 35,033 of CAITND010000047.1, forward strand.
AAAAAGCACCCGATTTCAAATTAAATAGTTAGGTTTGTTGAACCAACCTAACTACCAGTTTGCTAAAAATCAGAGGCTTTGACTAGGTGAAAATTACGGATTTTTTGAGGATAATTTTAGAAGTTGAAAGGTTAATCAATTAGTGAGATTACGGAGTTATAGCACACGCTGTTATCCTAACAAGGATTAAGCCTAATTTAACCACAAAGACGTTGTTGTTAACACGCTCTCTGCTCATGGTTCTATAAGTGCGATCGCAAAATCTCAAAACTTAGGGAGGGGTGGGACAATTTGTTTTTTCTGGGGTTCTCGTTGTTCCTAAAATAGTTTCTACAGTGACACATTGCCGAGAACTTTTGTTATCACTACGATAGGTAACTACTGTAAAAACAGACTGTTTTGTAGTGCCTAAATAATCAAATTTTATTTCGGGTTTAGGTGGTGTTTCGTTATTAATAGCATAGATTTGAATAGTTCCAGCTTTAATTTCTCCTTCCAGATTGAGTGATACAGGGTTAGCTTCTGTGGAAATTTGGTATTTAGGTGCTTCAGTTGCAGTACCTTGAAAAAACTCTAGGGTGACATCTTTTTTTGTTCTTTTCGCTTCTGCTTGAGCTAATTTAATCGCTTGAAATACCTGATTATTAACGGTTTTAAGGCGTTGTCCGGTTATAAATGCTTCCCAAGTCGGGGCTGCGATCGCACTCAGAATGCCAATCATTAAAACCACAACCATCAATTCAATCATGGTAAATCCCTGATCAATCTGATTAGATTTTTTTTTAAATCGATTTATTAACAGCCTATTTAATATTTGTTGAATTTTCACAATTTATCCTTTTTTATTATTGAATAACCTTTGAGTTAACTTTGATTTCCAAGACCACTTAAGCCTCGCAATTGAACTGATGATTTTGGACAATAGGGTGAGTTAGGGTTAGTGGTACAAACCGCATTAGCATTAGCATCATTACGTCTTAGTGCATTTCCCTGAATTGTTAATTTAGCTAAATCATTTGTTGAGCTATCATCCAGTTTGAAATCTTGAATGTAGTTAACTAAAACAGGTTGTGTGACATCGGCTATTTTTTTTGTGTCAGTAACCGTAACCTCTCCTGTCGTTGGGTTAGTAACATTTATTTTTATTGTGTCAGTAACATTCTTTAAGGGATCAGACAGAATAAAACGAGAATTATAGGGTATATTATCCTTACTCTCCTTCCCATAGCTCTCAAGGTTTGTTCCCAGTTCTGCTTTTGTATAGTAGGTTATTCCATCAGATTTCTTTAACCCATCAGAAATTTCATATCTAACTATTCGACTAGGACAAGTTGATCCTGAAGGTTGACACCAAATTGGGTTTGTATCTTTAAGTAATTGATAACTGACTAATGATAAAACGTAGGTGTCATTACAGGTCGTTGGTGTACAATCTTTAGGTAGTTTAGTAGGATCTACTGGAACAGCATTTTCTACTATTTTTCGTTTCCAAAAAACAAGAACAGGTATTTCATTATTAGGAGTTCCAGTATTCGGTAAAAAACCATTATCTTTTAGACTTTGAATTTCATCAATCGGCGCTCCTGTTGTTATTGGATTAGGTTTTTGCTTCACATAAATATAGAGAGCTTGACTAACATCTTCTCCAATATAATCTAATGCAGATTGAATTTCTTCTTCGGTGTTTGCTTTGGCGCTTTCTCGTTGATCATCGTTTAATAGACCAATGACCATTCCCATTAATGGAGTAATCACAATAAAAGCAATAATTGTACCCACTAATAGTTCTATCATCGTCATGCCTTTGACTTGATAGTTTTGATCAAATTTTGCCGGATTTGACCTAACTTGATGTTTAAGTAATAATTTTAGGAAGTTAATCATGGTGTTGTTGGCTCCATTAACTTAAGAAAAGTATGTGAATTCAGTTAGACTTAAAATATTACGGTCAAGGTGTAGGATTTAGTCGGTCTCGAAGATTTTCAAAGGTTGCACCTGACGGTAAAACTTCAGTTTTCATCATAATTAAAGGTAAACTACGATTACCTAAAGCATTTGTTGTTAAGCTATCCGACTTAGTAGGTGGCAGAAGCGTTACACCAGGGGCAAAAGAGTTAGCGCGATAAACTCTCACTGTCATTTGATAGCCTTTTTCTGGCTTCGTAGGATCAGGACTGGTGATGATGGGTTGAACCACCATATCAACTGGACTATCTGTTTGACACCCTGTTTTTGCTGGGTCTGTATCAAGATTTACACAGTACAATTTTTTATCGGTTGTTGTACAATAACCATCTTTTGATGTGCAATCACCTGTTAAATCACCTGTTGCTGGAGGAGTAGTTAGTCCAGTTTGTTTAGGAGCCCTGTCTTTTATTTGAGTCGCATCAGGAGCAGCTTTAACCCAATCAATATAACTTCTTGCCGCTTGAGTTGCCAGTTCAACTCGTTTCGCTTGTACGCGAGTTCCTACAGAGAAGGCAATCACAGGGCCAATTGCTAACAACATGACAGATACAACAACAACCGCCATTAGCCCCTCAAGGATGGTATAGCCTTCTTGGGAAGATGAGCGTTGATTGAGTGGGCGTTGCTTTAAAAACATGACCTTTTCCTCTTATAAAACTTAACCACCATATTCAGCAGGGCAGACTTGACTCGGTATTGCTTTAGTTGTGGAGATCGTTCCGGGGGTAGCAGTTGGTAACGGTGCGACTTTAGAACACAACAACCCTTTAACCCAATCATCATCTCGACTAACTTCACGGAAATATTCATCGGGGTCAATAATTTCATCTGCTAGAGAGAATTTCTGGGCAAATAAATCCGGCGGTTGAGATAACAGACCCACATCAAAACCCCATTCCCGTTTCGGGGGTAAGAAGTAGCCAATCTTACCACTCGCTGCAAAATTTCTGTATTTGCTGGCATAGTCGTCACCTGAATTCCCAAACATTCCGGGTGGACGTTTAGCGTAGGGATATGTTGCGTTATTATCCACGACGCTGTAGTAGGGAGCGGAAGCGTAGGAACTGCGATTGGTCTGAATAAAAGCACCCGCGATAGTCGCCGTTTGCTCTGGAAATTGCCAGTTTTCCAAGAAGCGCGGTAAGTTTTGTAAACCGCCATTGTTGTCTGCAGGGCGTGCTGGGATATCTCCCGTCGCCATGACTAAGTTAAACTCCGTAGTTGCAGCCGGAATCACCCACCGACTACTTGCTTTAACCTCATCACCTACAGGGAATATCTTTGTTGCAGTTGTCTCTGTAGCTGTAGATGTAGTTGTTGAGTTAGTGGCGTGGATTTGCAGGATCGGCACTAACAGGGGTTGTTTGGTTAAATCAGTGTATAAAGGCGAGGTAGTAAAATTGGTGATGGCGGTGGCAGGTGTTGTTGGATTATAATACCAGAGGGGATTAGCACCGCTGCTATTGCGGTCATTAGTTCCGTTACGAGTTTGGAACCAAAGAACATTCTTTCGATTGTTTCTAATATCAGTAAAAACGCTAGTAATAGCTTCAGTAGTCTTATGAATTCCCAAGGGTTTTGGTAGATTACTATTCAAAACCAGTGCATTACTAGCATCCCGTTCAAAGGCAACACGACGCGGAAAACGTTGATAATCTTTATCAGGTGGCTTTGCCGTTGTACCTGATAATAAGTTATCGACAGTGGTAGCAAGTAGATCCTTTGCTTTGCCTGGGATTTTAGTATTTGGAACTATCACCCAGTCATTAGCTAGACAAGCAGAAACAGGTAGTTTCAAACAAATTTCGGTCAGAAACTCCTTGGGATTATTGGCATCAGTATCCTGATCAAGTCGTCGCTGAACCGGAGTAACAAAGTTATTGAAGTAGGAACTATTCACAAATGTTCCTGTAGTTGAACGGTAATTCTCATCGGTAGGGGTAGCGTCAGCAGCAGTTATTGTGTCATCATTATTGATATCAAATCGTCCTGTTCCTCCACTACTTAAACCATTAATGGCATAGTCATTATTCAAGAAACCGTTTTCCAGACGAAGGGTTTTTGCTGAAACCCAATTACCAGGGCTTTTTTCAATCAGTGCGCTACCCGCATTATTTCTGAGGTCAAAATCCCCTTCATCTCGATAACCAAACCGGAAGTTATCAGACAGCAGGGTAATCGCATCCGCTAGGACGTTAGCGGGACGCCAATCGTCTCCGGTATCACATTTGAACCCCGTAGCTTGAATTCTTGGATCTCCAGCATGACAAGCAAAGTTAGGGTCGAGGGCACTCGCTGCACGACCATAGTAATCGGCAAAAGTCCAACTAAAAGTACCTGTGAATTCCTTTTTGGTGTGTTTATTAAAATTCCCTTGAATATAAACAGGCAAGTTAGAGACTAAAGTGAGTCCTTTATCTTGAACAACCTCTTGCACTGTAGGAGATGCAGGTAATGGACGCTTTAAGACATCACCATTGGCGAGAAGAATCCCATTCGGGCGACGGGTAGGATCTAATTTTAAGTCCGCCGCACTTGCTTCGAGATCAGCCGGGGTATCGAGGGTGTTGGGTTGGGCACTCAAATCAGGTAGTGCATCATCCCGACTCGCGTAGATAATCCCACTAAAGGGTAACAGGTATTCTTCCCCGGTTTTATTTCGGGGTGCTTCTTTTACAGGCAGACTTTGGGCAATAGCTTTGTTTGCCAATACTTCTAAATCAATTTGAGTCGCACGAACTTCCTGGGGCATCCGTTCTTCTAGGGGAAGAGTAGCGCGGGCGTTTAACTGCGCTTTCTGGGTAGGAGGACTGCTGAGGGTGAAGGTTTCATCAACTGTTGTAGTTGTGTCATCCGGTTCATTTGCCTTGACCTCTCTGGCATTTAAAAAGGTGACTTCCCGAATCGCTCCATGAGGAATTACCGTGTCAGATGGGGTAATGTCCCCACTGAGAATATCTAAAGAACAAAGGGTGCTATCAATAGCCGCTTGATTTGCTAAGGTCAGATCATCTCCGTCTACCAGGGTTTGTAAGGCATCTCTCAGGGCAGAATTAGCAAATCGGCCATCGGGGAAAACATAGTTAGCCTGGTTTCCCAGTTCCGCAGCCCCACCAGTGACAGTATAGAGTCCTGTGGTAGAACTGTAAGAGGCGGCCGTCGGTCGGGCTGTTTTGGGTTTGGGGTAGGCTACACCGTTATTAGATTTGCCATTGGTGGTATCAATTCCCAGTCCCCCGTCAACGTTAACGATATTTTTAGCGGTGATTCGATTGGTTGGATCATAGTAACTACTAACACAAGCAATCGGTTGTTGATTGGTATCGGTGGGAGGATCATAAAAGTCTGAGGAATAGTGATAAACCACTGATGCCCGCATCTGCAAATGTCCCTTCTTAGCTCCATTAACCTCAGACATGGGCATGGTATCGGGCCAGACAATCGGAAAAGTTTCCGTTGCTGATGTGGCAGGATCATCATAGGTGTCACTATTATCAACCCATCGGGGGGTCGGTAAAAATGAGTTTGTCCGATCATAAATTCCTGCACCTGTAATCACCCGTAACCCACCGATAGAATCCAGTGGAGCTTTGGGTTTTTGGGCTGCGGCTTTTTCCCAATAGCCATCTCGTTTGGTATCCCCTAAGTTGGGTAAGGGTTTAACTTGGGTGCTGCGAGTTCGATCCACCGTATTCGGGTCAGTCCATTTCTGGCCCGTAATGGGTAAATTTGCTGCGGCTTTCCAAGGAGGATTTATTGTTGTATCGTAGGTAAGGGCGGGTAAGTTATTTCCGGCGATGACGCGATCGCCCAAATAGTTTTCTTTTCCATTTGTCTTCTGAGTCTTCGGTTCGGTTTGCTGAAGTTGACCAGAAATAAACGCCACACCAGAGGTACTGCCTGTTCCTGCTGCGTTAGTCGGCAACATCCAAGTATCTGTGGCGGGTCTTAAATCTTCTGTTCCTAATCCTGTTGCCACTGCACCTGCAGCTGGAATCGTTTTCGCATCTGCCTGTGTCACTTTCCGAATACGAGCTTTGAAATAAGCCCTCAGTTGTTCTTCGCGGACTGTATCAGGTATTAGTGTTGGATCTTCTGTAATACGCTTTTGAACAATGGCTTCAATTGAAGGAGGCATCCTGCTTGCCAGAATTTCTTTATCTCCTGTAGTTGCCCTCAAATCATCAATCAAAGCACTGAGACGCTTTTTATAAGTCTCATCATCATACATTGCCCCGTAAACAGCAGTGCTGACCGATTGATTAGCCGTTGTAATTTTTTGATTACTCGTTGGGTTAGTTCCGGCTCCTTGGTACAAATGCACCTCGACAGATTTTGAATTGACTTGATCCGTCATGCCGTTTATAACGTTACCCGCTACAATCACCTTGCTATTTTCTTCTCTATAAAAACAAGAGTTAATTCCACTAACTTGATATAATTTCAAGTCGTCGTTAGCAAAAGGAGAAGCGATTAAATTGCTGTTGGTAAAAATCCGCCCGTTTAAGTTAAGTCCAAACCCAGGAGTAATAATTAAATCATCTTCATAAACAACCGCATTATTGGTTAGGGGAACCCGTGTGGCATCAAGTTGGTATTCTAAAGCAGAAAAGCTAGGTGTTCCTGTAAATGGAAAATATTTATCCGAGGTAAAGACTGGTTGATTTTGAATATTTTTAATCAGGTTCCCACTGCTAATATCGTCATCAGTAATTGGTACAGTTGTTGTATAAACAAAAAAAGCTTTTTTCAGGTTCCCATCTACCCTTGACCAGCCGGAATCATCTACTAGAGAGCCTGTTCCTCCAGAGGAAAGAACAGCTTGACATTCCCGGCTCACCTCAGAACTTAGAGCCATGGGCGGGGTTCTGGCATCTAAAGGCTTTCTAGTTCTATTGATTCCAGTTATTATATCGGTTCCAGGTTTGCGAAAGAAGATCCCATAGTAGTTAAAACTATCAAATTTGCCATCATTATTTGTATCTACTGGAAATCGCCAAGCTGTTTGAATAGCGTCTTGATTTTCCAGTTTTTTTAGACTATTTGCCTCTTTTATTGTTATTCCAGTGGTACCATCGATCTCATACTGAATTTGTAAGCGTTGCTCATCACCTAAATTATAATAAACACCATTTAAAGCTTGACTCAACACATCATCAGATGGTGTTTCTCTTGTTTCCTTTCCTGATAATAAATATTGAATTTTTGCTTTAGCCCGATCTAATGCCGGGGTTGCAGCTTGTAGAACTTGTTCATTGACTCGCCGATATTGAGCCATTTTAGCCCGATCCATCGACCGCAACATAATAGTTATGCTCAACAGCACCACAACTAACAGCACCATCACCACTGTTGGCAACACAAACCCCGCCCGACCATAACGATCTTGACGGTTGATCCTCATCCAACCCCGCAAAAGCGATCGCATTATCCCCCGTGTCATCCGTTGGAAAACCATTCGGATCGAAAGGAATAGGGACAAAATTAGATGATAAAAGAAAACAAATCCGCGAAATCCGCGAAATCCGTGATCGAGTTTGTTGTTGTGACGCTGTGACATAGATGCCTACCTAACCTTTTTATTTGAATGGTTGTGCTGGCTAATGAATAATCGATTTAAAATTTAACAGTTACCTGCGGGTGTCGAGATGTCTAACTCCAAACCCAATTTAAGTAAAATTGTGAACTGATAAAAATTTATTAAGCAGGAAAAACTCCCTACCTTTAGTTGTAGCATTCCTCTCCCCAAAACGGCCTTCGTAAAAATACGGGTTTTTTAGAGTTCGGTTTTGCACGTTTTTGAGATGCTGACCCTTTAATTAAATAACCTTTTTAGACTTGATCGGGGCTGTGACTCATCACTGATTTGTTGTGTTTGTTATCACACTCCCCACTGTAAGGGATACAGTTTAGGGACTCTCCTCTACTCTTAGAATGCCCAAATTTTTTTTAAAAGCGATCGCAGAAGCCAAAATTTAAGATCGGGCAAAAAATAGCCCCCCTATATTTTAGGCAGGGCGTTTTCATTTTCAAAAATGCGATCGCTATATTCAAAAAAAATCATCAAATTTTCTGGTCAAATTCTGTCTAATTTTTATCAAATAAGTTGGAAATATTAAGAATGAACGATTTTGACATTTATTAACAGGAAA
>CAITND010000048.1 GCA_903893625.1 uncultured Oscillatoriales cyanobacterium
CTTGCTCACGAGTTAGAAATACCCTTAAACGAGCACCCATATCTTCATGACCTCGGTAGATTTCTTCTTCCTCTTTATTTATCTTTACATACTTTCGTTTCTTCCTGCCTACCTACTTAGGTGATTGGGAGAAAGAGTTAAGATAGAGGAAGTTAACTTAGAGATAGACAAGTCACTGTCCCATTACTTCATCCTGACCTCGTTAGTGCGTACCGGAATTCTCCGGTGATGAAACTCTTAATAAAATGACCGGATGGCGAACCCATCCTGGTTGAATCTAGTAATCACTACTCCAACCCCCATTAAAACCATGCTTCAGGACACATTAACGATTCGCCATTATCAAAAACTCACCGACGCCCTCGTCGAGATGTGGAACCGAGGTTATCGTTATGATGATCTCAGGTTATATTTGGACGGTTATTTGGCTGCACTCAGACACACGAATACCTTAGAACCCTATTTAATTAGTCGCTTAGAGGAAGAGGCCACTCGATACATTTACGATCCCTCAAATTTTGAAATGCCTATGCCTCAACCTCAAGTGGACTATTATTAGGGGCAGAGTCAGGAAAGGGTTTGGGAAAGCAGGAGTAGGGGACAAGGGCAGGGGAAAAGGGGAAATAATTGCAACCCGAAACCTGAAACCCGGCACCCGAAACCTGAAACCCAATACCCGAAACCCGACACCCGACACCCATCACCTGTTCTATGAAGCTAGAGCCACTTCTAGGAGTTCTTGTAATTGACCTTTTTGATAAAGTTCAATCATCACATCGGAACCGCCAACAAATTCACCATTAATATAGATTTGGGGAATGGTTGGCCAGCTAGAATATTCTTTAATACCCTGGCGAATTTCATAATCTTCTAAAACATCACAGGTTTCAAAAGGAACCCCTAAACTATTTAAAATCTGCACAACATTATTAGAAAAACCGCACATGGGCATGAGCTTTGTCCCCTTCATAAAGACAAAGACTTTGTTTTTCTTGACGAGATTTTCAATTCTTTCTGTTACTTCTGGAGTCATGGTTCTTTCTTGAATAAATGAAATCAAATGAGTTGGTTTTGGATCAGGAAATAGATCAGCAAAACGATTGCACAATCTTCGATTTGAGTTTAGCCTATTTTAGAGAATTTCAGCGTTAACTTGTGTCAGGATTCAATCACAATTAAGCTGCTGGACTGGCTTTTTCCCACTCTTGAGGGGTATAGGTCTTTAGTGCTAAGGCATGAATCGCTTCGGTTGCCAGTGCGTCTTTAACAGCCTTATAAACCATTTGGTGTTGTTTCACCAAAGTTTTCCCTTCAAATTCAGCAGACACCACAATGGCTTGTAAATGGTCGCCGCCTTTCAAATCTTGAACTTGAACCACCGCATCCGGTAATTCTGACTTAATCAGGGCTTCAACTTGATTGAGTGTCATCATTGCTATTTCTGAACGAAAGTGTCTTAAATATTTTAGAGGAAAGAGGAGGAAAGAGGAGGGTAGGGTCTAGGGTCTAGGGGTGTGGGGAAGAGAGATATCGATGATCGCTATTCAAGGAGCATTAATTTTATCCCAAGGTTTAGATGATCCCTCTCCCTTTCAACGAGTGATTCAACAATTACCGAAACAACTCTGTGATTTAGATAAATAACGCTTTCTTGACTAACGACGGGGTGAACTTAAGGAACGAATAAAATTAATAATTTCTCGATCACGGGGTTGAAATCTTAACGCCCTTAATGCAGAAGTTCGAGCTTGTTGGTATTGCTTCATTTTAGCTAAAATTTGAGCTTTTAACATCCATAGTTGCGGATTTTTTGTATTTAAAGCCAAAGCATTTTCCGCAGAAATTAACGCTTGAGAATAAATTTGTAATTTTAGCAATATTTCTCCGCGTAACTGCCAAACTTTTTCCTGTTTATGATCTAATTTCAACGCTTGATCTAAGGATAAAATTGCTTCCTGATAATTCTGTAATTGATTATAAGCGATGCCTCGATTTATCCAAGCGGGAACAAAATCCGGTTTTAAATTAACAACTTGATTATAGGATTTAATCGCTTCTTGATACTGTTTGAAATAATTCATCAATAGATTACCCCGTAGATACAAAATTTGATAATCATCGGGTTTAATTCTAATCGCTATATTCCAGGCTGATAAAGCATCTTCATATTGTTGTAATTTAATCTGAACCTTGCCTTTTTCTCGCCAAGCCAAATAAAAATCCGGCTGAATTTTTGTTGTCTGAGAATAGGCTTTAATTGCTTCTGAATACTGTTTTAATTGCGCTAATGTATTACCCCGTCCGTACCAAGCCGGATAAAAATTAGATTGAATCGTAATTGCTTGATCAAACGCTTTTAACGCCTCTTGCCATTGTTCTAAACGATAGAATTGATTCCCCCGATTTGACCAATCTAAGGCCGTTGATGTTTCCCCCAATTGTGGAACTGTTAAAACTTGATTAATTGATTGTAATTCCGTTGCCTTGAGGGGGGAAGGCGGTTGACGAGTTACGTTTAAATTTAACACAATTCCTGATTGTAAAAACTTCTGAATCGGAATTCCAGCGCTGTATCCTACGATGACACGGGAAACCGATCCTAACTCTGGATTTTCAAAGATTTGTCCTTCCGATTTCCCATGAATTCCAATTACCCTTCCCTCCGTATCTAAAATTGGCGATCCACTCATTCCAACTTGGGTTCGATTCGTATAGAATAGATCATATCCTCTGGTAAAAGGTTCTTTAATTAACGTGGCTTTTTCCGCTTCACTGATTAATAATCCGGCTGTAAAGACTCGTCTCCGGTCAGCAATAGGTAATTTAGAATCAGGCCATCCTGAAATAAAAATATATTGAGATGTTCTATCATAATTATAATCTGCTAACCGAGCAATAAGATAGTTTTTTTCACTGGTAAAGGGTAAAATTGCTAAATCAATTCCGGGGAATTTAATTACTTGATTGTAATCAATTGGATATTTTTCACCATCAACAGTAATTACCGTATATTCATCAGGAGTTTTAACAACATGATTCGCTGTTAATACATAATAAGTATTCTCATTTTTAGCAATAATGACTCCAGACCCCGGATTTAACCCCTCAATTAATACCGTAATCGGTTGACTTATCCGATTAATTTCCTGAGCCGTTAACGCCATCGTTTTAGCGTTTAAAACTAAAGTGAAGATTAGGCTGACTATTGCTGAAAAACTTATTTTTAAAACCCCATAACGGATGAATTGAAAGCCCATTTTTGATTCCCCTAATTTTTTCTGACTTATAACTGCTTCTTACTTCCAGCAACACAATATTGATCCGGTTCCGGTTGCTAATTCCCCCATAAGCTTTTGATGGGTCACTCTGCTACAATTGCTATAAACTGAAACCAGGGATTTTTGCCCTAAATTTTGGTGTCCTAATGTTCAAAGCGTGATTATGCTTGCGAAACGAATTTTGCCTTGTTTGGATGTGAAAGCAGGTCGAGTGGTGAAGGGGGTGAATTTTGTTGATTTGAAAGATGCTGGAGACCCAGTGGAGTTGGCGGCGGCTTATAACGATGCAGGAGCCGATGAATTAGTCTTTCTGGATATTACGGCTACCCATGAAGACCGAGATATTATTTTTGATGTGGTCTATCGCACGGCGGAACAGGTGTTTATTCCCTTAACCGTTGGGGGTGGGATTCAAAACTTAGAAATGATTAAAAATTTGTTAAGAGCCGGGGCGGATAAAGTCAGTATTAATTCGGCGGCGGTTCGTGATCCTAACTTCATTAATCGGGCCAGCGATCGCTTTGGAGTACAGTGTATTGTGGTAGCAATTGATGCCCGTCGTCGGACTGATCCCGATAATCCCGGTTGGGATGTTTATGTGCGTGGAGGTCGGGAAAATACGGGAATTGATGCTCTCAAATGGGCAAAAGAAGTGACACAACGCGGCGCCGGGGAACTGCTAGTTACGAGTATGGATGCCGATGGAACTCAGGCAGGCTATGATTTAGAATTAACTCGAAAAATTGCCGAATCCGTGGAAATTCCGGTGATTGCATCGGGAGGTGCTGGTACTTGTCATCATATTTATGAAGCGTTAACTGAGGGAAAAGCCGAAGCCGCCCTGTTAGCATCGTTATTGCATTATGGTCAATTAAGCGTGGGAGAAATTAAGAGTTATTTAGCAGAGCATCAAGTCCCGGTGAGACAGTCCTAATAAGCTGCTACGCATTTTATTTGACAGTCAGTTTTTCGGCTCTTCTTGTGGGATGGGCATCCTGCCCGTCTTTGTATTGGATTTAGATGCGTAATAGCTTATTTCGATGCCAAAATTCAAGAAACCGGGTTTCTGTAGGGCGATCGCAACAACTCAAGAAACCGGGTTTCTAATTGAGATTAATTGTATCAAATCCAGATATTTTGAGAAACCCGGTTTCTGGGATTAAGCTGCGATCGCTTCTTGATAAACCATAAAGGTCTTTTTAGTCGCGCCACAAATCGGACAAGACCAATCATCAGGAATGGCTTCAAAGGGTGTTCCTGGGGCGATTCCAGAATCAGGATCACCCATAACAGGATCGTAAATCATCGAACATTGGCGACAAATCCATTTCTGAGTTTGAGGATCGGAACTCGCTGATTTTGGTGTTGCTGCGACTCCATCCAAAGCGTTCAGAGCTTCAGTATATTGGTTAGCGTGATGATGTTCAATCGGAGTTAAGAAGCCAAAGTTAGAAGCAGCTTTGCGGAAAATTCCGGCGTGTTCACGAGATTCGGCTTCCTGCTCTTTAAATTCAGCTACCGCATTTTCATCTCGATCAATAACGGCTTGGGCGGTGAATTCAGGGTACATTGTGGTGTATTCGTAGGTTTCCCCTTCGATGGCTAACTCCAAACACCGGGCTGCGATTTTTTTCTTTTCTTCATCGGATAAGGCTTCGGGGTCAGTAACGACTAATTCAGGATGCAGAAGGCGGAAATGGGCAAAAGCGTGTTCTGTTTCTTGGTTTGCGGTTTCTCGAAACAGTTTGGACAAATCCCCCATCCCTAGTTTTTTGGTGACTTCTGCGAAAAACAGATATTTGCGGTTCGCCATTGATTCCCCACCGAAGGCAGATTCAAGGTTTTTGGCGGTTTCTGCGTTGGATAAGTCCATTGTGTCTCCTGGTCTTAAGCTTGTTATATCTAAGAATAATTCTTAGTTCTGATTTTGTCAAGGGGAAGAATTAGATTTATGTAAAGTTGAGTAACTAAAAATAAAGGTTATGATATTTACCATAATATTCAATACAACATCACACCGAGTTATGGAAGGTCAGAATAGAACGACTGAGATCAGTCAACAGATGAAACAGAAGGGGCTACGCATTACCCCGCAACGGTTTGCGGTTTATGCTAATCTCTTGTCCCGTTGTGATCATCCCACAGTAGATGAGATTCTCACCGAGATTAATCGAGAATTACCTATTGCCTCTAAAGCCAGTGTTTATAGTGCTTTGAGCGTTTTGCGGGAAGTGGGATTAGTGCGGGAGGTGCTTTTGGATGAAGGAGTGACTCGTTATGATGCCAAGGTAGAACCCCATCACCATTTTGTCTGTGAAGGCTGCGGTCAAATTCGGGATTTAGAGTGGGATGTGTTCAAAAATTTAGAGATTAACCCCTTACCGTCAGGGTTTCGCATCAATGCTTATGAAATCACCGTTAAGGGCCGTTGCGATCGCTGTGATTAACAATTTATGTCCTGGAGAAATCCGTAGAATTACAGAGATAGGTGATCTGTGCCGCTACGGAATCCGTTGTACTCGCATTCTGCTCAGAACACCTGTTAGAATATAGGAAATGTTACGAAACGTAACTTATGCTGATTCCTATTCTAATAATCGATGTCGCCCTCGTTGCTTGGTCATTACACCTGATGAAACAAGCGGTCGAGTGCAAAGAATTTTCCTTCATGCTGGCCGGAATTTTGGTGGCGTTGTCCGCCGCCGCTATGGGATTAGTGTACTTCCTGATGGGATCTTGCATTGGCCACATCGCCCAAATGTCTCAACACGCTTATACTTATACTTACTTTTAGCAAGGATTCGGAGTGACGGACACCGTTCTCCGACACTCCGAAAATTTTTTTCCTAAACCCTTGACAAAGCACAAGTTAAACGACTATATTGGAATACTGCAAGGGGTTATAGCTCAGTTGGTAGAGCACCGCAATGGCATTGCGGGGGTCAGCGGTTCGAGCCCGCTTAGCTCCATTTAAGAATAGAAGCGAACTCAGTTCCTGGGTTCGCTTCTAGGGTTTCAGTTGAAAAATAATATTCTGCGCGATTTGTTCGGGGGTTTGAGTTGTGGTATCCATGATTAAAGTGCGTTCTGGTGCTAGAGTTTGTAACGCGATTTTGGTAGTTAGGGGATGATAATTCTGGCGTTCTTCCAGGACAATTTTGAGCTTATTTTGTAAATCCGTAACCGAGAATAATCCCTGATGCAATTGTGCTAAGATTTTTTGTTGTTCATCCGTACTAAAAAGATCAGCAGCTTCCGGTAAACCGAATGCAGCAAAAGGATTAATCGCCTGAGTATCTAATTTGTTTTCGGTCAAAGCAGAGGTATTAATTTGATCAAACACATCTTGACGAATTAACAACCGTTCTAACCGCAGGGAATCTGGTGCATCTAATAGAATAAATTGAGCATTTTTAAAGGTTTTGGCTGCATAAGTCACTTCATTTTCTCCCCGTAACCCATCAAAAATTAAAGGAAAAGTTACAGAAGAATGAACCTTTAATAAGGATAAGGCATAGGCCATTCCTCCTGAAAAACGTTGACGAAATTGGCGAGTATAATTCAGACGTTCAATTCGACATAAGGTTTTTGTCCCCTGACGTTGAGTAACCGTAGGAATAATCACATCATCAGTGATATGACGACGGTTAGGGAGTAACGTAAATTGAAATCCCGTTTTCTTTAAAGCATTGAGAATTGTTGTTTTTCCCACCCCCGTTAAACCCACAATAATCAATAAGGGTTGAGTTAAAATCGATAACCCCTCGGTCGCCAGAGGTGATTTTAATTCAATTTGAGGATAAAGGCTTTGAAACTGGGGTAAAACTTGATCTAAACTAATCATCATCTGAATTAAAGACAGTTTTATTAAAGATTCCTCACATTATAAATTAAAAGTAGCTCATGATACATTTAATCATCTGGAATCCAGTATTTGTAAATTCAATCCCATGGACAGTAGATTAAAAAATCAAACTTCAAACGGCTCTGGAAAGAGAATTGTTTTAGCAACCTTTGGATCTTTGGGGGATTTATAACAGTTTAGGAAAGTCTAAAAATCGATGAATAAATTAATCATATTTAAAGGGTTTTATTTTGGGAATCCCAAACCAAAAATCTGTTGGAATCATAGGTTGAATCAGGGGATCGTTACCGCCGACTTGATTGGTACGAAGAATCCATAAATTAGCTCCTAATTGTAGAAAGATCATCGCCATTTGATCGTTAATTAATCGGGGTAATAAAGATCGCCAACTTTCCGCTAATTGAGACAAGGTTTTTAAGGGGGTTTCTTCAGGAAAACGGCCTAATGTTGGGGAACCGTATCGCCAATCTTTTCTGGCTTTTCCCGTGGGGGTTAAGATATGTTCTAAACTGGTAACTAAGGTATTAAGTTGAATGAATCTTTGGGTTTGTTCATGGTCTGGATGTTCTCGCAACCATTTCATTAATAAAGGATTTAATTGAAATTGAGCTAACATCCGTCTGAGGGATAAATACAAGGCTTGACTAGAATCTTGAGAACAGGAATTAATTGCACTCACAAAGGTAGTTCCGGTTCCATCTCCAATGCGATATCGCGCCGTCATCACATCGAGTTCATTAATCACAAAATCCAAGGGAGAAAATTTGAACCCATCAAAATCATAATCTTTCGTTAGGGGATCAAATTTAATCAGAATATCGGTAAAAGGACGACATCCTAACCATCCAAATTGACGATCGCCACTGTAGCGAGTCCAGTCTAAACTTCCTGAGATAATTCCATCACAATTATGGGTATAAATTTGACGATATTCGATGTTAAATCGCAGGTCTTTGGTAATGCGATCGCGCACCACTGTAGCCAGTCCATAGGCAAAATGTCCGAAGTAAATCCCAAAGGGAGTATGATCGCCATTCGGCCCACCGATGCCGCCATAAACGTGCATTAATAAAGCCCGATCGCCTTCTTTCCAAAGGGATTCTGCCGAAATAGAATTAGCTGCATCCTCCTGATTTGGATTGAGTAAAATCGTCTTAATTTGCCCTTTGGGAGTAACTTGATTTTTCCAGTATTCTTTATTAATATAATCTAAGGTTGTTTGTTTTCCTGAAATCACCAAATCTGGCGTTAGAGAAAATAAACGATAGGGTGCGATCGCTTGCACTACAAACTGACCATCTATATTTTTTTGCCCAAAAATATACCATCCTGAAGGATTAACCGGAGAGTGTTCTAAATCTTGATTTACTGAAGATAAAACCCCATCTCGGTTGGGGACAATAGAGGGCAAATAGACATTTTCTTCTGTGCCATCAAATTGTTGGGATTGGGTATTATAATGACGGACTAAAAAGACATCATTGCCTAAATTTTGAATAAACGTAACTACCCCATAAAATCGACCTGTAATTTCAACCGGATCATCCTGAATATACAGACTGGGACGTTCTGACCCCGTATCTTCAAAAACTACAGGTTCTTTTAATAAGACAATCAGATCATCCTGGGGTCTGGCTGCGGCGATGGATTCTAAGGGGTCAACCTGTGACCATCCCTTGATTCGTTCCGGGTGAATATTCCCTTGGGATTCACTCACTTTTACCTGATCAATAAAGTTCAAATCCTGGGTAACTAATTGAACTCTTGTCTTCACATTTGGAACTTGTAAATCCCATCTCAAGTTTACAATTTGTCCGATGCGATGTTGATGGTTTTTATCGGCATGATAGATTTCAAATAAGACCCCTTTCACCTGTGGGCGTTCTGATTTTTGGGGTAAAATTAATCGCCCAATCCACGTTCCTACGGGTTGATAAAGTTGAGGATCAAGGGTTTGTTGAACGGGATAATAATCGATTTGATTAAAAGCAGCTTGTTTGTAGATTTCATAGTTACTGGGTTTTTTAAACATCTCAGGAGCTAACCCGGTAATTTCCCAATTTTCTAATAAAATTCCCGTCACAATATTAACAGTTTGTTCCAGATAGGTTTTACCATTAGGAAGTCGATGATCTCCCATTGGGCCACTCATAGTATTGTGTCCCACTGGCCCTAAAGAAATAAAACTAATTTTGCCCCGCCGTTTGGCACAATTCCAATTCGATAACAAAGAAATTGGCCAGCGTCCAGGGAACATAATCGCCCCCACTTTTTCAACGCTATCTTTCTCCCCGACGAGATGATACAGATGTTCAGTGACCATTGCCCCCGTATTTCCACTGATGACACCTGCAATAGAAATCACATTAATGGGAGCTTTAATCGTGCGTTTGAGAAAAGTCACTGCCCCCATCGACATTTGGCCACCGCCACTATAGCCAATTAATGTCACCGGAACTTGACTTCCCAAGGGATAACCATAGCTGATTAGACTGTTGTAGAGAACTTGCGCCAAGCCTTGATTTTGAAGCGGGCCGTAACGAGGATCAGCCGAAACCGCTACAGAAACGACGTTTCGGGCATTAATCACAAACCCAATGGGATTGGCGGGATTTTTAACCACCAATGAGTCCACAATGCTCCACAAAAAGGACAACGGCCGATTTTGAGTTAAGGGTTTATTAGTAACAGAATAGGGCATAATCCCTTTAACAATCGCAATATTATCGGGAGTAGCCACCGCTAAACTATCTAAAAAACGTTCAACTTCTGGTAAATATTCATAAGAGCCTTGATTGATGCCATCCAAGTACATAACATAGTGATTCACCGGACTATTTGGGGAAGCATTTTGTACTAATGTTCCCGGATTTTCTAAGGGTTGAACCCCATACCATCCCGCCCACCAACTTAAGGATTCTAGTGGGGTCAAAATAATAGCAATCAAAAGAGCAATAAAACTATATCGCAGCAATTTTAAAGCTAAGTAAAAAGTTTTATCGAGTAATCCCAAGCCAATTAAAAACGGATTTTTATCAATCGGAGCTAAGATTAAAACCAATAATAATCCTAACACTGCTATAGCTATAAACTTCAGGAAATAGGGACTTTTTGGCTGAGGATTTTCTTCGTTTTGTTCGGCTTCTAACCAGATTTCTTTGCCAACGGTAATGATTTGAGGATCATTCCCATACATTACCAGTTGTTCTAATTGTTTCGGGTCAGTAATTAATGAAGTTCCAGCAGCCCAATTGGATAACCACCGACTAAAGGCTAAAATCGGACGACCAATGGTTCGTTGTAGAATTTGTAAGACAACCCAACCGATTAAAGCGCAAGTAAATGCTGACCAATCTTCATAGGCAGAAATCGTTTCTAGTCCGATAAATTGAGCCAGTAAACTCCAAATGGAAAGTAATACTCCGACAGGGGTTCCCAGATAAGGTAAGGCGATTAAAAACCCTAACAGTTGAGGAGCATAACTGAGTCCTAATGTTTTAAGAATGAAGATAAAACTGACAGGAATTTGAAAAAATACAACACTGGTAATCCAAATACTCGTTGCCCACAATCCAAAACTTAAAGTAAAGACAATCGCAGAAATTCCTAAGCTGAGAATAAATCGAAAGGGTTTAACTTTATTCACGAATAAAACAATACATTGTCCAATTGCTTGTGATAAACCCGCCATGAGAACAATGATCAGTGCAACGATTAAACCATCGGGCAGGGTATTAATTTGTTGAAAAACATCTGGGTTAAGGGTGAATGCCCCTGAAACGAGATCCCAAAATTGGTTAAATGCGGTTTCCATAAAATTAAGCTTTAGAAAGGTCTAATCAATGGTTTTTGGTTAGTTGTTAGTGTAGCCTAGATTAACAATCTTTGATCATACAATTTTCTTATCTAAACTCATTCCCGTCCTGGGTCTTTCTGTTTGTCACATCCTGTTAACAATTTGGGTTTGTATAATTTACTACATTATTACTGAGTTGAATTCCCTTTTGTCCTTAGAAAGCAATAGTTAGGGTACACGACTCTAAAAGCACCGCACCCTAAAAAAGTTGAGGAATAATTGAAACCCTTACTTGTTTTTATTCAGCCGCACAATTAAATAACTGATCGATAAGGCTAAAACGGCAACAGCGAGTCCGATTAAATCCCCTCCCGTTTCTTTATCCATATCAAAAATAATGATTTTTCGTCCGACTGCAATTAAGGAGGTAACAATCACTAACTCAACTTGGATAACGTGCTTTTTCAAGTAAGATGAGATATTTTCTAAAATCTCTAAGGCAATCAAAATATTTAAGAATAATCCAAAGATTTCAAATAAAGAAGTTTTAAATATGAGAGTGGAATCTGTTAATAATTTTTGGGTTAAATATAAAATCAGTTGACCACAACAAACTACGATAATGATTACCATAGCAATTGATAAGGTTTTAGCGATCGCTACTTGAATTTCTTCTAATAGCCTTAAAAAATTTTCGTCGCTAAACCAATGAGTTAGGGATTCAAAAAAGGTTCTTTTGCGTGACATAGTGACCAGTGAATGGGAGTTAAAGCTAAAATCCAGGAGGATGGAGCAAATTAGTATCAATATATAAGTTAAAGTCAGTTAATGCAATAAGCTGTATAGAATAGGATATTCCTGAATGTCTTAAAATGCAATAATCAGCGTATACTGATCATTTAGGTTAATTTACATCCCATTAATTAAATGCCTAGTTTGACTGAAATCCCCAATTTAGGATTCCAAATCACTTTAGTTGCAGGTTGGTTAGGTTTAATTCTTGTCGTCGCAGAAGGACTCAACCGAATTTTTTCTGTTAATACTGAAGTCTCCCGCAAAATTGTTCATATTGGCACTGGAAATGTAATTTTATTAGCCTGGTGGCTGAATATTCCGGCGTGGGTGGGAATTACCGCGAGTGTAATTTCAGGAATCATTGCGATTATTTCCTATCAAACTCCGATTCTTCCTAGTATTAATAGTGTGGGACGTAAAAGTTTAGGAACATTTTTCTATGCGGTGAGTATTGGGATTTTAATCGGTTGGTTTTGGACAATTCAACAACCTCAATATGCCGCTTTGGGTATTTTAGTTATGACCTGGGGAGATGGTTTAGCCGCCGTTATTGGTCAACAATGGGGTCAACACAAATATCGTGTTTTAGGGAGTCAAAAAAGTTGGGAAGGTTCTTTAACGATGCTATTCGTTAGTTTTATTATTTGCAGTGCTATTTTATTAGTAGTTCAGGGAAATAATGAACTTATTTGGAGTATTTCAATAGCTGTAGCAATTGTGGCGACGGGGTTAGAAACCTTTTCAAAATATGGCATTGATAATCTCACTGTTCCTTTAAGTAGTGCGTCACTGGCTTTTTTTCTCAATCAATTTTTCTGAATTTATATAATATTTTATTGTCACCCCCAAAATTAGAAATCCCCCATCACCGACAATGAGGGATTTCTGTTAATCCTGAAACAGAGAAAGAACAATGAAAGATCACACATTCAATAGTTTTTATCAGAAAAATGGGTTTAAAACCCCGTCGTTACTTCGACAAGCTCAGTAACCTTCTACGACGGCTTTATATTAGGTTGTCAGTTCAAATCCGATTGTGCTACCATTTACGATAACAGGAAAAGGTAAACAACCTGTATAAAAACCTAGTATGCCTAACGGCAAAACAAGGTACTTTGATTAAGTGGTTTCGTTGAACCCAGAATCCCCACGCCTTCAGGCTGGAGAGTGTCAACTTTAGTGTTTCTGACGAGGATCTTTGTTAGGAGTTCCTTCAAAGGGTTGAGTGCCGACTGACGGGTAAGTATCATCACTGATGACAAACATCCGCCCGGCGGCTTCCGTTAGATAAGCCATCATATTCTTAACAGATTTTAAAATATTCATACAGCATCCCCTCAAACTAACCATTCGGGCTTCTATACTTATTATTATAGATGGAAAATGACAAACTGTGTAGGTTTGCAACATTTATTTGCACTCAGCGCCGGGTTTACATTTGTTTAAATAATGTAATGTTTTTTCAATGTAATAAATACTTAAGTATTTTTACAAAAAACTCATGTAAATAGAGTAAAGTTATCTATTTCTACATGAGTTTGTATCCGCTTTGCCTGATTGTCTTTATGGGTTAAGACTGTAATCCTTTTAATACTTTATCGGCAAAAGCATTAATCGATTTACCTACGGTTTTTTTCAAGCGCCATGCTTTGAAAGCGGTTTCATAATCCTCTCCTTCCATTTGGTAAGTTTTCCAAGTTTTGAGACTTAAAAATAATCCCCAAGTTAAAAAGATAAAGGCTGCAAATCCTATGCTATGCCAAACCACGAGGTTAATTACAATCAAGAAAGAATTAACAATACCAAACTGAACTAAATTTTGTTTAAGTCGATTCTGGCGATAGGCATTGAAGACTAACTTTTCATCCGCTTCTTGTTTTTGTATCCGCCATTGCTGTTCAGCAAGTTCTAAATCCTGGGAAGAAATTCCTAACTCTGTGGCGATGTCTAACAATTCTTGACGAGTCATTTCCTCGTTATCTTGTTTACGACAAATCGCAATATAGAGAATTTCTTGTATATCTTCCTGTAAATAGGTACGGGCGATTTGACTGTCTGAGTTTGTCATAGATAGATAACCTGGTAGGATTTTCTCAACCATCGAAAATCAGGAAATCCTTACGGAAACGGAGAGGGAGGGATTCGAACCCTCGTTAAAGTCACCCCTAAACGACATTTCCAGTGTCGCGCCTTCAACCGCTCGGCCACCTCTCCAGGTGGAATATTTCATTTTTACCCACGAAAATATATATTATCATAAGTTTTGGAAAGTCAACACCATCTCACAAAATTTTTTTTATGTCCCGTTCCCATCGGATAGAAATTCATTATCGTCAGACGGGTGAACGTTATTACGTCAACGTTCCTGAAGATCGGTATATCCTCCATTGTGCCGAAAATCAGGGGGTAGATTTGCCCTTCTCCTGTCGCAATGGCGCTTGTACAGCCTGTGCGGTGCGGGTGGTTTCTGGAGAGTTGTACCAGTCAGAAGCGATGGGACTCTCGCCAGACTTACAAAAACAGGGCTATGCGTTGCTATGTGTGAGTTATCCCCGTTCAGATTTAGTTGTGGAAACCCAAGACGAGGATGAAGTGTATGAACTTCAGTTCGGACGCTACTTTGGTCAAGGCAAAATTAAAACTGGATTACCCTTGGACGAAGACTAATCAACTCGATTTTAGTTTTAAAGCAAAATGGTATCGTGGGATCTTGTTGGGAATCTTGCTGCTATTAACCAGTTGTTCTCAACCTGACCTTCCCAAAGGCATTTTTACTAAAGTTGAACGGGTAATTAGTGGTCAAACCCTGGAAATTCTCGATAAAACGGGTAAAATTCCGGTATTACAACAAGTTCGGTTAGCAGGAATTATCGCCCCCGACCTCAAACAAGACCCTTGGGGGATAAAAGCCAAACAATACTTAAAGCAACTTTGTGAAGGTAAAAAAATCTTATTAGAAGGAAATTTAAGCGAAAAAGATCGCTATGGTCGCATCTCTGCCTATATCTGGCTGGACGGAATTCTAATTAATGAACAGTTAGTTAAAGAGGGATATGTTTTAGCAGAAACCCCCTCTATTTATCGACCTGTGACTTCTAATTTTAAGACTCAATATAGTCAACGGCTTAACTATGCTCAAGAATATGCGCGACTCATGGGATATGGGATTTGGAACCCAGAAAAACCTATGCGTTTAACGCCAACAGAATTTAGAAATCAACAACTTCAGAGTAATCCTACTATTCCTTAGTTGACTGTTGACTTACACCCGAAACCCGAAACCCGAAACCCAATAATATGACTAAAAACGAATTACAGTTTTTTTTAGATATTGCCACTTTAGCTGCTCAGGCGGGAGGTGCTGTTTTAAAATACTATTTGGGGAATTTAAAAGATATTCAAGAAAAAGGACGGTCTGGAGATTTAGTCACGGAAGCGGATAAAGCTTCGGAAGCTGCGATTTTAGCCGTATTAGAACGTCATGTCCCTGAACATGGAATTTTAACAGAAGAATCTGGGGAATTAGGAGATATAAACAGCCCCTATCTTTGGGCAATTGATCCGTTAGATGGAACCACTAATTTTGCTCATAAATATCCGTTTTTTTCGGCTTCTATCGGGTTATTAATTAATGGAATTCCTCAAGTGGGAGTGATTTATGATCCCTTTCATGATGAATTATTTCAAGCCGCCAAAGGATTAGGAGCAACCTGTAATAATCGTTTAATTAGTGTATCGAAAACCGATAGTTTAAATAAAAGTTTATTAGTCACAGGCTTTGCTTATGACCGCCGAGAAACGGCTGATAATAATTATGCGGAATTTGCCTATTTAACCCATTTAACTCAAGGAGTTCGTCGCAGTGGTGCCGCCTCAATTGATTTAGCTCATATCGCCTGTGGACGTTTAGATGGCTATTGGGAACGGGGTTTATCTCCTTGGGATATGGCGGCAGGAATTGTATTAGTAGAAGAAGCCGGAGGGAAAGTAACAGCTTATGATACCAGTCCGTTTCAAATTAGTTCCGGTCGAATTTTAGCAACTAATGGTTATTTACATGAAAGTTTAAGTCAAGCATTAATAGAAACTCCTCCATTATCGAGTTGGAAGGATAAATAATATTTGATCGTAGGGGGTGGGTTTGGTTTCCAAACCCCTACAGGATTTTTTGACAGAAGATTTAGAATTGCGATATCAATCCTTATAACTTTAATATAGGGAAGTTTGGTAATGTATTAATAATAGCGATCGCATCCGCTAAACGTTTCTCAGGAGAACCCGTAACACTCACCCAAGATTTACCCATTTTTGTTAATTGTTCCATAAACCATTGGTGCATTTCCATTCGCAAATGCTCACTTTCTCTCGTTCCATCTTGAACAAACTCAAAATCCGGTTCTGTTATTAAATATAACGCATAATTTCGTTGCTGTGCTATTGTTTCTAATTCCGGGTAATAAAACCCTAAATATCGTCGATGCCAAATATGGGTTGCTAAGGGATCAGTATCACAAATTATCCTTTGATTTGCTTGCAATGCTAGGGCATTTTCGAGGGTTATTTGAGTTTGAGCAATGTGTAAAAATTCATGACTTTGCCATTGTTCAGAATGGGGTATATATTGCCGCCCTTCCCAATAGTTACGGCCATATTCAGGAACCCAAACAGTCTGATAATATTCAGCTAAAGCTTGAGCAAGGGTTGTGGTTCCACTTGATTCTACTCCTAACACACAAATGCGTTGAGAAAAATAGGCTTTTGCAGGGGGAGTTAACATTGACCAATGGCTGGCTAAATCTTCCCGCAATTGGGTTCCTGAAATCGGGAATTGTTGACGGTTTAAATCAATGGTAACAGGAATTGCCCCCATTGCTTTTGCCCAAGGTTCACCATAAAGTTCTGAAGTAAAAGCAAAATCTGGCTGACGATCTTCTAATAGTTCTAACGCTTTTAACGCCCAAGGTTCAGGAGCTTCGGGCAAATCATCTAATACTTTAATTACCTCAATATCGGGGTGCATTTTCCTAATCCAATTTGCTCTAATTGCTCCTGAAACCGTTTCATTGGGTTTATAACCAACTAAAACAACCAGATGATCAACTTGGGTTTTAGCAGTCTGAATTAAATAGTTATGTCCGAGATGAAATGGATAAAATTTACCAACAGTGATCCCAAGAGTCATGATAATTTTAAGCCGAATAATACAGGTTAAACTTGCTGTTTAAGTTGTTGTTTATAGAGCCATTGAAAATGACGTAATCCTGAAATTGCTATCCCTAAAAATACAGCATATAATCCACTGGTTAGATACAATCCTCGTGAAGCATATAAAGGAATATAAATCACATCAACCGCAATCCATAAATACCAACTTTCCACATAGCGTTCCATTAAATAAAGTTGAGCGATCGCACTTCCAACCGTTGTTAACGCATCCCAAAACGGAGCCGCCCCTCGAATCGCAATTAACAGGGTTCGTAATCCCAAAACACTCGGAATAAAAGCGATCGCACTGACAATAAACTGTGATTTGGACAGATGACTAATGGGTTTTTCCATTTGATGTTCTCCTCCTTTTAACCAGATTAAGATTCCTTGAATACTGGTAATAAAATAAAAGATTTGAATCCCCACATCTGCATAGAGTTTAACTTGATAAAATACAATAGCATAAGTGATAACTCCTATTAATCCAATCCACCACCCTAAAGGATTATTTCGGGCTAATAATCCCACACTCCAGGCTGAAGTTACAACAGCAACGGCTTCTAAAAAACTGAGTTTAACGCTCCAGATTTGTTGTAAAGGTAATATTAAAATCAATAGCGTTCCTACAACACCAAGGGAAAGGAGCATAACATTTTTATTCTTCGTCATCAATCTTGAATACCCCCTTAATCATCCTTCTCTTGTCCTTAGTATCTTAGTACCTTTGTGGTTCTTTCAAAAATCCCAAACCTTACAAAACTGTTTCTAATTATAACAACCCATTTAGGATGGCGATAGAACTTATTGAATCATCAAAAAAATCGTCCGAATTCTGGATGAAACGGACGATTCTAAAAATTTTTAGAAATAAATATAGCAATCCTAAATAGGTTGTAATATTTTATTGCAGGGGTGATGTCCCTCCAAACCCTATTTGCACCTGGGTTTGGAGACCAAACCCCTACAGGATTTTTTCACAAATCATTTAGGATTGCTATAGCATTACTCAAGGGAAAAAATGAGGACAAGTTTAATCCATCTTACCTTCTAAAAATCCCACATCACGGGACTATCATCTAAATGATCAGTAACACTGCGCCCAATTTTGTCAATTTCTGCTAAATCTTCCGAGGTAAGATTAATATCAGCAGCCTGAGTATTTTGTTGGGCTTGTTGAACATTTCTAAAACCAACAATAGCGTTAGTTTGGGGTTGAGCAATTAACCAAGCGATCGCTAATTGTCCTAAACTACATTGATAACGTTCTGCAATGGGTCGTAATTTTTCTAAGGCGTTTTGCACTCGTTGATAATGATCTTTATTAGCAAATAATTTATTTTTAGAGCGATGATCTCCTTCCGCAAATTGATGATTTTTGTCAAATTTCCCGGTTAGTAATCCTTGAGCTAAAGGAGAATAGGCTAAAATAGAAATATTCTGTTCAATGCAATAGGGCATAGCATCTTGTTCAACTTTTCGCCAAAATAAAGAATAGGGTGGTTGTAAACTTTCTATTCTTCCATATTGTGCAGCTTCTTCTAATTGAGAACGAGAAAAATTAGAAACCCCAATTGCTCGAATTTTGCCTTGTTCTTTTAAGTCGTTTAAAGCCTTCATTGTTTCTGCAATGGGAACAATTTCTGAATTCATAAATCCAGACGGCCAATGAATTTGATATAAATCAATATAATCGGTATTCAGATTTTTCAAAGACCGTTCACAAGCTGCAATCACTTGATCATATTTTAAATGATTTGCAAACACTTTACTGGCATAAACAACTTGATCTCGGACATCAGATAAGGCTTGAGCTACAATTTGTTCTGAGTGTCCTTCGCCATAAATTTCTGCGGTATCAACGGTGGTAATACCCGCATCAAAGGCGGCACGAATGGCTTTAATAGTTTCTGCATCTTCAATTCCCACCCACATCCGTTTTCCCGCTTGCCAAGTTCCGATTAAAATGGGAGTAATCAAAATATCAGATTGGCCTAGAATTCGTTTTTCCATGTTAAGTTCCTCAGTTGTAGGTTATTATTATATCTAAAATTAGAGACAATTGAAACCTAAAATCAACCTATGGAAAATTTAACAAATTATGCTTTGAAAGAATGGAATATTGCTATTCAAGCGTTAGAACAGGGTGAAACCATTATACTATTGAGAAAAGGAGGAATTCGAGAACAAGGCGGAAAATTTCAGGTGGATCATGACAAAATTCTTCTCTATCCTACCTTTGAACATCAACAACCGACTTTATTAAAACCTGAATATGCTAATCTTGTCCAACCTGTACCTTCCGGTTGGCATCCTGAAACCGTTAAAATTAGTAGTTTTGCTGAAATTACTGATATTTTATCATGGAATAATTCTCAAGAGGAATCTTTAATCAATTCTTTAACAAACTTTCATATTTGGAATGAAATTTTCGTGCGCGATCGCCTTCAATTCAAACCCCAACAACCCCTATATATTTTATTACTCAGAACCTATAAACTTGAGAAAGTTTATAATATTCGTTATCATTCTAGTTATGGAGGCTGTCGTTCTTGGATTGAACTACAGGAACAAATTTCATTAGAAAATATGGTTCCTGTGTTAACGCAAGAAGACTACGATCAACAAGTATCAACTATTGATCAAATTCTCCAAGCCTCGTAGTGAGGGCTTTAGCCCTCTATTTCATCCTCTTTAAGAAAGCCCTGAAGGGCTTACTACGAGAGAGTGTCGAGACGGTTTACAATCGTCTACATAGTGAGGTTTTATAGAGCCTACGAGCCTACCTACTTAATTTAGAGGAGTAAATACAATGAAAGCTTTTAAAATCACTATCTTTATTGCAACCCTTGGATTAACAACTCCCGCACTTGCTGTAACAAAAACCTTTACTAATCCCCGTATTGATGGTGGATATCATTTAGATTGGTGCTTAACTTGGGCTGAAAATTGTGGTGCGCCTGCCGCACGAGCATTTTGCAGATTAAAAGGCTACGACGGAGTTACAGACTACAAAAAAACCAATGCTGCTCGCCCAGTAACAAAAACCATCAATGGTGGACAGATTTGCACAACAGGTGAAAATCATCCCCATTGTGATGGGTTTGAATTTATTGAATGTATTCAATCGAGCCTACCTACTTAGTTCCTGATTTTTGTTTAAGTCCAGCTATTAGAAAAATCTTGGAAATAACTAAACTGTAGATATTTTTCAAACAGTTTAGTTATTTCGGGTGATATTTATGATTTTTTGCGTTTTAAAGAAGTTGCTCCTAATAAACCAAGTGTGATTAGTCCTGAAATTAATGCAGGTTCAGGCACGGGTTTTACCGTAATGTTATAGGTAATATCCTGATTGAATGGCAAACCATCATAAGGGCCTGTTCCTACTGTTTCTCCTCCAAAATTTAATATGTAATTGCCAGTTTTTAATGGTTGTAATGCCGCCCAAAAACCATCTGAAACTGATGAGTAGGTTCCTCCGACAAGAAAGGCTCTAAGTATGCTATTGTCTGGAATTGTTAAGTCGAACAGTGGAGAAAATTGACGATAATCTTCTAAACTATTAGTTGAAGATGGCAAGGGTAAGTCATTTCCATTCAGTTTGAGGAATAGTTTATTGACAATACCTATACTGTCGGACGCATCTTGTCGGATTCCTGTTTCGGTTTCATCATTCTTCGTAATTATAGATAGGGTGTTGATCAGTGGGAAAAATAGTGTCTGATTTGAAGAAACCGTTACAGATCTGATTACAGAGTTGCCAAAGGAACCAGCTAAGAAAAATACAGATCCTTGATCGCCGAGATGGGAATAAGCACCAGTTTCGTCTTGAATGGGATTTTGTCCATCAGGATAGGATAAACCCCACTGCCACCAACTTGCTGACAACTCAGATTGAGATGCTCCATTTACAAGTACATCGGGAGGAAGCAACTGAGCTTTGGACGATAGAGGCGTAATCAAAGGAATTAGGAGGCTAATCCCTGCTGCGAGTAAACTTTTATTCATTACATTTAAACTCACAATCAAAAGTCCCTAAATTTTTTGATTTTTTTAATTGTATAAAGGTTTCCGTAGAAATACTGACATCTGAGTAATCTTTACATAATCTTTACACTTCTAGTGGGATTTAAACAAAAATAAGTAACTAAATGGAATAGAATGACTGTAGAGCCAGCATCTAATTATCAGCTTATTTCTCCGAACAATCTCCCCTTGTCTTCTCAAGAAATCAAAGCTAGAACTTTATTTTTTGCACGGGTTGATACTTGCAAACTGTAGGTTAATATGAGAGTTTGAGAAGGTAGACGGACTTAGGAGGGATGAATTTATCTCCTGGGTTAGTTACTATAGAAATAGATAAATAAAATTGGCTCATTTGAGGTTGGAGCGATCGCATTATGCCTATCTCCCGCTATTTACTGTTAATTTTTGGGATTTGCCTAATTCTAGGGTTAATGATTTGGCTGATTAGTTCCCTATCGGCTCTCTATACTCAGGTGATTTGGTCAGCTAATCCTATTTTAGCAAATTTGCTGCTTTTATTATTAATTATATTATTAGGATTAGCCATTTTTGCATTTTTTTATTATACTCGATTCTTCCAAAAATCAGGAAAATCTCGTCAAAAACGGCGACCTTTAAAAATCCCCATCAACAAAACAGAAGCGGCTGAAGAATCGATCAAATCTTTAAAACAACAAGTTACTCAAATTCAAGATGAAGTGGCTAAAAAAGCGTTATTAAGTCGTTCTCAAGATATCGCTTCTGAATTAGCCAAAGGCAATATTCAAGTGGTTATATTTGGAACAGGTTCGGCGGGAAAAACCTCTTTAGTTAATGCTTTAATGGGTCGAATGGTAGGAAAAGTCAATGCACCAATGGGAACGACAGAAATAGGGGAAACTTATCATTTACAATTACAG
The DNA here is from genome assembly GCA_903893625.1 of uncultured Oscillatoriales cyanobacterium. Taxonomy (GTDB): domain Bacteria; phylum Cyanobacteriota; class Cyanobacteriia; order Cyanobacteriales; family Microcoleaceae; genus Planktothrix. The sequence continues at coordinate 21,868 of CAITND010000048.1, forward strand.
GGAATTGAACGAGAAATTTTAATTACAGATACCCCTGGAATTTTAGAAGCGGGGATGGGGGGTTCTGAACGGGGAACATTAGCACGTTCTTTAGCAACGGATGCCAATTTATTAATATTTGTTGTGGATAATGATTTAAGACAATCTGAATATTATTCCTTACAAGCTTTAGTGGAAATTGGCAAGCGATCGCTGATTATTTTAAATAAAACGGATTTATATACAGAAGCCGATCAAACAATTATTTTAGCCAAACTTCGAGATCGAGTAAAAACTTTTTTAGATCCCAGTGATGTGATTTCTATAGCTGCAAATCCGCAATCAATTCGATTAGAAACAGGAGAAATTCTACAACCAGAACCGGATATTATGCCTTTAATTCGACGAATGGCAACAATTTTAAGAGCCGAAGGAGAAGAATTAATTGCTGATAATATTTTACTACAATCCCAACGTTTAGGAGAGGAAGCACGACGATTAATTGATACCCAAAGAAAACGAGAAGCGGAAAAAATTGTGGAACGGTTTCAATGGATTGGTGCGGGAGTCATTGCTGTTACACCATTACCTGTGATTGATTTAATTGCAACGGCGGCAGTTAATACCCAAATGGTAATCGAAATTGGTAAAATATATGGCTGTGAATTAAATGCAGATCGAGGTCGAGAATTAGCATTATCCTTAGCCAAAACTTTAGGGAGTTTAGGAGTAGTTAAAGGGGTGATTCAGTTAGTCTCAACAGCGTTACAATTAAATATTGCCACCTTGGTAGTCGGACGTGCGATTCAAGCGGTAAGTGCTGCCTATTTAACGCGGATTGCAGGGAAAAGTTTTATTGAATATTTCCGCCATGATCAAGATTGGGGAGATGGAGGAATGACGGAAGTTGTCCAACGACAGTTTCAGTTAACTCGTCGGGATGAATTTGTGAAACAATTTGTTCAAGATGCCTTTGCTAAAATTATTGAACCCCTAAATTTAAAGCCTGAAGAAGAAGAGGAAGAACTTCTGATAGAAGTGAATCCTGAACCGCTATTAAAGCGTTATATAGAGGATTGGGACGAGGAAAATACTGTTGATCGTCCTGATTGGTAAAGGGTGATATAGAAATCCTGAATCAGTGCAAATATTACAATCTATTTTACTATTTTAGGATTGCTATAGGTTAACGCGGAAGAACATCATCAAGGCGAAGTTGCAAGTTTTTAAGCAGAGGAGAAATAATGAGTTGACCGAGGCGAAATGGTTGCTGGATGTAATCTTCATTCATCAGTTGACAAACGGTGACAGTTGGTTGTTTGGGTTTACCAATAAACGCTACGCCACCTAAACCCCGATAATCAACAATCCAATACTCAGGAATCCCTAGAAGAGCATATTCTTCAACTTTTCGGGCGTAATCTGTTTCCCAGTTTGTACTAACAACTTCTACTACCAATTTAATTGAGCGTCCTAGGGTAATAACGGGTTCTTTTTCCCATAAAGGTTCACTCGCGAGGGCTGTTTCATCTAACACTATAATATCAGGACGACGGGCAGTTACAGCATCGACAAAAGGACGAATTAAACAAGTGCGGGGAATGAACCAAGGAAGTTTTTCTGCCATAATAGCGATGCCGAGTTGAGTTGCCAGCTTGCCACTAACGGTTTCGTGAGAGCCTGTGGGTTCCATGTCAATTAATTCTGTGTCAGCAAGTTCATAGCGGGGGTTGTCACCATATTCAGCCAGAAATGTTTCAAATGTTAGAAGTTTTTGTGTGATGTAAGCCATAGGACAACTCTTAATCTGTTTAAATTGAGCTATAATCAATTTTAGGATTGCTATATCAGTCCTGAATTATTGTAGTTGGAGTTGTTTTTTGGTTTTAACTAAAGTGCGATCGCCTCTAATTAATTGATATTCGGCGTTCCAATTTCCAGGGGTTAAAGGTTGTTGAGGATTATTTTTCTTACCCACATAACCGATCCAAGTTTTGCTGGATTCATTAGCAAAATTTTCATTATTAACAACTTTTTGACCCTGGGGATTATAGAGATTAAAAATCATTTTATCTCCCGTTAATACCCCATAAACCTGTACCCAAAATAACAATGCGGGACTATTTTGTGGTAGAATAGTCTCATTAAATTTACCCTGCCATAATTCATCCATTGTTGGCGGTTGAGCAGAAAATCCAGCCCGAATTAACCCCGTTGGAATATCCGCTTCATTTTGAATGCGTTTATCAACTACCCCATCCCGGACTCGCAACACCTTTCCCGGCGCGGCAGCTACCACCGAAACGCCTCTAGCCATCGCCTGTTCATCGGGTATGGCAAAATCCGTCCCTTTATGATCATCATAGGTTTGCCGTCCACAGCCAAAATCAACGGCATTGGGACTGGGATCTCGATCAGGATATAACAAAATAAAGCAATCTTGACCCAATTGACAATCAATGGGTTGAGCAAAACGTGGCGTTTGGGGGGTTTGGGTTATCAATTTTTGGGTCATCCCTTCCGCCATCGTCTGAGCTTTTTGCAGAGAAGACTCAGCCGTTTGAGTAACATCAGGACTCCAACAACTGACTAATACCATTAACCCCAAAGTCAGGAAAAATGCGACCCCGTATTTTTTAGCGTTTGAAATCCTCATTATTTCTGCGATTGAATCTACGATTTAGCGGAATACAATATCCGATTGTAAAGTTAAATTCAGGTCTTCACTCGGACGAACAACCACAACCTCCACTTTACGACGTCCGACGAATACTCCGGTAATTGCACCGAGTCCAGCACCGCCTAATACTTCTTCCGTTGCGATCGCATTATCCCCAACAACAGCACCAATTGCCGCTGCCGCCGCCGCCCCAATGGCTGCACCCCCGATAATAGAACGCGCCGAAGCCCCTTTACGGATGGTTTCAGTCCGAGTCACAACTTCAGAATTCGCATCTAAGCGAAAGCGTTTCCCTGCACTAATAATTACTTCATTAGCGACAAATTGAGAACCCCCCGAAGCAGGTTTTAATTGTCCAACAATTTCAGCACCCGCCGGAATCCAGACCCGTCCCTGACTGGTAACCACATCCTGTGCTACCGTAATCGTTAAGGGAACCGTTTCATTTGGCATGATCACGATTTTTTCGGCTTCTGGGTATTCTACCTGAATCACAGTTCCGGCTACAATTCTATCCCGTTGTAAGGTATTAGGGAACGATTGAGCCGTCGCTGGAATCGCTTGTAAAAGGGGTGTCGCCACCGCCGTTGTTAAACCCAAAGCCAGGAAAACGGACAGTCCTGAACGAGAAAATTTAGAACTGAACATATACAAAAACATCCTTTTTTTCAAGATCTAATTTGACCCTTTATAACCTAAGAGTCGATAGAATTGCTTCATTGTTCCTGTTCAGACCAAGTTTGATCACTCAACAGTCAACAGTCAACATTATTTCCCCTTTTTGGGTTTTGTTTGCACAGTAATATTGCCATTAACAAGGGTTTGACAGGCTAATCGATAGGTATCGGGTTTTTTTCTCAGAATACGTTCTTCCGCCTCCGTGCGGGGAGGAAGATTATCGATCCCTTCTACAATTTCCACAATACAAGTGCCACATTGACCATAACCGCCACAGTTCATCATTTTGCCTGTGAACGTATATAAATCGATCCGGTTTTCCAGGGCTTTGATTCTTAAGTTTGCCCCATCCGCAGCAATGATCTCCTGATTTTCACTCACGAATTTGATATTAGCCATTTCAATTGCAATGTCCTAGCTTGATTAACACAGCGTTTCTTGTGAATTATTACCCGTTAACTACAGAGGATAATCCGACAGAATATTACCCGGAAGGTTACTGACGGCCCGTTGCAGGGCGGACAGAGCCCGGTTATAACCGATGATGGCGTTTAGAAGTCGGTTTTGGGCGCGGGTTAAGTCCGTTTCCTGGTTAATCACTTCTAACTGAGTTCCCACCCCAGCTTGAAACCGTAAACGAGCTAAACGTAAGGCTTCCGTTGCTTCTTCAACGCCTAAGCTGGCTGTTTGAATATTATCAAAGTTAGCTTGCTGGTCATAGTAAGCCCGTTCGACCTCTAAGCGAATTTGATTGAGTAATTGATCAAAGCGCTCGTCTGCGATACCAATATCTAACTCACGCTGTCTGGCTTGGGCTTTCGCTGCACCCCCATCAAAGAAATTCCAAGAAAACTGGACTTGAGCGTCATAACCATCAGCCCAACCTCTGACCGCAGTATAATCAGGGTTATCGTGAATTTGTCCTAAAAGGTTATAACTTGCGGCTAGAGTGACATTAGGACGAGTTGCGGCTAGTGCTGCTCTGCGTAACTGTTGAGCGCGATCGCGTTCAGCTAACTGTTCTTCCAACTCAGCCCGATTTTGATAAGCCTGAACAATCGTGTCTTCTAAGGTTAAATCCCAAGCACCTGCCAAAGCAATTGGATCTCCTGCCAATAAATTTGTATTTTCATCAATATTGAGAACCGCAGCTAGTTCTCGCCGACTTCTCCGTTGATCGCGTAGTGAATTCGTTAGATCCTGTTGGGCGTTAGCAAGGGTAACACGAGCTTGCAACACTTCAAAGCGGGTTCCGACTCCAGCCCGTTCTAAAGCTTCGGCATCCTCTAAACTCTTTTGAGAGTTTCGCACAGCAGCCGCTTGAATTTCAACCGCAGCATCTGCTTCTTGCAAATCGTAATAGGCACGAGTGACATTGAATCGGACATCTTCTGTTGCGGTTTCTAACCTTAATTCAAAAATCCGTAACTGTTTTTCAGCAGCCCGAATTCTCGATCCCCTCAATCCATTAATTCCTAAGTCGTACTGCAATTGCAGCGAATTATCAAAGGAATAGGTGCCGTAGCGAGTCTGAAACTCCTGCTGGTCAGCACCTTGGACACCATTAAAGCGTTGGACTCGCAGGGCGCGGTTTTGCGCTCGGACTTGTAAGTCTTGCAGAGCAGAGACAGTCCGACCAAAACTAGAACGAAAGATCAAATTCGGATATAAATCCGCTTGGTTTTCGCGTAAACTGGCTAAGTTTTGCTCCACTTGCAGTTGGGCAATACCGACATTCTGATTATTCCGAATCGCTAAATCAACCGCTTGTTCGAGAGTAACCGGAACGGTTTCCTCAATATTAACTTGATCGGGTAAGGTGGGCTTATAAAGCGGATTGGCACCCGGTAGCAGAATAGAGGGAGGATTGGTTTGTAAGGTTCCGTTGGGGGTGGGAGGCGGAAAGGGAGTCGTTGGCGGTGTCAAGTCAGGAATCTTCAAGGCGGGTCTACTGACTTGAGCCAGGAGTCCGGGTTGAGAGTCTCCGCCACTATTACCGGAAGTTATAACGGGTGAGGTTAGGGTTGTTGCCTGGGTAGAGGCATTCGGTAATGCCACTTCAACCTGTAAGGGATGATTAATCTCTGAGGATAAGGAATTGTCCTTTAAGGGATGGGGTAAGTTAGGATGAGTGGCTCCTGTTGCCGTTGCCTCGGAAGTTGGCGTTGAACTGTGTTGCTCCACAGAAGGTTGTTCTGGAGTTGTATTAACAACGGTGGGTTCTGTAGGAGTCGAGAGAGAATGTTGAGAGGTTTTTGTAGGATTTTGTTTAAAAGCTAAGGTGCGTGACTCTGATGACAGAGACGGTTGAGGAACGGGTTCCGGTTTTGTTAAGAAGTTATCGATCAGACGACGAGGAGCCGTAGAAACTGAAGGTTGAGATTTTGTAGGATTTTGTTTAAATGTTGAGGTGAGGATGGACGAAGGCAAAGGCTCCTGAGCAGAACCACCTGATTCAAGAGTTTCCTCGGAGGGATGAGCCCCCGGAGGAGATAACGATTCGAGACTCGCTTCTACTTCAGTAGGAGCCGGATGCTGAGATTTTGTTGGATTTTGTTTAAACTGTTGCGGTAGAGTTGGATTTGAGTTGAGCGAATTATCCTGAGAGTCAACGGGGGAAGGAACAGCCGTTCCTGGCCCCACATTGATTAATGTAATTGCTCCACTCACTCCCACAGCCATCAAATTACGAAGAACGGACATAAGGCTTCTTTTCTGTCTACAAGTCCAGAAACAATTTTAGAGCAAGCGAGCAATATTCCTAAGTTTTTTGATGCTATGTGGGTGATTAGAGTTTAAAAACTAGACCTGATCAGAATTCCCTTAACAGGCAATTTGTTTTGCTTCTAAATCTAGCAAGCGCAACAGATTCAGATCGCCCCGTGCAGCAGCGGCTTGACGTCGCCGTTCTAATAAACGGCATAAATGATCCGTGTGAACTTTTGCTAGGTTTTCGTCTGGGGCTTGCTCAAAAGTAGTCAGCCGGAGTGTCGCACCCTGTCTTTCTACAGGTTGCTTTTCGGTCGGGGTAAAAGGGGTGACTTCGTTGAGCGACTGTTTCGGTTCTGTATTGCTGTAGCAAACATCCCGATACTTTAGAGAATAGGTTTGAGGCACAGGAATATGGCGAGGATAGCGAAATTGTACGCTTTGACCTCGATATTTTCCCGTGATCTCGCTTTCCACCTGATCAACAGGGGAAAAAGAGGCTTCATAGTGATCGCCACGATAGTTGAGTTTCATATCTGTTTCTCCTGACCTTCGCTTTAAAGAGGCTGTCTCAAAGACAAATTTTAAACGATTTTTTTATTTCTGTATTGATTGTTACACTTTTTTAGGTTGGATCAGCAAACTTAACAAAAATTTATAACTTTTTTCTGGAGACAGACAAGAGTTTGGGTTATCGGTTATCGGTTAACCGTCAACCGTCAACACCTCAACACCCCATTTCTTCCTGATTTCCCCTCATAGCCTCTGTAGGATCTTGTTAATTCAAGACCACTGTGTTTGCAAACAGTCTGAACTGATTTATAATAAGGGGTGATACCCATCATGGGTTAAACCCATCTTTTGAGGGCAACTGATTTAAGGATTTCCATCTGTGAATCAGCTTGTACTCCCCCAAAAGATAGCAGTTTGTCACCAGAACGGTTGAATCAACCCTGTCGTATCAATAAATTGGTTGTGGGTAATTATGAAAAATTTTATGGTAGACGAAGATTTTCGGGCTGTTGATTTCATTCAACCTTCAGAGTTGAAAACTCCTGTTGATTCTGAATTTAATTCTGCTGAAATCATTGTTTATCCTCAACGGGAAAAACTGAATTTAGATCCAGAATTTACAGTTAAAATCTCAACTAAAATTCGGTTAGCATTAGAAGAATTAAATTGTTTTGAAGTCGTTGACAATCAGTTTCAACATTGGGGAATTACCTTTGATAATGCGATCGCTTTACAACCCTCTAACCCGGCGTTTGTCTTAAAACCCACAACCACTGTGATTATGGCTGCACCGAAAGGGGGACACTTAGAAATTAACTTTAAATATCCCGTTCAAAAAATCTGTGGACTGATTACCAGTTCTCGTGCTACGGTTTTATCTGCTTATGATGTCGAGGGTAAAAAAGTAGCAGAAACCGGGATGAGCGTTTCTCCTCATATTAATTCTGATTGCCAGAATTTCCCCAATGCTCAATTAGAATTAAGTGGTTTTAATCTCAAAAAAATTACCTTTGATACCTTTGATGGTCAATTAATTTTACATCATTTTTATGTTGAATTTTAAATCTTAATTCCTAAGAATTAAGTCCCGTGATCCTCGAAAACTTGTAACCCTTCTAATAACGCTTCACGAACGAGGGGTTCATTTTCTTGATATAACATGAGTTGAAAATACTCAACAATATGAGTTCGATCAATTCCTGGAAAGGACTGAAGGGGAGGTAAAGGTTGCCAACGTTGTGCCTCTAATAATAATTGTGAATTTCCCGAACGTTGAGGAGAATCTTTAAAGGCTGCGGTGAGTTGACGTACAGCTATCAAGCGTTTTAGGGAATTCTCTTGAGTTAAATCTCCTAACCATTGGTTGAGTTGAGATTTACCTAAATCAGATTTTTGTTGATACCATTGCCATAAAATTAAACTCAAAATTCCTAAAATTCCTAAATTTTGTCCCATCACACTCAATGCCATTTCTGGACTCTCAGCACTTGTCCAAATGGACAGAGAAATATACAGGAATGCACAGGAACTCACCCCGCTACCAACGGCTAACAAAAACTGACGTTGAGAAGTTTCCAGTCGTCGATACCAGTCCCATCCGTTGAGGTTAATCGGAAGTTCCCGCAGGCGATAAACCCAAGCCATCACCACCATCCCCAAAGCGGTTGAGAATAGGAGTTTGCTATTCCACCATCCCCAAATTCCGAATAAAGTCAGGAGGAATAACCAAGTTTTCAAACGTTCAGACCGACGCTGGCGTAACGACTTCAAGGGTTGAGCAACGCCAGTCGATTGAAACAGGGGTACAGTGGGAACAGGGTGGGAAGAAATGACGGCTGCATCCCTGGAATATAATACCGTTTGAATTTGATGCAGGAGTTGGCGACTCTGGGTTGATAGGCTAATCCGAATTAGCTCAAGATGATCAAGGGTTTTACTGACTTTATCCATTCCGAACATCCAAACCTGAGTATTGTGTTGTGAGATCTCAAATCTGATCTAAAATTAGAGTGGTGTTAACGATAGTTTATGATATTCTGTCGCATCACCTAGATATTGACACAATATAAACTTCCCTGGAGATCGGATGTATCCTAACTCTGAGGGTTTCAATTAAGTTTTCCCGCCAAAACTTAATCATGATTAACCTTACCCACTAAACCGCCTAACTCCAACTAGCAATTAACACCTATGTCTAATCTACAAAACCAATTCACGGTTCACTTTTGGGGAGTCAGAGGGAGTATCGCGTGTCCGGGTTCGGAAACAGTTCGCTATGGGGGAAATACTCCCTGTATCGAGATGCGAGTGGGTTCGGAACGATTTATTTTTGATGGAGGTACGGGTTTACGAGTCCTGGGACAATCCCTACTCACTCAAATGCCTGTGACAGCGCATTTATTTTTTACTCACTATCATTGGGATCACATTCAGGGATTTCCGTTTTTCGTTCCGGCTTTTATTAAGATTAATACGTTCTATATTTATGGTACGATTGCCCCCGATGGTTCAACGGTACAGCATCGTTTGAATGATCAAATGTTGAATCCTAATTTTCCAGTTCCCTTACAAATTATGGGGGCAGATTTAAAATTTTTGGATGTTAATATTGGCAAGTCGATTAAAATTGGCGATGAAATTATCATCGAAACGGCTTTATTAAACCATCCGGGTGAGGCTGTGGGATATAGAATTAATTGGCGAAACTATGCAGCTGCCTATGTGACAGATACAGAACATTTTCCAGATCGCTTAGATGAAAATGTGTTATTTTTAGCTCGAAATGCGGATGTCTTGATTTATGATGCTACCTATACGGATGAGGAATATTATTCTGAAAAATCGAGTAAAGTCGGTTGGGGACATTCCACTTGGCAAGAAGCCGTCAAGGTAGCGAAAGCTGCGAAGGTGAAACGATTAGTGATTTTCCATCATGACCCGCTTCATAATGATGATTTTATGGATAAAATCGGCGAACAAGTAGCGGAACAGTTTCCTAATAGTTTAATCGCCCGGGAAGGATTATCGATTCAGTTAAGTTCTCCCTTTGATTTGATTCATCCTGTGGAGCCGGAAGCCACCAAAGGTAATTTGTAAGGATTTCACCATATTTTCTGACCAGGGCGATCGCAGATTTCAATATTATGTCAAGATGTAAAGCGTGTGGATAACATCATCGCTCGATACCGTATTAACGCCCACTGCCATTGCTTTGGGGAACTTTGATGGCTTACATCGTGGCCATCAACAGGTGATTCAGCCGATTTTAAAGCTCAAGTCACCCCTAGATTCCCGACAACGGACAGAGATGCTTTTAACCAACCCCGTCACCCTGTTGACGTGGGAAAGAGGGCTATTGGATAACAATTTAGGAGAATCTGAACCCTGTTATAGTACAGTGGTGACGTTTCATCCCCATCCTCAAGAATTTTTTACAGGTCAACCCAAAAAGTTACTCACCCCCTTAGATGAAAAAGTTGAATGCTTAAAAATGATGGGGGTAGAACAGTTAGTGTTGTTACCTTTTGATGAACAGATGGCAAGTTTAACTCCGAGGGAGTTTGTTGAAAGGATTTTAATTCAAAAATTGCAGCCCCGTTGTATTAGTGTTGGATTTGATTTTCGGTTTGGAAAAAAGCGAACCGGGACGGTGAAGGATTTAGAAAAAATTGCTGGAAATCACGGAATAAAAGTTAAAACTGTGCCTTTATATTTATGTGAAAATGGCGAACGGATTAGCAGTTCAGAAATTCGTACATCCCTAGAAAATGGTGCAATTCGTCGCGCCAATCAATTATTAGGACGGTCTTATCATCTCGTTGGGTCAGTGGTTCAGGGTCAACAGTTAGGACGAACGATTGGATTTCCTACCGCTAATTTACAACTCCCCCCAGAAAAGTTTTTACCGAGCTATGGGGTTTATGCGGTGAATGTCTCTGAAATGGGGATGAAATCACTCACAGAAACGGGAAATGATGCTAATTTTGGGATGGTGAATCATCCGGGGGTGATGAATATTGGCTGTCGTCCAACGGTCGCAGGTCAAACCGTTACCGTAGAGGTTCATTTGTTAGATTGGTCGGGAGATTTATATGGGAAAACTTTAAATGTTAGCCTAGAAGAATTCTTGCGACCGGAACAGAAATTCGCCTGTTTAGATGCGCTCAAAACTCAAATTCAAGCGGATTGTTTACAGGCGAGAAAGGTTCTAGGAGTTGAGTTGTAGGAATAATAAGCAGGTAGAGTTTCGGTTAACAGTTAACAGTTAACAGTCAACAGTCAACAGTCAACAGTCAACAATTAACATGAAAGCACGAATTGAACGTCTAAAACACAATTTAAGCCGAACTATTGTAGGAAAAGAAGATGCTATTCAGTTAACGTTAGTCGCCTTATTAGCGGGGGGTCATGCGTTATTAGAAGATGTACCGGGTGTGGGAAAAACCCTATTAGCAAAATCCTTAGCACGTTCCATAGCGGGACAGTTTCAACGAATTCAATGTACACCGGATTTATTACCTACAGATATCACCGGAACTAATATTTGGAATCCCCGGACTGGAGAATTTCAATTTCTCCCAGGGCCGATTTTTACTAATATTTTATTAACCGATGAAATTAACCGGGCGACCCCTCGAACTCAGTCCGCATTATTAGAAGTAATGGAAGAACGACAAGTCACCGTTGATGGAGTTTCGCGGTTAGTTCCTAAACCGTTTTTTGTCATAGCAACTCAAAACCCCATTGAATATCAAGGGACGTTTCCCTTGCCCGAAGCGCAAATGGATCGATTTTTATTATCCTTAACATTAGGATATCCCAGCGAAGCGGAAGAATTGCAAATGTTACAACGATTATCGAGTGGGATAACGGTAGATGATTTAGAACCTTGTATTTCTCAGGATGAGGTCTTGGAAATACAAAATTGGTGTCATCAAGTTAAGATTGAAACCTCATTACAACAGTATATTCTGAATTTAGTTAGAGCTACAAGAGAATCGGAAGAAATTACATTAGGAGTGAGTCCTCGCGGCGCTATTTCTTTACATCGAGCCACACAAGCCTTAGCCTTTTTATTAGGAAGAGATTATGGCACACCAGATGATGTGAAATACTTAGCACCTCATGTCTTATCCCATCGTTTAATTCCAGCCGGAGGAAGACGGTCAAAAACAATTATTGAACAGTTATTAAGGACAATTGCCATACCCTAGTAGTGAGCCCTTCAGGGTTCTTTAGGATGCGCTTTGGCGCGGTTAGGACATACAATTTCGGGAGTTTTATGCAGAAGTTTTCCGTATATCGTAACGACACAGGATTAGTAGGTTTGACACTCTCAGGTCTGAAGACGCTGAGATTCTTGGTTCAACGAAACCACTTAATCAAAGTACCTTGCAGTGCTTTAACCAGAGGTGGGATTCTCCCCAAGCGTAAATTCGGGTATGCCCTACCCTATTCGCAGTGAGCCTGTCGAACTGCTGCGAGTTCTTTTTTGCTTGAAAACTCTTCGTCTAGCTCCCATGAATCTTTTACCCACTGCTGGGGGAAAACTAGAACTTTGCAGTAGAACCCTATAGATTCAATTGTCAAGGTGAGCGCGTTTTGCCGTTAGGCGACTAGGTTTTTAGACAGGTTTTTTACCTTTCCTGTTACTGGGTATATTAACATAGATTGGAGAAATATTCACGGGGGTTAAAACCCCCTGAGTCGCTTTTCATCTCAGGTCTGAAGACACTGAGTTTTCAAGCTCCCAGACTTATGTTATAATTAGCACTAATACTTTTGACTTAAAGCCTGCTCTAGTAGTCCCTAATGGAGATAAAATTGTGAGTCTTGTCTTGGAGTGCGAGTCCCCACCACTTAGAAAAGATGCAACAGGAGCAATTCGGGTTGGTAACTCAAGGGTTCTCCTGGAACTGGTGATCCGAGGATTCCAGGATGGTGCTTCTCCAGAAACCATTGTGCAAAGATACTCAACGCTTTCTCTGTCTGACGTTTACATCACAATTGGTTATTATCTTCGGCATCAGCAAGAAATAGAATCCTATCTGAACGAGCGCGAACAGTTAGCAGAATCCGTTCATCAACGATTTTCAGAAATTCAGCCTGATCTGAGCCTGATTCGATCCAGACTTTTAGCACAACAAACTCCCTAAGCTTTGTTATGTTGAGGTTGCTGAGTGATGAAAATTTTAATGGCGATATCGTGCGAGGATTGTTTCTTCGTCAACCAGATCTTGAGCTATTGCGTGTTCAGGATGTTGGGTTGCGAAAAGTGGATGATCCAGAAATTATAGATTGGGCCACAAGCAATGGGCGCATTCTCTTAACTCATGATCGTGCAACAATGCCAGACTTTGCTTATGAGCGGTTATCTCAGGGACAGCAAATGTCGGGGCTATTTGTGATCAATGATCGGATGCCGGTTAGGCAGGTAATCGATGAATTGCTACTACTGATTGATTGTAGTGAACAAGATGAGTGGAAAGGCATCGTCCTGTACTTGCCCTTGTAAACTCAGTAGCGATCGCGGCATAACAAATTGATGGAGCCGACCGCCGATAGATTATGTCAATAAAGCCTCTTAACTTGGCAGGTAAAAATCTTCCTTATAACGAATTATCCCCATAGGATTATTGACATCAACCCAGAATTAAGCTGCGTAGCAGCTTAGGCGCTGCGGCTTTAGCCGCCGTTAAGTATTTATTGCACAAGTTAAGTGTTAAAATAAAAGCGAATGCTGTAGGAAATAATCTTATGATTTTAAGGCAGGAAATTCCCGCTCTTTCAGTGAATTTGCTGATGAACAGCGTCGCAAGTACAACTTGCCAGCATGACATACCGCGTTGAGATTTCAAGTGTAGCGGAAGCAGAAGCAGATAGCGCGTTTCTGCTTCCAGAAGTTCACAATAGACAGAAATGGATGTAAAGATGATAGATTACGATCGCTTTCGAGATGATTTAGAGGGGGCTATCAATTCAGTCATCCAAAGAATTGTGGGTGATGATTTGTATAATTGGGATGAGGACTACATCACTCAAGACTTGTTGGTTGAATATCGTCGGCGATTTCGGAATATTGAAATAAAAATAGCAAAAAAGACAATACATTTAGATTCAAATGCGTATAAATTGACGAATAAATTATCAGCCGAGGAGAAATTTGGGGACGTTGCTCTGATTGTAAAAATTCAATATTCTGATCAGGCTGTAGAAGGTGTAGCTTTTTTAGAAGCAAAAAAACGGACAGAAAAAACCCGTAGATTTGATGCTATCAAAGACAAACAGTTAGAAAGAATTTATAAAAATGCGCCACATGCAAACCTACTCCTTTATGACTATGAAAGTATTCATAACGATGATGACTATAAGTTGCAGCAACTACGGGGTATCAAGCAACATGGGTCACTACACGCTGTCACTTTGCCCATGAACATAGCAATTAGCTCTGGTTTGAAAAATACAAAACTCTATAGATTTGCACACCCTTTATCGCATCAAATCTTGACTAGATATTTTCGTGGTTTAGACCTGGATTTTCAACAAGAAACTCTTGACATTGCAAGGGGATATAATCGAGAAGCAGGCTCACCTCAATTCCTGCTTGTCGTTTCTGTTACACCATCTCATGGGTCGCAAGGCAACGTTGAGCGGCAACTCGATCAACGAAGTCCTAACGATAATTTATTTGAGGAGTTATAGAGTTGCAAGTTTATCCTTGAGAAAATCAATAAAGCATCTTAACTTTCTAGGCACAGAGGTACAACTGGCTATGTCAAATCTTGAGGAAATTGAAGCAGCAATTCTTTCATTGCCATCTAGTGAGTTTGAGCAGTTAAAGTTGTGGTTCCTTGATTTAGACTATGAACACTGGGATAAACAGATAGAGCAAGATATTGAAGACGGTAAATTAGAGGCATTTGCTCAGGAAGCGATCGCTGAGTTTGAAGCGGGTCATTGCCGAGAAATTTGATGCACTATACAACCCGGAAGTTTTGGCAATACTACGACGCATTACCTGAAAGTGTTCAACGAACCGCAGATGAGTGTTACGAGTTGCTTAAAGTTGACCCCGCCCATCCATCTTTGCATTTCAAGAAGTTGGGCAAGAAGTATTGGTCAGTTCGGGCAGGGTTAAGTTATCGAGCTTTGGGTGTTGAAGTCGAAAATGGTATTTCTTGGTTCTGGATTGGAACCCATGCAGAATACGACAAGTTGATTGGCAAGTTATAGCATGGCATAACTATTCTTAAATTGGCAGGTAAAAATCTTCTTCTTGAATCTAAATTTAACCCATTGTGTAACGAGTAAACTATAGATTGAAAGCTGGCGGTGAAAACTTATGAAGTTGACTGTGACACTTGACCGTGACGAAGATGGGGTTTGGATTGTAGAATGCCCTAGTATTCCTGGTTGTATCAGCCAAGGTCAAACTAGGGAAGAAGCTCTCCAAAATATCAGGGATGCAATTACCGCCTGCCTTCAAGTTCGGGCAGAACGTGGGCTACCGCTTACGATTGAAACTCACCAAGTAGAGGTAATGGCATAATCATGTCCTCTACTCTTCCTGTTCTCAGTGGACGTGAGGTAGTCCGAGTGTTTGAAACTTTGGGTTGGCAAGTTATACGTCAAAGTGCAAGTCATATCATTATGGTCAAGGAAGGTGAACAGGTAACGCTCTCTATTCCTGATCACCGTGAAGTAGCAAAAGGTACACTCCGTAGTCTTATTCGTGCTTCTGGACTTACAGTACAAGAGTTTGTTTCCGGCATGAGATAAGCACTCAAGGCGGGCTAATAATTCAAACGGAGCAGATTCTGGTCAGCTATAATCCTAGATAACGTTTGAGCAAAAGTATTAATCATGGTAGTCCGTCAACCCCGCTATAGCAAGGAAGAGTTTGCCCAACGTGGCGATCTGATTTACCAAACTCAAATACGCCCACAAGTGGAATTGGATAATCATGGCAAAATCGTGGCGATCAACCTTGAAACTGGAGACTTTGAAGTTGATGCTAGTGAAATAGCTGCTTGCGATCGCCTTGAAGCTCGTCATCGGGATGCTCAAATCTGGATTGTTCGTGTTGGTTCTCGCCACGTTCGCCGATTTGGTGGACGTACCAAGAGAGAAGTATGATCAAATTGGGAAGCCGGAATGTGTTCTTCCTCTGTCTGAGTTAGGTAGCTACTTTGACCGCAGCATAACATAGTCTTTGAGGTGAATAATGAATGCACAACTGATGATTCAACCCTCCTCTTTTATTGATGCTGGAATTCAAATCAAGCCAGTTCGAGGATTGTTCTTATTCAAATTTAGCGAAGATCTGCAAGAGCGACTGGAGAGTCTGAACGAGAAACAGCGAGAGTCGCAGTTGACACGCGATGAAGCAGTAGAGTTGACTGGAATTTTGGAACTCGACCGAATTTTCACGCTGCTCAATGCAAAAATTATTGCTGAGTCTATGTAGGTATGGCGATTTCAAAAAAGATTCGGCAACAGGTTCGAGAACGGGCTAAGTATTTGTGTGAATACTGTCACTCTTCTGAAGAAGCCAGTGCAGCCCGGTTTGAAATTGATCACATCCAGCCGCGATCGCGTGGAGGCGCAAATACATTTGAAAATTTGGCTTTGGCTTGTCAGCGATGTAATAGCTACCGTTACAACTTTACAGAAGGAACTGACCCAGAATCTCAAGTTTCTACTCATTTGTTTAACCCACGACTGCATCAGTGGAATGAGCATTTTGTTTGGGAGAAGGGCGGTCTGGTGATTCGAGGCAAGACTTCAATTGGACGTGCAACGTGTGATCGCTTAGATTTGAACGACCAAGAGCATAATCAGGGGGCAATTGTTAAAGCACGTCGTCTTTGGATTCATGGCGGTTGGCATCCACCATCCGATGATGCTATTGAATCTTAACTCAGATAAAAGGGCGGTTGCATCGGCATAACACTGCGTTGGTGCGGACGGTACAAAGGTTATTGGTCGGTATTTGAGCTTATCTACCGCCGCTGATCTCTGCCGTTATCTCCCATCCTAAACTATACTAACTCAATGGAGTTGCAAGTTCATCCTTGAGAAAATCAATAAAGCATCTTAACTTGGCAGGTAAAAATCTTCCTCTTGAATCTAAATTTAACCGATTGCATAACGAGTAAATTGGCGCTTGAAAGGGGAATGAAAACCCAGAATAATATCGGAAGTCGGTACACCCATTTCAACTAATCTCTCGGCAACAGAGTCTTCTGTCCCATTATAGCAATTCCAAATTTTGCCCTCTTCAATATCAAAGTGCATTAGTGAGCCCTGAAGGGCTCTATTGTTTGCCTGAGCATAGCAAAATTGTTGCTAAATGTGTTACAATTAAATTATATCTTTATCAAAATTATTTGACAAAACGTCAAATAGTAAAACATTAAGAAATTCCAGTGAAACCAACTTTAAAAACTCGAATAATGTTAAATTCATCATCGATGAACTGATAGAGATAAACATGGAATTTTTGTCCGATACTGTGGTTTTATCACGGATTCAATTTGCCTTGACTGCAATTTTTCATATGCTATGGCCTGTGATCACAACAGGAATGGCAATTTATTTAGTGATTGTCGAAGGATTGTGGCTAAAAACTCGCAATCGAGACTATTATTATCATGCTAGATTTTGGTCAAAACTGTATGTGCTTAACTTTGGAATTGGTGTAGCATCCGGTTTACCAATGGAATTCCAATTTGGCACAAACTGGGCGCCATTTTCAGAAGCCGTCGGAGATTTTTTTGGTAGTATTTTAGGCTTTGAAGGCTCGATGGCGTTCATGCTAGAAGCCGGATTTTTAGGAATTATGCTATTTGGCTGGGAGCGAGTTAATCCCCGGATTCATTACCTAGCAACTATCATGGTCGCATTTGGGGCGAATCTTTCTACCTTCTGGATTTTAACCGCTAATTCCTGGTTACAAACTCCATCGGGGACAGAATTAGTTAATGGAAAATTTATCGTTAATGACTACTTTCAAGCCATTCTAAATCCGTTTATGGCGAAAAGTTTTCTCCATATGTTTTTCGCCACCCTAGAAACTTCCCTATTTGTAATTGGTGGAATTAGTGCTTGGTATATTTTGAATCAACGTCATCCTGCTTTTTTTGCTAAGTCTTTCAAAATAGTCTTAGCGGCGGCGATTGCGGTAACTCCCCTACAAATTTATATTGGTCATTTAAGCGCTGAACAAGTCTATCATTATCAACCGACTAAATTAGCAGCAATAGAAGCAAAATGGGAAACGACTCCCGCCGGAGAAACTGCTGATTGGACGCTGTTAGCCTTCCCGAATGAAAAAGCCCAAAAGAATGATTGGGAATTGTCAATTCCTAACGGTTTAGGATATGTATTAGAGTTTAAAAAACAACTCTCTGAACCCGTTTTAGGTCTGAAATATTGGAAACCTGAAGACCGTCCTCGGATGGTGGGATTAATTTATTATGCCTTTCGGATTATGAGTGGAATTGGTTTCTTTTTAGCAGGTTTAATGCTAGTCACTGTATTTCAATGGTGGCGAGGAAAATTATCAGCTTCAGAAATTTCTCAACAACGTTGGTTATTACGCGCTTGGTTGTTCGCCGCACCTTTGGGATATATTGCAGTTGAATCCGGTTGGATTGTGCGTTGTGTGGGACGACAACCCTGGACAGTTTATGGACAAATTCGCACCGTTGATGCAGCGTCTCATTTACCGCCAGGAGAGGTTTTAGGCTCGTTATTAGTATTTACAACAATTTACACAATTTTATTGATTTCTGCCCTCTATTTTGGGAGCAAAATTATTCGCCAAGGGCCGAATTTAGAACTCTCAATTCCTGGGGAAGAAAAACAGGCATTAGAGACAACTCCAGCGACCCATATCCCTGATAGTCGCCCCTTAGAAACTCAACAATAGGAGAATTATGGAGAGTTTAACGCATTTTTTGGATCAGGTTTGGTTTGTAATTCTAGCTTTGTTTCTACTTTTATATGTAATGTTAGATGGGTTTGATTTGGGGGTGGGAATTTTATCTCTCACCAGTTCTGATGAACAACGTCGCAGTATTTTGATGACCAGTTTGGGCAATGTTTGGGATGCCAATGAAACTTGGTTAGTGTTAATGGGGGGTGCTTTATTTGGGGCGTTTCCTTTAGCTTATGCTACTATCCTAAATGCTCTTTATATTCCCATTTTTGGGATGATTTTTGGATTGATTTTTCGGGCGGTGGCTTTTGAGTTTCGAGAACACGCAGACAACAAATTACTCTGGAATTTTGCTTTTGGAGCGGGGAGTTTTTTGGCTGCACTTTCTCAGGGATTTGCATTAGGAGGAGTTTTACAAGGGATTGCGGTAGATGAGCTTGGACATTTTACTGGGGGAATGTGGGATTGGTTAGATTGGCGATCGCTATTGGTGGCATTAACTTTAATTCAAGGTTATGTTTTAATTGGCTCTACCTATTTAATCATGAAGACTGAGGGAGAGTTGCAAATCATCCATTATCGCACAGCTAAACTGGCTGCTTTAACAACATTAGTCGGTGCAATTTTAATCACGATTACAACGCCTTTTGTTTCTGAAAATATCCGAATTAAGTTGTTTCATGAGCCAGAAATTTATGTGTTTGCGGTGATTCCAATTTTGGGTCTTCTTTTTGTTAGTTTACTATTAAAAAGTCTAAAGCAACGGGAAGAAACAACACCTTTTATTTGGACTATTTTAATCTTTTTGATCACGTTTATAGGCTTAGGATTAATAGTTTTTCCCTATATTATTCCTCCTTCGATCACCATTTATCAAGCCGCTGCTTCCCCTAGCGCGTTAGTGTTCATGATCACTTTTATTGGTTTTCTAATTCCCATTATGTTGTTTTACAATATCTATAACTATGTTGTGTTTAGAGGTAAGGTGATTGAATCGTAGTGAGCCCTTCAGGGCTCTTTAACATGGGTTCAAGCGCAACAACAAATTATCCCCATAGGATTATCGACATCAATCCAGAATTATAGCAACCGCTTTAGTGGTTAGGACATACAATTTCGGGAGTTTTATGCAGAAGTTTTCCGTATATCGTTCCGCTCTGGTAAGTTACGCGGAAAGTTCCTGTATAATGTATAGTTAGCTTGCTGTGAGCAATGGAAAAACTGTTGGGGGAATACCAATTAGTAGTTCCATAACAACTTGGGAGTTTAGTGATGAGCAAGAAAAGCCAATCAGGTGGATTCAGTGGGTGGGGTTCAGCTTACGATTGAAACTCACCAAGTAGAGGTAATGGCATAATCATGTCCTCTACTCTTCCTGTACGAGAGTGGACGTGAGGTAGTCCGAGTGTTTGAAACTTTTGGTTGGCAAGTTGTGCGTCAAAGTGCAAGTCATATCATCATGGTCAAGGAAGGTGAACAGGTAACACTCTCTATTCCTGATCACCGTGAAGTAGCAAAAGGTACACTTCGTAGTCTTATTCGTGCTTCTGGACTTACAGTACAAGAGTTTGTTTCCGGCATGAGATAAGCACTCGCGGGGGGGCTAACAATATTTTAGTATTAAAAAATACCGAATTATTAGGTTAATTCATATCTAATAGTAAAAGGATAGTTTTGTGAATGGTATAGAATTATGTTATCAAGAATCTTAGGAGCAAGTCGATTTGATCAGCAAGTTCTCAACATCTCGTTGATCAATATTTGCAATCAAGAAAGTTATGTGGGTCAGGAGATGCGAAAGAGCTTCAATGCTTGGAAAGATGAAACTGATGAACCCACTGAAAATCCTTGGTTACATCTGCATCAGTTGACAATTTACGTCCCACATCCCGATCAACTGTATGAGCAAATGACTTTAGAAGAAGGGTTAACCAAAGGTTACAACATTGAGGTTAAACCTATCGAAGATAAAAGCCAATTGCCTTACAAAATTCCCGAAGGTGGACATTTTGTTGTTGTGATGAAACAAAAGGGACTTGATGCTGATTTTGGAATTGCAGCAACTGGAATTTTTGTTCGTCCCTTAGCTGTTCTTTCTCTCGACATTATTGTAGATTTGGAAAAAGCTGAATACCAACCCATTGTTGTTAAACATCCTATTATTAGGGATTACCCGATGGATTGGCAAGAGAAGCTGAAACAGTTCATCAACCAAGAGATTAAAGGCGAGGATTTACCCAGTTTAGTTAAATATGTGGATCAAGCCTTTAATCGGGATTATAGATCACCTTCCTGGGATGAAATTAACCTGATGGCTAGTAGATTTGCGGGTGTTTAAGTTATCAGAATTAATCCCGTGTTCAGTAAATTATTAACATCGATCTGATCAAACAGAAAGCGATCGCAGATCCGAATATAATAATGATGATAATAATAATTAGTGCAGTCACAAGTTGGAGAAATTAAAATGAATCAATGGTTGTTGGCTAACGGATTTGATCCTGCCGATCTAAATCAACGTGGCAGTAATGGTGATACCGCTTTGATGAAGGCGACGCAGGCAGGTGAAATTAACATTGTGCGATCGCTTATTGATGCAGGGGCAGACCTAAACATCAAAAATAATGACGGCAACAATGCTTTATGGTTTGCTTGTTTTCGTGATCGCTTTGATTTAATTAACTTACTTTTAGAGGCTAATATTAATATCAATAACCAAAATGATAACGGTGCAACAGTGCTTATGTATGCAGCTTCCGCAGGTAAAACAGAAATTGTTAATCTGCTTTTGACAGCAGGTGCAGATTCTAAATTAAAAAATTTGGATGATTTTCTAGCACTGGATTTTGCCGCAAATTTGGAGATTTTAAGGATTTTGAAAGATGCTGTCTAAAATCATTAATAACGAGGCTCACGAAGCCACGAAACTCTCGTTTCTTTCGGTGCAAATTGATCCTAATTATGTTGATTCAACAACTCAACCTGCTCCCTTCAAACGTTATCCCAAATTCTATCGCCGATTTCCCTTAGATCTGGAAAATCCCTTCCACTCTTTCTTACATTTCAGTAGCACCATTACTTATCAAAAAATGTATCGAGAGGGTGCATACGCACTCCGGGTAAATCCTTCGGCTGGGGCGTTATATCCAACTGAAATTTATGTACAGATTCGGGGTGTTAAGGGAATTTTGGATGGGATTTATCATCTGGAAGTTGAAACAAATTCTCTCACCTTAATCTATGAATTAATTGATGATGGATTAGAAGGCTATCTTGTAGATAATCGTTTAATTAAGGGATGTATTTTCTTAGTTAGCTGTGTCTATTTTCGATCTAGTTGGAAGTACAAAAATCGCAGCTTGCGCTATTGTTTTCTGGATAGCGGTCATCATCTGGGTGTGATCGAAGCATCTGCTTATGCACAAGATTACACCAGCCAAATTTTATTCGATTTCGATCAGTTAGCACTCAATGATGATTTGGGATTTGAAAATAAGGAATTTGTCACAGCCGCGATCATCGTTGGCAATGGCAATGTCAAGGAAAAACAAATTCGTCGATTGCGATCGCCTGTTCCTTTCGTGTGTGGGACTGATTATTTTGAGCCGAATCGCTTTGTTGAATCAGGTTACAAACAGACTCTTTTACCAACAAATTATCAACAGGAAATCTTACAACCGAAGTTTAATTTTGAGAAAACAAAAATTATAGAATCAATCCAAAAACGCCGTTCTGCAAGACGTTTTCAGCAGTCGCAAATTACCCAAGAAGCATTTTTTGCAGTTTGGGAATCACTAAATCAACCTATTGCAACTCAGAGTTATGAGGGGATCGAAATTTATGCTATTATCCAAAGTGTAGCTGGAATAGAACCTGGTATTTATCGAGGGAAAGATAGCTTAAAAGCTGGAAATTTTCGGGAAAAAATGGGTTATCTTTGCGTGAATCAAGCGATCGCACGGGATAGCGCTGTAGTGTTCTTTTTTGTGTCTGAATTTCAGAACTATCGAGTCGCATTACAATTAGCTGGACTATTGGGGCAACGAGTATATTTGAGTGCGACCTATGAGGGGTTAGGTTGCAGTGGTATTGGTGCCTTTTTTGATGATGAAACCCAGGCATTTTTGGAAGCAAAAGGAAGTATATTGTATGCGATCGCCATCGGGTAATCAACCTGTCTTTAATCAAAACCAAGTCGTCAAAAGGACAACGCACCCTAACTCTCCCCCCACCTGTTATTTTAGAGTGGGAGGAATTGATTAAAGAGGAGAATATATAAAAAAATTAAACTCTATATTCAAACATTGGGACGGTTTAAAAAATGTGAATCCAAAACTTTTTTAACCGAATCACTTAATAGTTGAACTTGATTTTCACCCGATGTTTGAGTTGCATTTAATTCCGGTTCTGAAACCATTTCTGTCAATTGAGAATGAATTTCAGGATTCACATCACAAAACTCAATAATCGCTTCTGTTACAGATTCAATGCGTTCTGGTTCAGATTCTGTCTCTGAAGCGTCCAGAACCATTTCTAATCGAGTTAAATCCTTTAAAATGTTTCCTCGAAATAGTTCTGCTTTATGAGTAACAATTTCCGAAAAAAAGGTAATAACTTGTTCAGATTTCATGGGAGTCAGCATCCTTACTAATATTGACAAACACTGTTTGATACTAGGTTAGCAAGATTTGGTTGAAAATGGCAATAAAAAATGAATCTGTTTCAAAAATCAATATCCTCGGTAGAGATGCGCCATCACACGCCTCTACAAGTGAATTAAGTCTTATTTGCCTTTATTGGGGTTTTTGGCTTGTTCTAAGGCAATTTCTTTAACGGCTTGGAACGAACTGACATTAGAAGCACCTTCAATGCGTAATTTTTCCGTATGATTTTCTCCATTTAACAAATAAGTTGAACTAACAACCTTTCTGGATATTTCCTCAAAAATTTAAGTAATCTGAATATCCAGTTGCAGGTTAATTTTGTTTTCGCAGTTGAGTGACAATATCTTGATATTTTTCAGTTGATTCCGTATCAGGGTTAGTTGAGTTTTTAGCGATCACTTGCAAAATTTTTTGACAATTTTGACAACGATTTCCTTCCCAACAATAGCAATCTTTAACCAAGTTTAGCAATAAACTTTGCAGTTGTTGATTTTGGTCTAGTAACGCCTGATAATTCCGTTGAACCGATTGAATGACTAAGAATAAATGCTTAAAGTCTTCACCGATATTTTCCAAATCCTGCATCGTATCTTGACGGACTTGATTGGTTAATTCACAGGTGGTCATTAATTGATGTTCAATGGAATTAGGAGGGTTTAATTTAATCGTTTTTTTCATATTTTCCTAGAACGAAAAAATAGGAGTCGTGAAAACCAAATCTTTAAACATCGGTAACGTTCTATAACACTTGTTATAAAAACAGGTTTCGTTAGGACGGGAAAATTACCTAAATTGATAAAACCCGTCCTTACCTGATGTTAGGGTGAACCCCCTAAAATACTTACGCCGAAACTTGAGCTAAAGCCGGAGGTAATGCGATATCTTGTCCTGAATTTAACCTCAATTCCGAATGTTCTTCTCCTTTCGCATAAGCCGCCATTAAACAGGCAATTTCATGGGGAGGTAAGTTATCTAAACATACCATTTTTCGGGTTCCTTCCAAGTCAATCATCCGCGATAAATTACTCGGATTGGATAAAACAGCCGCCGCTTGTTCGACAATAGACCAATCGGTGCGTTCCTGCCAAGACCATTTTAAACTATAATAATTAATCGGTTTTACAATTCCATTTTCATCGGGTTTTTGACCGGAATGTTTCGTAAATTCAGGCACAAAAATTCCCGTTGCGGGTTCAACACCTCGCGCTTGAACAGAAGCCACTAAACGGTTAAAATCACTTAATCCTCGTGATTTTAAATACGTCACCATCACCACCCCTTTCGGCAGTTCTCCTGATTCCGCCACGAACCAAATTTGACCCCATAAGGTGTGTTCTGTTTGTCCTAAACTGCCAAAAAATTTGCTAAATTTTAGGATAGTCATGGAACATTTAGAACCATAATCCGTATCCCCAATTGTCCACTGTCCAGCCTGACAATTATTGCGAACAGCAATCGGAATTTCGGGAACTAATAAAGCTTCTTTGGGTTTTGCTCCAAAGACGGTAAACGTCGCTCTTTCTAATGTTTTAGTCATTTTATTTCCCTTAATTTTTTGAAATTTAGACACAAGTTTTCCCGGTCTGGGCGAGTTTATTGGTATTTTAATTTTCTCGCCCTTGTTTGGTTTTAATTCGGAAATAGTCTATCGAATTACATGAGATTGTTTTTCCGGTTCAGGATAGGGATACAATGCCGATTGTTGAGCTTTAAGTATGCGTAAAGCTGCCAACAAATGCTCTAACAAAGGGGTATGGGCGGTGGTAAAATGAATACTAAATCCTTCACCATCCCGTGCATAACCTGGACATACTAACGATGCTGAACCTTGTTCTTCATGGGTGGCAATATAAAGCCAATCATCGTCTTCTAATTTGTAGTGAGTATCTGTCCAAGTTCTGAGCATGGCAGTTTTCCTCCTGTATGGATTTTGGGTTTTTTGCCAAAACCTCAATCCCAGATTAATTAAGTCAATACATCACCCGATCAACGTTGAATGATCCAGATGGCTGCAACAAACGCTATGGGGGACGTTGGGGTATTGAACTTTTGTTCAACTAACCCTATCTTAGTCAATGTTGATTCAATCGTCAAGTCTGGAGGAATATTTTTTTTTACCCCTGATCTCGATAGCTGAAATCCCGATAATCCGAGTCTTCCCCTTGATTCGGTGATCGATTTTCCTCTGTAGGCATTAGACTGGTTGTAGCAGGTTGAAATTTTCTTCAAACCAGCGTATTATGGGAGTCAGGAGGAATGTACTGTGGAACAAACCTTTGGAAAGCTAATTCGTCAGGCTCGTAAAGACAAAGCCTACTCACAGCGCCAGTTAGCTGCGTTGCTGCAAGTAGATTTCACTTATTTATCAAAGCTAGAGAACGATCGCGCAGACTACCCTCCTAAAGAGGATGTTATTCGGGGGTTGGCGCGAAATCTCGGTTTAGATGAGGAGGAGTTAATCTTCTTGGCGGGGCGAATCCCGCAGCATTATGAGACATTTCTCAAAGAAAACAACAAGAGTATGACGGCACTATTCCGCCGGATGCAGGAAAATCCGAACTTTGCCCAACAAATTTTTGAGGCTGTCCGGGAGGTTGAATAAGTGAGTATCCTGAAACCGTACCGCTTTTATCGCCGAGAGTCGATTGAGCGTCGGGCGAATGAGATTTTGCGACGGATGCAAACCACGCCAAATTTTGCTCCAGAGTGGCCGTTTGAGGCTTCTCTGGTGGCAGATTTCCTTGATTTAGGGGTGGTTTGGGATTGGATTCCGCCCGACGAACAGGGGGCGATCGCGGCTCGAATTTTGCCGACGGTACGACTGATCGAAATTAACGAAGATATTCAAGAAAAATCAAAGGGATTTATTGAATCTACGATTGCTCATGAAATCGGTCATTGGGTATTACATATTAATCATGATCAATTAGAGTTAATAGAGTCAGAAACTTCCAAAATTCAATCGGATGAACCCTTTGTTTGTCGAGGTGCTACGGTGGAATCTCATCTGGCTTCGATTGAATGGCAAGCCCAATATTTTGCCAGTTGTTTATTAATGCCTCGCCCGATTTTAGAAGAAAAACGTCAGGGACGAGATTTAACCCAATGGCGACACCTTTATAAAATGAAAGATGAGTTGGGGGTGAGTATTTCTAATTTAACGAATCGTTTACAAGAATTGGGTTGGATTTCGATTCCTAAAGGGGAACGCACAATTTACCCCGGAAAAGCTGCCTAACCCCTCGTTCCAAGGCTCCCGCCTTGGAATGCTTGATCGGAGGGCAGAGCCTCCAAGATTACATTTCTAGGTATAACCTAGAAACGAGATTGATGAAATCTGAACAATTTTCTTCCTGTTTCCTGCTATAAGAACAACGCGAGATCGATTGATCCCGCGTTATACTGGTTTGGGTGAATAGCTCACAGCTAGAAATTAGACAGTTGCTACAACTTTTTCGGTAACTCCGACTAAGCGCTCGTAAGTTGCCCGCATTTTCAAGCCAACTAACACCTGGAATAATCCGCTACCATTATTAGAACCGGGATACTCTTGGTGTTCGCGGAGTAGATGGGTCATTTCCCCATAGTATTTTGTTGACAGGTTGCTTAAGTGTCCTTCGACGTAGATCATTTCATCGAGGTTATCGAATTGACCATCGACTTCGAGAATAGACACTTCATTTCCGTAGTAGTTATCGGGGCCATAATACATTTTTAGACCCGGATAAGAACAGGTGAGTTTGCGTCCGCAAGGTGTCCAGTAAATTGTAGATCCTTGATCAAATAAGTAGGCGGGTTCGAGTCCTTCCACGCCTTCTTTCTGTACCAGACGCACCCGCAGGATTTTGTGTTCTTTATCTTCAGCCAGCAGGTTTGTGGATAGAATTTGAACCACAACATCCGCATATTGCTTTTGGGGGTCAATATAGGCTTCAAAATCAGGACGACGAGCATTAATGGCCGCGAGAACATCTTCATAACGATGGCCGCGTTCTGCCATGTCGCGCTGAATTTTCCACGAAATTTTAACTTCGTCGCTGATATCGAGATAAACACTAAAATCAAGCAGTGCTCGCACCCGTTCGTCATATAACGGATGTAACCCTTCAATCACGATAATATGATTAGGCTCGACCCGTTCGGGAGGATCGAGTTCGCCAGTTTCGTGGTTATAAATGGGTTTATCAATAGATACACCATTTTTAAGAGCGTTAATTTGCTCATACATTAAATCAAAATTATTAGCTCTAGGATCTAGAGCCGTAATTCCGGTTTCTTTACGTTGCTTTCGATCTAAACAATGATAGTCATCTAAACAGATAACCGTCACAAAATCTTTTCCAAAGATGTCCGTTATCCGACGTAAAAATGTTGATTTTCCGCACCCGGAATCTCCAGCAACGCCAATTAAAACCACGCGATCCGGCTTATTTCCCATCTTCCTCTAACCTAAAAGAAACTGTTGACAATTTAATCATTGAATTTTAAGTATTAAAACTATCACCAACGCCAGCACCGTTGAGTCCTCACCTCATCTGAAGGTAGAGTAAACCTCAACTTATGGTAGTGAACAGACTCCCGACTGACAGAAGGCCTTGCACTCAGGCAAGCTAAGTATTTAATACTAACTTTTGTTTCTGATTTTACCAGAAGGGGATCATCCCCACAAGGCTTAATCTGAATTTGACACTCCCCCGTCACAGCGTGAGCTTGACTTGTGTTCAAAATTTAGGCTTAAAAGGGAACAGGGAACAGGGGTAATACTTCTGGTTGTTTCATATCAGTATTAAAATGTTACAACCTATTTAGGATTGCTATATATCTAGGTTTACCCGCTTGGGGTCAGGTAATTGTCATCAGATTGACACTCTCAGGTCTGAAGACACCCTCGATTCTAACTTCAACCTAGATACGTGCTGCGACCAAGGTTTCCCCAAGCAGAGTAGAGGTTTCCAGTCCATTAGCGTTACTTCGGGATTGCCCA
>CAITND010000049.1 GCA_903893625.1 uncultured Oscillatoriales cyanobacterium
AAATAATTTATTGAAGAAATGATTAAGAAAAGAACAGTTCAATTTTTAGAAAGTTAAAATTTTCAATTATATAAACTAATCAACAGTAACACGAAAAGACTCATCTGTTTGAAAAGCCTCCTAAAGTCATGTTTTTACCCAACCTTTTCACAAAATAACTTAGAACTGTAAAAAGGAGCATAATTGTATGTTAAACAATCAAGATTCAACCATTATTTCTCCTTGGAAAGCCGAACTGGTTAAAGATATTTTTCCTGGAGAGTTTGACCTTTCTGCATCTAACTTAAAAAATTTCAACAACACCCTCTATTTTCAACCCTATCAAACTAAATCTTATTTTCCTTCAGTCAAGGAACAGTTGTGGAAAAGTGATGGTACGGAAGCAGGTACAAATTTAGTTAAAGATCAAGGTTCATCTTATTACCGTTCTTCAGCCTTGAAAGTAGATAATAACACCCTATATTTTCAAGTCATCAATCTAGATCCTAGCACAATGACCTCAAGCTTGCAGTTGTGGAAAACCGATGGTACAGATACAGGAGTTCAGTTAGTTAAAGACTTGGGAAGTTCTTTGAATATCAATACTTTTATCCCTACTGAGAATAACCTTTATTTTACTACAGCAGGCTCCTCCTATGATGAGCAGTTATGGAAAACAGATGGAACAGAAGCGGGAACAATTTTATTGAAAGATGTCGATAATGATATATTTCATGTAAGAAAAATCAACAACAGTTTGTATTTAGATGTTAGTCAATACGATGCCTCGACCTCTAACTCTACGGCTCAGTTGTGGAAAACTGATAGTACAGGTACAGGAGTTGAGTTGATTAGAGACTTTGGTGATTTAACATTTGGTAATACTTATGAAGATAACACAGTAATTGTCAATGATACCTTGTACTTTGAAGTAGTTCGTAACGATAGCTATTGTAGTGATATCATATATATGGAAGTGGGTCGTCAGTATTGTTATCCACAGTCTACCGAACTATCTCAACTCTGGCAAAGTGATGGAACTAATACAGGAACAACTGTCATTAAAGATTTTGGCAGCATCAGAGATATTAATAAATTTTGGGGAGAAGTCAACAATACTTTTTACTTTTTAGTATCCCCACCTAACCCAGAAAATTATGCTGCAACCACCTATGAATTATGGAAAAGTGATGGTACAGATGCCGGGACAACCTTAGTTCAAGACTTAGGAAATTATTCTCCAAAATACTTAACAACAGTAAACAATACCTTGTATTTTTCCGTTAATAAATATGACTCTCTTACCAAGACAGACAACAATCAGTTATGGAAAATAGATGGAACTAATGGCAATATTAGTTTAATCAAAGATGTGGGAGATTTATCAATTAAGGACTGGGAAACTATTGACAACAACCTGTATTTTCAAATATCAAAATATGACTACAATACCTATACATCAACGGCTGAATTATGGAAGACTGACGGTACAGATATCGGAACAACATTAGTCAAAGATTTTCCTAACTCCAGTTTCATGAGTGATGACGAATTAGGAGTTATCAATAACACCCTTTATTTTCAATCAACTGATCCCAATTATGGCACAGAATTATGGATGAGTGATGGCACGGAAACAGGTACAATGATGGTAGCAGATATTAACCCAGGAAAAGGAAGTTCTAATCCTTCCATTCCCGTTGATGTGAATAATACACTTTATTTACTCGCTGATGATGGCATACATGGGAATGAATTATGGAAATTAACCTCGACCCAATTAGGAAATGATGTTAGGAGTTTGGCGATGAGTAATCTAAAGTTAATGTCTGACTTCAGCCACACTTACCAATTGCCAACTTTTTCTAATCCTAGCAATGGTTTCTAATTCTGTTCAAAATTCGTTTACTATTTTTAAAGGAACTCTTGTTTTTAATTAGGTTAAATTTGTTCAATGGCAGATATTGTTGATATTGCTGTAAGTGCTGGTTCCTTCAGCAATCCCCTATATCTCGTTAGAAACTGAGGGTGTAGGAAATGTAATGGGATAAACATTAAGCGACTTCTCCTACACCCAAAAACGGATTTAATTCAGATATTAACAATAGTTTATAAATAAATATATATCTAAATAATTTATTGAAGAAATGATTAAGAAAAGAACAGTACAATTTTTAGAAAGTTATACTTGTTGAGTATATATACTTAACAAATAATATAAACAGGTTCATCTGCTTGGAAAACCTCCTAGGAAGTTATATTTTTACCCAACCTTTTCACAAAATAACTTAGAACTGTAAAAAGGAGCATAATTGTATGTCAACGGTTCAAGATTCAACCATTATTTCTCCTTGGAAAGCCGAACTCGTTAAAGATATTTTTCCCGGACAGTCTGACCTTTCCGCAGATCAGTTGACAAATTTTAACAATACCCTCTATTTCCAAGCTGATCAAACTGAATCTGATTATTATTCTTCTTATTATTCAGTCAAGGAACAGTTGTGGAAAAGTGATGGTACGGAAGCAGGTACAAATTTAGTTAAAGATCAAGGTTCATCTTCTTACTTTTCTTCAGCCTTGAAAGTAGACAACAACACCCTATATTTTCGAGTCATCAATCCAGATCCTAGCACAATGACCTCAAGCTTGCAGTTGTGGAAAACTGATGGCACAGATACAGGAGTTCAGTTAGTTAAAGACTTGGGAAGTTCTTTGAATATCAATACTTTTATCCCTACTGAGAATAACCTTTATTTTGCTACAGCAGGCTCCTCCTATGATGAGCAGTTATGGAAAACAGATGGAACAGAAGCGGGAACAACCTTAGTTAAAAATTTCGGCCATACTATATATCATGTCAGAGAAATTAACAACGTTTTTTATTTAGATGTTAATAACGACAATGACTTTTTCTATATAGATCTTACTGCCATTAACCTTCCCTCTGCGTTTCAGTTGTGGAAAACCGATGGTACAGAAGCAGGAATAACCTTGGTTAAAGACTTTGGTGATTCAATATTTTGTGATACTTCTGAAGATAACACAGCCATTATCAATAATACCTTATACTTTGAACTGAATAGTCAATATTCGCCAGAGGTTCCCGAAAATTATCAACTCTGGCAAAGTGATGGAACTAATACAGGAACAACTATCGTTAAAGATTTTGGCAGCATCAGAGATATTAATAAATTTTGGGGAGAAGTCAACAATACTTTTTACTTTTCAGCATCCGTCTCCCACCCAGAAAATAACAATAAAACAACCTATGAATTATGGAAAAGTGATGGCACAAATGCCGGGACAACCTTAATTAAAAACTTAGGAAATTATTCTTCAGAATACTTAACAACAGTAAACAATACCTTGTATTTTTCCCTGAATAACTATGACTCTCTTACCAAGACAGACAACAATCAGTTATGGAAACTAGATGGAACTAATGGCAACCTTAGTTTAATTAAAGACATAGGAAACTTATCAATTGAGCAATGGCAAACCATTGACAATACCTTATATTTTCAACTCTCAAATACACAAACAGCCCAGTTGTGGAAAACTGATGGTACAGAAATCGGGACAACACTAATTAAAGATTTTCCTAACTCCAGTTTCGTTGGTACTATCTATGATGACCAATTCAAATCCGTTAATAACACCCTTTATTTTCCCTTAACTGATCCCAATTATGGTACAGAATTATGGATGAGTGATGGTACAGAAACAGGTACAATGATGGTAGCAGATATTAATCCCGGAAAAGGAAGTTCTAATCCTTCCATTCCTGTTGATGTCAATGGTACACTTTATCTACTCGCTGATGATGGCATACATGGCAATGAATTATGGAAATTAACCTCAACCCAACTAGGAAGTGATGTTAAGAGTTTAGCTATGAGTAATCTAAAGTTAATGTCAGAATTTATCAGCACTTACCAATTGCCAACTTTTTCTAATCCTAGCAATGGGTTATAATCCTGTTCAAAATTCGTTTACTATTTTTAAAGGAACTCTTGTTTTTAATTAGGTTAAATTCTTTCAATGGCAGATATTGTTGATATTGCTGTAAGCGCGGGTTCATTTACAACCTTGGTGGCTGCTGTTCAAGCCGCAGGTTTAGTAGAGGCTTTGAAAAGTCCTGGCCCATTTACCGTTTTTGCGCCTAATGATGATGCGTTTGCTAAACTTCCCCCTGGAACCGTACAAACCTTAGTTCAAAATCCACCCCAGTTAGCCCGAATTTTAAAATTTCACGTCGTTTCGGGTAAACTCACAAAAGCCGATTTAGAAAAATTAGGTTCTGTAACATCTTTAGAAGGTTCACCCATTCCCATTAACTGTTCCGATGGTTTTGAAGTGAAAAATGCAACGGTACTCGCACCGGATATTGAAGCGGATAATGGCATAATTCATGTTATTGATACCGTAATTTTAATTGGTTAATTGATTGGGAAAAATAACCCGTAGGGGCGAGGTTTCCTCGCCCAAAACATGGGTATTAAATTAATCCAAAAATTTCTATCAAGATTACTAATTATTAATCAAGGAGAACAAAATTTGAGTCAATTTAAAAAACGGACGGCTATTGAATTATTTGCAGGAATTGGAGGTTTTCGTTTAGGGTTAGAAGCTAGTCAAATTCAAACGATTTGGGCTAATGATATTAATCAATTATGTTGTCAAGTTTATCAGAGTAATTTTGGTAAAAATTCAATGGTTTTAGGGGATATTCAAACCCTCAATATATCGGATATTCCTGATCATGATTTATTAACCGCAGGATTTCCCTGTCAACCTTTTAGTGCAGCAGGTAAAAAATTAGGAATTCGAGATCAATTTCGCGGAACCCTATTTGAAAGAATTGTAGAAATTATAGATACTAAAAAACCCCAGTATTTTTTATTGGAGAATGTTAAACGTATTTTAACAATGGAACAGGGACACCATTTTAAAGTAATTTTAAATGCTTTGGCTTCTCTCAATTATTTAATTGAATGGCGAATTATTAGCCCGATTAATTTTGGAATTCCTCAAAATCGTGAGCGGATTTTTATTTTTGGAACTCGTTGTAAATCTGATTTCAACCCTATCAATTTAGAAGATAATTTAATATTTTTAAATCAAAGTGAGACTGAATACTTAAATTTTGATTTAGAGAATATCGAGAAATATTTATCTCCCATTTTAGATTTAAAGATTAAAAATTATCCTTGGGGAATTGCTTATCAAAATAAAATGTATAGTCAATCCCTTCCCACTTTTCCTGATATCTATCCCCTTATCCGATTAAAAGATATTCTTCAATCTGAATCAGAAGTTGAGCCTCAATTTGATTTTACCACAGATACTTTAGAACGAATTAAACATAGTAAAGCAGTCAACCGCTATTGTAACGGTGTAGAAATTTTATATAACCAGGATGGAGGTGCAAGGTTAGGATATACTATTTTTGGTGTTAATGGAGTTGCTTCCACTTTGACCGCATCCACTTCCAGACATTATGAACGCTATCAAATTGGCAATAAATTTAGACGATTAACTCCCCTAGAATATGCACGTTTAATGGGTTTTCCTGACCATTGGTGTCGAGTCGCTAAAATTTACGATCAATATGCTTTATTTGGAAATGCTGTTGTTCCAGTTTGTATTAAGTGGATTTGTCAAAGAATTGGGCAAAAAAATATAACAATTCAGTCTAAAAAATATAAACAATTAACTTTATTTACTTATTCTTAGTGTCTTAGTGTCTTTGTGGTTCCTTTAACAATCCCCCCTAACTCATTATAAACCGAGGGTGTAGAAAATTTAATGGGATAAACATTAAACAACTAATCCTACACCCTACAGCCTAATTAACGATAATCAGAGCTTTGAATATCTCTTAATCGTGCTTCAGGACGTTTAAAACGATCTAATTGAGCTTCAAAAAATTGACGATTTGCGATCAAATGTTTAGGATTTTGATCATCTAAAGGATATAGTAAAGCCGTGCGTAACGCTTGAATTACCGCAGAAGTGACACAATACATTGACCGTTGAAAACTATTCGCCAACTGAATCAACATATCATCCTCACCTCGACAATGTTTTTGATAATATTCTACTAAATAAGATGGCAAGAAATGTAACATATCTTGCATTAATAATGTTGGGGGAATTCCGGCTGTCCCAACGGGGAAAATATCAGCATAAAGAATGCCATAATGGAAGTCTTTTTGATCGTCAGGAACTTGTTTCGCTTGAGCATTATAGGATTTTGTTCCTCGGAAGGGAGATGTCCGATAAAATACCGCTTCAACGTAGGGTAATGCCGCCTCATATAACCACATAAACCCTTTAGATTTGGGGATAATTTCATAGCATTTCCCATCAATATAAACATGATGATAAATTGGGCGACCAGCGATCGCAAAAATCCCATTAACCAGAAAATTCATCGCTTCAGGAACACTGGTAATTTTGCCTTCATCATAGAGATCGCTCATTTCAAAAAACACCGGAGCCATCACTTCCCAAAAGAGTCCTAAATTGCTATAATAGGACATCATTCTCACCTGTTCTATGAATAAATCAGGGAACAGTTTATACAATCCCATCATCATCGGATTTTTATTAAAATAAGCTTTAATAGCTCGATCTGCATTGACTTTATATTCATCCGTATCTAAATAGGGATCAAATAATCCTCCCATATCTCGATGCCAAAACATTGCCTGCATACAAGCTTCGGCAAATTCCATATTAACTCGATCATGCCATAAATGATGCAATAATTTCGGCATTTTTCGGGTTTCACCCTTTTCTATAAAGGCTAATAATTCCGGGTGTGCTGTTGCTTCTCCTCGCCATATTCTTAAGTCAGCATCATCTCCAGCATAATGATTATGGAGGTCTAAATATTCTTTAGGAATGAAGTATTTTAAAAAGGGTAAGGGATTTAAAAATACTTGTTCTGCAATATAAAGTAAATCCCGCCAATAGAAATCCATTGGTACTGCATAGGCTTTATAAATCCCGATAATTTGCATTAGGTTTTCTGGGGTATCGGGTAACATTGAACCCCCGGCTTCTAAGCGGTGAATAATCTCGTAAAATTCATGGGTTGAGGGAGGTAATTTTGTTTGGGGTAAGGTTGCTGTTGTCATAATTTTTTCCTTGTTTAAATTGTTGTTAAAAATCGGGATAGATAGGGCGGGTTTAGTTAGGTTAATGGTGGGTTCAGAAAGATTGATTTGAACCCGCCCCTACGGGTTTATTGTTTAATAGCAATTTGGGTAGGAACAGCGTTATTTAAGGCAATAACCATCGATTGTGCAGTGGGTTCCATCCATCGAAATAACCAAGTGGGTTGTATACCGAGAACAAAAATTAACGCGGCTAAAATTAAGGCAGGAGCTTGTTCAGATAAGCTAACTTTTGGATAATAAGCCAAGCTATTATCGAGCTTACCAAAACAGGTGCGGTTGAGAAGAATGACGAAATAAACAGCCGTTAAACCGGAGGCAATAATACACAATAAACTGTGAATAGGGAAAACAGAAAATGTCCCTTGGAAAACGGGAAACTCAGCGACAAATCCAACTAAACCGGGGATACCTGCGCTTGCCATTCCTGCCATAATTAATAGGGAACTGGTGAGGGGTAAACCGCGAACGGGGTTCATTAAACCATTGAGAATATTTAAGTCACGGGTTCCAACTTTTTCTTCTACAACACCGACTAATTGGAATAGAATGGCAAGGATTAAACCGTGAGCAATCATTTGAGCAATTGCCCCAATTAAACTCAGTTCATTGGCGGCGGCTGCTGCAACTAAAATATAACCTACATGACCAATAGAACTATAGGCTACCATGCGTTTAATATCCTGTTGAGCAATAGCGGTTAAGGCTCCATATAACACACTAATTACCCCAATTGTTGCCAGTCCAGGACTAACAATATGCCAAGCTTCAGGAAACAGTTGTAAGCCAAATCGAATTAAACCATAGGCTCCTAATTTAGCCAGAATTCCTCCTAATAAAATCGTCACGGGGGGAGAGGATTCAACGTAGGCATCAGGCAACCAAGTATGCAGGGGAACTAAAGGAATTTTGATGCCAAAACCTAAGAGTAAAACGGTGAGTAAAATTAATTGAGTGGTTAACCCGAAGTTCTGGGTTTGAATTGCAGAATAATCAAAACTACCAGCATCACTCAGCAATGCTATCCCTAAAAATCCGGCTAAAATCATAATTCCTGAAACGGCAGTATAAATCAGAAATTTCATCCCCGCATAGGCACGTTTTTCACTGCCCCAAATGCTAATTAACAGGTAAACAGGAATCAGTTCTAGTTCATAAAATAGCACAAATAGCAGTAAATTTTCGGATAAGAAGGCTCCAGCTATGCCTGCATTGACTAACAGAATCATCGAGTAATAAAGACGAGGGCGGTCAATATTTCCATGACTGCTGGCGATGACAATTAAGGTTAATAAACCACTTAATCCGATTAAGGGAAAGGACAAGCCATCTATGCCTAAACTGTAGGATAATCCTAATTGGGGAATCCAATTCAGATATTCTTGCAGTTGAAAATTAGGATTGGTTAAATCAAAATCAAAGGCAAGTTTTACAGTCCAAACTAAAATGATACTGGTGATGACTAAGGCAATGGAACGAACTTGCTGGGTTGAAAATTGTTTAGGCAATAGTCCTATTAACAAGACTCCCAAAACCGGAATAATAATTAAAGCACTCAACATAAGCTTAGGGTATTAAAATTAGGGTAAATTTCAGGGATATTCAAGTGAAATAAAAGCTTTATTTTAAAGCCATTATCTCAACTATATTAATCATATCTTGCCTTTTTAAAATAGGTAAAAGACTGAGTTTTAAAGTTTGGATAATGGCAATAAAAATGATTTATCAAAATTCGGTCAATTCCTGAGATGTAAAGGCTGTTCCAACCATGCAAACTCCATATTGCAATAAATGTCGGCGGGTAGAACTGGGTGTATCGTAATCTGGGGTCATGTTGTCTTTCCTAGCTGATGGAATATCAAAAAGCAAGCTTATCTCTGATTCAATTGAATTGATTATAAACTTGCTTGAAGCAGCTTTAAGCAACCACTTTTACCATTCCCTTATCTAAGTCATAGTAACCTCCCACTATTTTTAATTTCCCGTCTTTGATTAATTGGGAAATTACCGGAGAAGCTTGTAAACGACTCATTCCTAATTTGACATTAGAAATAATGCTTTCTTCTAAGGTTTGATTGGGCTTAATAGCAGGTTTAATTGCGTCTAAAATACTACCAATTTGACCAGGAACTGCATTGCCAGCAATAGTAGCTTTGACCGCTCCACAACTTTGATGTCCAATGACCATCAGAACTTTTGCTCCTAACACTAATGTTCCAAATTCAAGACTCCCAATTTCTTCGGGTGTGGCAACATTTCCGGCATTTCTAACTACGAATAAATCTCCAAAACCTCGGTCAAAAATAATTTCCGCAGGAACCCGTGAATCTGCACAACTCAGAATAGCAGCAAAGGGAGCTTGTCCTTGGGCAACTTCTTGAATTCTTGTCATGGTTTGATTCGGATTTTTGCGTTTATTTTCGATAAACCGCTTGTTTCCTTCTAACAGTTGGTTTAAGGCTTCATCTGGGGTAATATTATTCCCAGCAATCGCAGGTTTCTCTTTTAACCAATTAACTTTTGTTCCCAATCCTGCTGTTAAAGCGGCAGTTCCCGCCACTCCTGCACCAAACTTTAATAAATTCCGACGAGAGACGTTTAAGTTTTGTTTAGTTTTGTTCATGATTTCTTCAGATTTAATTAATTTGAACATTCAGAGAATTAATCCTCTGGATGAATTATAAATGAAAAAGCCAAATCTTTTAAAACAAATTTAGGGTAAAGAACCCTAAAAGTAAAGTCACCCCCAAGATGATAGTTAAAGCATAGAATTGGGTTTGGCCAGAAACGTTGTATTTCAAACTTTGCCCACTAAAAACCGTTGCTATTCCCACTAAATTTACAAAACCATCGACGATATAGCGGTCAATCCAATACATAATATTAGAGATTAATCCGACTCCGAAAATAATCGTGACTCGATACAATTTTGCAGTGTAAAAATCGTAAGCAAAGAAGTCTTGTACAGCTTGAGAAGGCAGTTTGACAGGTTTTTGCCAATTACTATTGAGATAAATTAACCCACTGAATCCACATCCTAACAACGTTGAAGTGATTAATAAACCTGCAACAGTAAGATTAGTTTCTTGTCCTTGGGGTAATAAATCCCACTGTTTTAATAATAAAGGAATATGCAAACAAAATCCCATTAAAATTGTCATGGGTAACACCATCGCCCATAACCCTTCCGGTGAACGGGTGGTCATTTGTTTGGGTTTTCCGGCAAAAATCAATCCGAATTCACGGGTTAAACTAAAGGCAGTTAAACTATTAACTAAAAACAGGCAAAATACAATAGCGGGTTGAGTCTTCCACAGGGTTTCTGCTAACTCTAATATTGTCCAAAAGCCCCCAAAGGGAGGAACCGCAATTAACGCCGCCATTCCCACTAAAAAACATAATCCCGAAATCGGACGTCGTGACCATAATCCCCCATATTGGGTTAAATCTTGGGTGACATTATTACTAATAATTCCCCCAGTGGTCATGACTAATAAAGCCATCGGAAAAGTATAGGTAAATAACAGAGAAAGTGCCGATTGGGTTTGTCCCGTTCCTACCGCAATAAAGGTGATGCCCATATAG
The DNA here is from genome assembly GCA_903893625.1 of uncultured Oscillatoriales cyanobacterium. Lineage (GTDB taxonomy): Bacteria > Cyanobacteriota > Cyanobacteriia > Cyanobacteriales > Microcoleaceae > Planktothrix. Next base: position 10,749 of record CAITND010000049.1, read on the forward strand.
GCACTGACGGAATAGGAAAGGGCGCGTTTAATATCAATTTGAGCAATCGCAATACAACTCGCTCCCACAGCCGTTGCTAACCCAATAAACACCGCAGTTGACATTACAAAAGGAGACAAAGCAATAACAGGCTGCATTTTGACTAATACCCAAGCTCCACAAGCAACGACAACAGAATTCCGTAAAATCGTACTCGGAAGGGGGCCTTCCATCGCTTCATCTAACCATAAATGCAGGGGAAATTGAGCGCATTTTCCTAACGGCCCAGCTAATAATGCTAATCCTAATAAGGTGGCAACTTTGGGATCAATTTGGGCAGTTTGTGACCATTGGGCTAATTCTGTAAAATCCCAAGTTCCGGCGAGAGGAAATAGGGCAACCACTCCCATTAATAGGAATAAATCACCGACCCGTTTGGTTAAAAAAGCATCTCTCGCCCCGGTTACGACTAAGGGTTGGTTAAACCATAACCCGACTAATAAATAGGTTCCGAGAGTGAGAATTTCCAGAATAATGTAACTGTAGAATAGGGAGTTACACAGCACTAATCCACATAACCCCGCTTCAAATAAAGCTAATAGAGAATAAAACCTCGCCCACCCCCAGTCCATTTCCATGTAACCGACGGCGTAAATTTGGGCTAATAAATTTAACCCGGTAATTACTAAGGTGGCGCCAATGGTGACAACGGAAACTTCTAAGGGGATAGAAAGATTGAGGTCAACGATGCTAAACCAAGGAATGATTAACCGTTGGGGAGGATGACCCCAAATTTCCGTGAGGGCGACTAACCCATGTACAAAGGCGAATAAGGTGGTGATGATATTGACATATCCGGCTGGACGGGGGCCAGTGCGTCGAATAATGGAGGGAAACCAGAGGGCGGATAACAAAGCTCCGATTAATGGGTAGCACGGTATCCACCAAATGGTCTTGAGAAAAAAATCAGCCATTGGTGTGACCTATTGATGGGTTTGTAGAAAGATTCCAACGGAATAAAACCTTACTCCTGGGACTTTGTAGCTTTTTGAAGTCTAAGGGACTTCGGTAAACTACATAGATTTTTTACTGTTGAATATAAATATACCATAGACATTTATATATAGATAGTCCCCAAGGTATATCAATATAAGAGATATTTCTGATAAATAATATAGGTTTTGTTTATGTTGAATCATCTCCTCCTCCTTTTCTTTAACACTTGACACTTTCTTACTAAAAATGCTATCTTGGAATGTGATTTAGTAATTTCGGGAGGGATTATGGCAGTCACTAACTCCATTGATATCTCAACCCTCTATGCTCGCCTCAATCAGATGGGATTGAGCAAAAACTTTGTGCGCGAGAATGGGCTTCCTGAATGGTGGACGGAAGAATGTGAAACGCTTCCCGATGCAACTCTTACAGCTGCTGCCTATATCTCCCGACGCTTCAATCTCGAATTTCAGTCATTAATTACCCCTGAATCTCAGCCAACTTTTCAACAATCCACGAAAACCTGTTACAAAAAAGTTGATCATCATGTTTTACCAGAAATCAGTATTGCCAGTCATTTAGGGCGACGAGTTGCGGAACTTGTTGTTAAAACATATACAAAAGAGTATCAACCTATTGCCGGGAGAACGGCTTACCAGATTAGGGAAGAAATTCTCAACCTAGGAAAAGTTGTTAATCTCGAAAACTTATTAAATTTCTGTGCTGAATATGGTATCCCCGTTTTTCACTTTGCTAGGTTTCCCAAAACCGTTAAAAAGTTTCATGGTATGGTGACAGATTTCACCTCTAAACCTGTCGTGGTGATTGGTTTGCAAGATTTGTCTCCTAGTCGTCTTGCCTTCATTTTAGCCCATGAATTGGGTCATATTGCCCTCAATCACCTAGAAGCAGGAGAAACCATCAACGATGAGGAAATCAAGCTTGATGATGTGCAAAACGATAACGAATGTGCAGCCAATGAATTTGCGATTGAATTGTTACTTGGAAAATCTGACCAAGTATATTATTTCCCTCAATATATGAAAGCTGAAAGCCTTGCTTTCAGTGCTCGTGAAAAAGCCAAGCGTGATCAGAACGATCCCGGTGCGATCGCCTGGAATTACGGCTGGTATAAAAAGAGTCACTTTGCAGTGGCAAGGAAAGCAGTTAATCTAATTGAAAAGAATGAAAATGCCCCTAAAATGATCAATCAGCAATTGAGTCAATTGTTAGACTGGGATTGTTTAAGTGAAGACAATCAAGAATATTTAGCTCTAGCACTTAAACTAGATCGGAATCAAGTAGGAGGGTAGACCTGTTTGTTAGTTTGTTTTTTAGATAACGACATCATCCTAAAACTAGCAGCATACGACCTGTTTGCAGAAGTGATCGCTGCTTTCGATTTGACCTGGCAGGACTTGCGGATTTTGAATACGGCTATCTACATTATTAGAGCAAAAAATACGGCTAAACACTATTCCCCAGAATGTATACAGAGGGCAATCTCTATTGTCGAGAAATGCCAAACTGTGCCAACCCAACCAACGGATGAATTTCAATTGCTGCTGAGGATTGACGAAATAGATGAAGGCGAAGCATCACTCATCGCCGCCACAGCAACCGAGTCGGCTTTTTGGTTAATGACTGGTGATAAGCGTTGCTTAAAAGCATTAGTAAGTGATGAGAGTATTGCATCAATTCGTCAACGCCTAGTAGGTCGTACTATCTGTCTTGAACAAATTTTGCTGAAGCTAATCTCAATTCATGGAATTGATTGGGTTCAACACAGGGTCTTAGATGCCCCAATCTGTGACAAAGCAATTAAAATTGCCTTTGGATGGTCAACTCCTGCGGATGAAACCAGCGTCAAAGAAGCGTTAAATAGCTACATTAAGGAGTTGGAAAAGCAATCACAAGGGTTATTAGCAAATCTAACCTAGGAGGCTATTCCTCTCGTTTATTCTTGGCTCTATAACGGCGAATAGCAGCGTTCATTAAGTTAATTTGCTCTGCATGAAATGAGGGAGGCATTAAATTATGAATGGTATGATCCAATCCATCGTGCATAACGTCTGTGGGCAATGTGGAATGATCCAGTCCAAGTGTATGTCCGATTTCATGGGCAATAGTATTGGCAATTAAGTTAGACAAGTGATTAACACTAAGGTTGGCATCGTAAGAAGCATAAAATACTTGGTCAATACGAATAATTGCACGGTCTGTAACCATTCCTGACAGAAAACTAGCCACTCCTAGATAGTTAACTGGTTGGTTGTCAGCAAATATATAGACATGAGTAAAATCTTCACCCCACTCTTTAGTGTCGGGGAGATCTGAAGTCAAAAATACGTTGACACTTCTCAAAGCACCATAGAGTTTTAAAAAGGCATCTATAAAAAGAGTAGTGATCCCATCCCTATTTTCCGGTGCGACATCCATTCCCGACACATCTATCCAAATGCAACGGCGAAACTCTTGATCTGGGTTTGTGAGAGTTCGCCCGCAAGAAGGGCAAAACTCCCACGGAGGCTGAATCCGAGATCGACACCCTGGACATCGGGGTTTAGACGGCCTAGTCAGGTCAATACGCTGGGAAAGGGGAAGTTTAAGCTGGCGATTGTGTTTGGTTAGATCTAGGCGATCATACAGAGACATTTACTTAGAATGGGGATTTTTTATCATCATAAATTTTTTTGAGCTAATTTCAGCTAGTGTCCTTGCCGAAAAATATAGGATATTTCGCTGCATCAACATCCGTCTCTCTGACAAATGCTGATTAGATTAACATTCAGTTGATTTTCTCTTGGCACTCAGCGAATAGTTAGCCATAGGATGTAACAATTTCTGCTAAACCGTTCACACTAACACCGTTGCCAATTGCAGCCAATTTCCAATCATCGTTGTGCTTGTATAATTCAGCCATGAGCATTCCGGTCATACCTTTGTACTCAGATCCTGATAGGTTATACCGAGCCAGTTCTTGATTGTTGGACATATTAACCAAGCGCACAAAGGCATTTTTTACCTGTCCGAAATCTTGTTTGCGAGCTATACAATCGTAGATATTAACCGTGAAAATCAGTTTTGTAATCTGTGATGGGATCAGAGATAAATCCACAATGATTTGTTCATCATCTCCCTCTCCTGTACCCGTGAGATTATCCCCCAGATGGGTAATTGCTCCTGAACGGTGGTTGAGATTGCCAAAGTAAATCACATTAGCTATATCATTGACTTTGCCATCAGCATCTAAACAGATTATGGAGGCATCAAGATCGTAGTCTGGACTATTGCTGAAAGCACCAAATAAACCACCACCCGTTTTTTTGACCACATCCCAGCCTAGTCCGCAAATCAGTTTTTTGAGTCCTGGTGCTTCTTTAGAAAGCGAGATGCGTTGCCCTTTTTGTAAATTAATTCCCATTGGTTTTGCCTTTTAGCTATAGCGATCAAGTAATGTTTGTAAACCTCCTTGATAACCTGCCCCCACTGCATTCAGACGCCACTCTCCGTCTTTACGGTAGAGTTCAGCCATAATTAACGCGGTCTCAATTGAATAGTCTTCAACCAGGTCATAACGGACAACTTCTTGTTTTGTCTGGGCATTTACGATCCGCACAAAAGCATTTTGCACTTGTCCAAAGTTCTGATGCCGTTGTTGTGCTTCGTGGATGGTCACAGTCACAATAATTTTTTGGATGTCAGCAGGGATTTTTTGGAGGTTGATTTTGACAACTTCATCATCACCTTCACCCACACCCGTAAGGTTATCTCCGGTATGCTGAACCGATTGATCAGGGTCGGGACTGGTGAGATTGTTGTAAAAAATAAAGTGATTATCCGAAATCAGTTTTTCATTGGCACCCAGCAGAAACAAGGATGAGTCTAGGTCAAAGTCGGAACCTGTGTCTGTAACTTTAACGTCCCATCCTAGTCCTACGAATATCTCGGTTAATCCCGGTGCGATCTTGTCGAGAGATACGCGCTGCCCTTTGGTAAGTGAAACTCCCATGATTCAGTTTTCCTCTGTATTAGATTAGTGATCGATAAGACTGTATACGGAATTATAGATGACCTATGGTCTATAAGTCAAGATCGACAGAGTAATTATAAAAGTAAAAACCTTTTGATAGTAGTAGTTAGAGGTGCTATAGTCCGCAAAAAATACCACTGTGGATCAAGAAGATTTAATCTTTAATAATTTGGATAAATTCTTTTAATATTTGTTCATAGCGATCGCCTGCCACTTCAATAACATCATTATGATCAGCCCCTTCCACCCAAAAAGACAATTTAGGAGTATTTATCGCTGCAAATAAACGTTGTCCATGACTAAACGGAATCACTTGATCAACGGTTCCATGAATCACTAAAACCGGAGCTTTAATTAAAGGAATTTTGCTCAGATTGGCAAACTTATCAAAAGGATATAAAGGAAAATCAATTTTGACTCGAAAGGTGCTAATAAATGTACTTTCTAAAACTAAACCCCCCACAGGTTGACGAGAGGCTAAATCAACCGATGGCCCCCCACCAACTGAACGACCATAAATAATAATCTGATGCGGTGGAATTTTTAACTGTTGTGTAAGATAATTATAAGCAGCATCAATTGCTTGATAAGCTCCCTGTTCTGAAGGTTTTCCTTCACTGGTTCCATAGCCGGGATAATCATAGGAAAAAACCGCAAACCCCATCTGACGAAATCGTTCTAATAAAAAGCGATTATCCCCTAAATCTTCAGCATTTCCATGACTGTAAAGAATGGTATATTTAGCTTTGGGGTTAGGTAAATATAACGCTGTAATATTCACACCTGGTGCTGTTTTTAGGGTTAGCAATTCTGGAGTCAGTTGATAACTGGAAGGTTGAGGAACAAAAATCAAGTGTTCTGAATAGAAGTACGCCCAAACCCCAACAGCGACATAGAGAATTATCAGAAAACGGATCATGCGTTTCAGGGAAAACTCACCAATAATAAAGCGTTTGATCACAGTCTGGCGGTTCATGAAGATTTTTAGATGACAAAGCTGTTTTTATTCTAATTTTGTAGTTTAATAGATTGGGTGAACAATTAATAGAGTTAAGGAATTGTGAGGAATCACTATGGCAGACTATCCTGAAGACCTGAGATATTTAGATAGCCACGAATATGTCAGACTTGATGGCGAAATTGCCACCATTGGTATTACGAGCTTTGCTGTGAGGGAACTCGGAGATATCGTGTTTGTGGAATTACCGAGTGTAGGGACTCAGGTTTCTAAAGGTGACGCTTGTGGAACAATTGAGTCTGTGAAAGCTGTGGCAGAATTGTATGCACCGATAAGCGCTACAGTGATTGAATGCAATACGACCCTTGAAGATTCCCCTGAAATTATATGTGATGATCCCTATGGAGAAGGATGGTTAATCAAAGTTAAAGTTGATAACCTGAGTGATTTAGATGATACCTTATCCGTAGAACAATATCAAGCCTTAGTTGAAGGTTTTTAACAGAGGGTTTTGGGTTTTAGGTGTGCTCAAAGTCTTAATAAAAAATTGAATCAAAAAATATTTATGTTCAATTTATCCACTCTATCAGTTCCCGAAAACATCACGTTTGAGCAAGGAATGGAAATTACTCAAACACTGTTGAATAAAATCGAAGAAAAACAGTTATTTGAGGCTGAAGTTGAAACTGTAATCGCCCAGTTAGTGAAAACTCAAAATGGGGCAAGAGGATTTTTTGTGACCTATTTAACTGATCCTCGCCCCTGCTGTGATCAACCCACTGCTGCGATTATTCAAGGGTTAAGAACCTCTCCAGAAATCATATCAGAATTATTAGTAAAAAATGTAGCGATGTCCTCCGCAATGGCAGTGTATCATGGTCGGCAAAATAATTTAGAAATGGAGCAGAGTTCACAACGGGTTTCTCAACGGTCTGCGGATTTAATTCAACTGTTGAATTTACCGATTTTGCGATCGCTTGTTCAACAACTATTAGACAGTGCTAAAACCGGAGAAGGAACTTATCAAGAATTTTTAGAACGTTGGGGATATGATTTAGAACAACTGTCGGCTATAGTTAAGGCTTTAGAACCATTGTTATCCTACAATTGTGGGTAATACCAATAAAGTAGAGACGTTATATATAACGTCTCTACAAGGTTTCTTTAACTCTTTATATTTTATATTTCTTAAACTAACTAACCTTGACAAATCAATAAAATTGAGATAAAAATCTTTTATTCTATTTAAGTTACAACAAATCATCCTATGGACTCCAACCCACCTCTCAAAATCCAAGGCTGTTTAGGGGACGTTACCATTGAACAGGATCATGTTCGTTTGAAAGGATGGGTGATATCCATCACCGGGAAACCGATAGCAGGCTTTAAGCTAATCATTGGCGATCAAGAAATTACCCAATTTAAAATTGAAAACAACCTGCCTAGCCCCGATGTTTATAAACTATTTCCCACCTTGCCTAACTCTGATCAAGCTCGATTTTTGATTTATATTCCTTTAGAGGTTATTGCCCCGGAGCAATTTAATCATTTAGTACAATTAATTCCTCTAGTTAATGGAGAAGAAGCAGAAATTTTATTTAATTTATTAGAATCTAGTCTTCCGGTTCCCGAAAAAGAAGATCGGGTAGGAGTAGGAGGCAGTTTTAAATTTGTTGCCTGTGATTTTTTGGGTCATTTTATTAATAAAGCGCAATTAAAACCCAATGAATTTATTTTAGATGCGGGATGTGGCGTCGGACGTATGGCTTATTCTCTTGCCTATTATTTAGATGATACTGCCCGTTATGAAGGGTTTGATATTGTTGAAAAATGGATTAATTGGAGTCAATCTGTTATTCATCAACATCGACCTAATTTTAATTTTAAGTGGGCAAATATTTATAATAAACGCTATAATACAGAAGGAACAATTAAAGTAGAAGATTATAGTTTTCCCTATCCTGATGAACAATTTGATTTTGTTTTTTTAACTTCTGTATTTACTCATTTATATGCTAATGCCGTTCAGAATTATCTGAAAGAAGTTTATCGAGTTCTTAAACCTGGAGGACGGTGTTTATGTACATTATTTTTATTAAATGAAGAATCAGAAGCATTGATTAAGGAGGGAAAAAGTTCTCAAAATTTAATCCATGAAATTGAAGATTCATTTTGTTCAGATTTGGAAATTCCTGAAGCTTCAATGGGTCATCGAGAAACTTCAGTCATGCAGTGGGTGGAAGCATTAGGTTTTACAGTTTCAGCTAAATATTATGGATTATGGTGTGGACGAACTCCCGGCACTAGCTACCAAGATATGTTAATCTTGAAAAAACCGGAGTAATTCAGATCAATTATTTTGTCGATATCTATTTTATATAGACAGAGTTTTAATCAAACCTAAATATAGAGGTTATAATTATGGATTAAAAGCCTTAGCTATCTTTCAATAAACTATTAAATTATTAAATGATTATGCCACCTATTCCAGTTACTAAAGTCAAACTTGGATACACTCCACAGTCAGAAGACACGAGCATTGATGTAGATGTGCTGATGTTTCAACTCTTGCGGCAACTGACACCCCAGCAGAAAGCTCAACGAGTTCGCCACTTTAATCAAGCCACTCGAAAATTGACTTTAACCGGAATTAAAAACCAGTATCCCAATGCTTCTTTATCCTGGGTTCGTCAAGAATTGATCCGAAGGTGTTTAGGTCAAGAATGGATAGAAATTTTAGAGTTAAAAACAAAAATATCTCAGACAGAGGAAAAATTTATGGTTATAGATCCCCTTGAATTAGCTGAACAAATTGCTACAATTTTTGAAACCTTAAATATTCCCTATTTGGTAGGTGGATCGGTCGCAAGTTCTCTCTTAGGAGAAAGTCGCTCTACACAAGATTTAGATTTAGTCATCAGTATTTCACTTTCAAAAGCACAGCAACTTATTCGAGTCATGGAGGCAGAATTTTATATTAGTGAATCGGCTGTTGTAGAAGCTGTGATAGCAAAAAGGTCTTTTAATATTATTAATTTAGCGTCAATGGAAAAAGTTGATATCTTTGTCCTTGGAGATGATGCTTTTTCTCGTTCTAAAATGAGTCGTCGTCAAATGTATAGGACTGAATCTGAAAAAGGCATTTATATCTATTCAGCCGAGGATATTATTCTACAAAAGTTGTGCTGGTATAAACTTTCTGCCACAGAATCACAAAAACAGTGGAGAGATGTCTTGGGAGTTTTGAAAGTGCAAGGAGAACATCTTGACTTTAACTATCTCACTCAATGGGCTAATACTCTCAACATTAAAACTCTTTTAGAGTTAGCTTTAAAACAAGCTGGATTATAGAATTGATTGAAAAAACTTTTTTTAAAATCAAGTGTATTTTTGGGTTTTGGGAAATTAAGCCCTTCAAGGCTGACTACAGGTAAATAGACGAGAAAAGAATAAGGATAAATTTTCGTCTGGTGTTGCAGTTCCTACGCCATAACAGGCTCGTTTTCGCCAAGAAATAACAGGTAAATGTCCTGGGGGTGCATTTAGGGTAAAATCTAATTCTTCATAATAAATCCAACTTTCTCCCCGTCGCCAACCCACTTGATCACAAAATTTTGCATAATCCCCTTCTAAATCATAGAAAATTTGCCATTGACTTGTTAAACTAAATAATCCCTGACTATAATATTCCCAGAGCCAGTTTAGGGTGTTTAAATCGGCACAGGGAAACTGTTCAATATCTTCAGACCTTAACCAGTTTTCGGCTTCCCGTTCTCCAATATATAAAATTAATTGCCAGGTATATTCATCTGCTGTTTTCCAATCGCCATCAGCTAATAATTCAATCAGTGAACTATAGTCTATTCCCACTTCTGATAAGGGGTAAGTCGAATTAAACTTGGAGTCAAAATCGGGAGAGGATAGGGGAGTTAGATTAACTAATAATTCGGGGTTTAAAGTTTCTAAATAATGTAATATCCAGTCTAAGGAATTTTGTAAATTTTGTCGTTCTAGGGTAGCTTGTTGAAGTTCAAATTCTAAGGTTTGCAACCGAGGTAAAAGATCAGCAATTGTCAATCTTTTTTTGGAGACTGAAGGAGTTTTTTGTTGATAAACGTCCAGCGTTTGTAAGCGTTTCCAGGTTTTTTTTGCCCAGTCTAAACGTTTTTTATCCGGTTCTGAACCTGACGGTATTGATATATTGAATTGTAAATCCCATCCACAGACTAAACAAGCTTCTGGAATTGGTTTTTGATAGGAAGAGTTACAAACTGGACATTGAAAGCTCATGAAATCAATGGGGGTGATGTCGGTATTAGCGAGTTTGTGGTATGTTAACGATTAGGGAACCTTCGAGTTAATGAGTGAGTTTTATCCCCCTCTGAATCGAATCCGATTAAGACAAAGGCATTAAGACAAGCTCAAATTGCGATGATTCAAAGTAAGTAACGATTGAACTTGGAGCGTTACAGGGGTCTTATTACCAGTTAAGGGTGATTTAGGGCGGGTTTTTGCGGTTATCTGTGGAAAACAGAAATTTTGACAGAATCCACCCCAACAATTGTATTGAATATTTTACCGTTGTAGGGGCAACTACTGACAGATGATGACTAAGTGTTAAAATCTCCTGTCTTTTGCTAACAATATTGTATGATTTAACTATAGTGGGATTTGCCTATCTATTGGGGGAGAACAAAGAATGAGTGAGTCTGACTTAACTACTATCTTAATTGTTAATAATCAGTCAATAGACCTCCAGGAAGTATTGGATTTATTCAGTCAAACAGAGGTTAATTTATTATTTTTGAATTCAGATGAAGCTGCTCTGAGCATCGAGATATCTTCTCTACCCGATTTAATTTTTATAGCGGTTGCGATACCTGGTGAGAATGAATTTCTGTTTTGTGAACAGTTGAATACATCTCCTCTGATTCAAAATATTCCGATTGTTTTTATTACTGAATCTCAAGACCCAGAATCTATCAAAAAAGGGTTGAGTTTGGGGGCTATTGATTATCTATTTACTTCCTTAGAAAAAGAGGAGTTTTTACTAAAAGTCAAAAACTATTTGGGAATGGCTAAATCTCGAAAAAGACTCCTTCACGGCTATCATTTATTACAACAGGAATTAGAAGTTAAAAAGCAAGAAAAATTGCAGCTTAAAAAGATTAATAATAAATTAGAGATGCAGGTTGAATGTTATCGTCAAAAATTAGTTCAATCGCAGGAAAGATTAAAACAAGAAATTGCCGAATGTGAACAGACAAAGATAGCTTTAGAACAGTGTTTAAATCAACTAAAGACGATTCAAACCCAATTGGTTAATAGTGAAAAAATGTCTGCGTTAGGGCAAATGTTAGCAGGAATTGCCCATGAAATCAATAATCCCGTTAATTTTATCTATGGAAATTTAGCTTATGTTCAAGAATATATCGACGACATTTTAAAGATTGTTGAACTTTATCAACAGTATTATCCTGATGGAAACCCTGCCATTCAACAGGAATCTGAAGCAGTGGAATTAGATTTTATTTTGGAAGATTTGCCCAAAATGTTAGAATCGATGCAAGTGGGAGCAGAACGCATTCGAGAAATTGTTTTAAGTTTACGAAGTTTTGCCCGTCAGGATGGCTCTAAAATGAAAGCAATTAATATTCATGAAGGCATTGATAGCACGTTAATGATTTTACAAAATCGCTTAAAACTTAAATCGGGTCATCCTGCAATTCATGTCATTAAAGAATATAGCCCTTCTTTACCTTTAGTCGAATGTTATGGAGGACAAATGAATCAAGTTTTTATGAATATTTTAGCTAATGCTATTGATGCTATTGAAGAGGATGATCAACATAAATCTTTTGAAGAATTGCAGGTTAAATCGAGTCAAATTTGGATTCAAACGGATATTGTTAATGATCATAATGTTTCGATTAAAATTACCGATAATGCTGGCGGAATATCAGAGGATGTGCTTGAGCATTTATTTGAACCTTTCTTTACGACAAAACCCGTTGGAAAAGGGACAGGGATAGGTTTATCGATTAGTCAACATATTGTCGTTGAAAAACATCAAGGCAGTTTACGATGTACCTCTACCCCCGGAGAAGGAACAGAATTTATTATTGAAATTCCCATTACTCAGGAAATGCCCACTCAAAAAAATATGTATAAAAAACCAGTTTCTATTTCAAGTCAGGGGAATTGATTAATCGAAAATTGGAAATAGCATCTATTCGTCAGAAATTGAACCATTAATTAAAGGTATGAATATGATTTTTTTAACTGCTAAATATTGGATTAAAAACCATAAACCCCTGTTAAAAACAATGTTAATTTTGTTTGTGTTTCCATTAATTAATAGTGGAAATTCTTCAAAAGCGATCGCCCAAATTATACCCGATCAAACTTTACCTCAAAATTCCCTTGTCACCCCCGATGGGAATATCATGAGGATTGAAGGAGGAACCCAAACGGGAATCAATTTATTTCATAGTTTCCAAGAGTTTTCAATTCCCGAAGGCAGTGCCGCCTTTTTTAATAATTCTGTCAATATTCAAAATATTATTAGTCGGGTCACGGGGAATAATATTTCTAACATACAAGGCTTAATTCAAGCCAATGGTGCAGCAAATTTATTTTTAATTAATCCCAATGGTATTTTATTCGGCCCTAACGCACAACTCAATATTGGAGGTTCCTTTACAGCTAGTACCGCCAATAGCATTATTTTTGATAATAGCAGCGAATTTAGCGCCAAAAACCCCCTAGCACCGCCTTTATTAACCGTTAACGTTCCAATTGGTTTACAACTGGGAAATCAACCCGGTTCTATTACCAATCAATCCCAAGGTTTAGGCATAGGAATTGATGGCAAAAGTGCCAATACAGGATTACAAGTTCAACCCGGTCAAAATATTAGTTTAATTGGCGGAGATGTGATTTTAAATCAAGGGAATCTTACCGCTTTTGGGGGTAAAATAGAATTAGCAGCCCTACGGAATGGCACTTGGTCTTTGCAACCTTCAACTTATGCCTTTACTTCCCCAGATTTTCAGTTAGGTTCAATTCGACTGTTTCGCCAGAGTCAAATTGATGCTAGTGGGGCAGGTGGAGGGTTAATTAGTCTGCAAGGAGGAGAGGTTTCCTTAACCGATAGTTCCCGAATTATTTCTAATACCTTGGATGCCATCAATGGCGCTGGAATTAAAATTCAAGCCGAACAATTCCGCTTAGAAAATCGGGCTTTTATGTCCTCATCAACCATTGGCACAGGCAATGCAGGCGATATTAATATTAATGCTAAAAATTCGATTGATTTAGTTGGAACTGACCCCCTAGCCTTTCTGGAACAATTATTATCAGAAAAGTTTAATCCCCAAAATCTCTATGATGGCATTTTTAGCGTCAGTATTGGCGAAGGCAACGGAGGAAACGTTACCCTCGATACGGCACAATTGCAAGTCATGAATGGGGCAGGAATTTTAACATCCACTTTGGGGAGTGGGTCAGGGGGAAATATTACTATTTTCGCCTCTCGTTTCGCTGATATTACTCAAGGTTCAATTCTGATTACCGGAACTATTAGTAGTGGAAGTGCCGGAAATATTAATATTATTACCCCTCAATTGCACGTCCTACAAGATGGATATATTATTACCAGTCCGGGACGCTCAGGAGAAGGTCAAGGCGGGGATATTACCGTCAATGCTGATACCGTAGAACTGCGGGGGGTGACATCCGGTGTCGCCGTACCTGCGGGATTATTTACCGCTACCTTGGGAACCGGAAGCGCCGGAGATATCATCGTTAACGCCCGTCAACTCACCGTTGCTAATGGGGCGCAAGTGTCCGCTTCGGCTGCGGGGGCAGGGAAAGGGGGCAATTTAACCGTGAATGCCGATATCGTAGAATTGCGGGGGGTGTCGGAGGATGGACGGTTTTTGAGTGGGTTATATACCTCATCTTCCCTATTGACCGTCCAGGGACAAAAAGGAACAGCACCCGCCGGGGATTTAACCGTGAATACCCAACGTTTGCTGGTGCAGGATGGTGCCCAAATTTCGGCAGCCACCGGAGGGGAGGGGTCGGCGGGAAATTTAACCTTAAATGCCTCGAAATCAATTGATGTGGTTGGTTTTGCTACCAATATTGATCAATCCGTTGAATCGGTGTCCTTTGGGACAGTAGGCGATGGGATTGTTCCCAGTTCCATTGAGTCTAACACCAGTGGGGCGGGAAATGCGGGGGATTTGCGGATTAATACCGGACGCTTAACGGTACGAGATGGGGCAGAAATTGGGGTGCGCGGAACCAATGACGGGACGGCGGGTAACTTAGAAATTCAAGCGAATCAGGTTCTATTGGATAATGAAGGCACCCTCAGTGCCGCCACGGTTGCGGGTACGGGGGGAAACATTCGCCTACAGGCGCAAAGCGTTGAACTGCGGCGGGGGAGTCAAATTACCACGAATGCTGGAAACGCCGATGGGGGGAATATTACCCTGGGTGCTTCCAATTTAGTCGCCTTAGAAAATAGTGATATTACGGCGAATGCGGAAGCGGGGAAAGGGGGACAAGTGAGAATTAATGCTCAAGGGGTTTTTGGGACACAATTTCGAGAATTTCAAACGCCTCAAAGTGATATTACCGCCACCAGTGAGTTAGGGGCACAGTTTAGCGGGGCGGTGGAAATTAGTAGTCCAGAAGTTGATCCCAGTGCGGGGTTAGTGGAGTTACCGACGAATTTAGTTGACCCGACTACCTTAATTGCGGCGCGATGTTCGGGAGATGAGGGGAATCAATTTGTGATTACCGGACGGGGGGGTTTACCTCCGAGTCCCAATGATGCGTTAACCTCTGAACCAACGGTGATGAATTGGATTAATCTTGTTGAGGGTCATGTAGAGACGCGCCATGGCGCGTCTCTACGGGGGGCTATTGGCGCGTCTCTACGGGGTATGACTAACCCCCAAATTCGGGAAGCCCAGGGATGGGTTGTCCGGGCTGATGGGGCGATAGAATTAGTCACTAATCCCCCCCAAGGAACACCACAGCCTACAGGTGTGTTACCGCCCCAATGTTCGACGCTGTAGGGGGTTCAATCAATAAAGGTAAACTAATTACAAAGGTACTCCTATGAACCCATATAAACCCAGTCCACTACTCATCAAGAGTAATAAACTGGGAATAGCAAATCGTAGCGGTAAAAGCTAAACGTTTCATTGCTGGGATTGAGAAAGTTGAGTCACAAAACGATCATCCAACAAAGACGAAAATCTAATATTCGAGTTGAGCAGTTTCTTTTCTTGCATCAATTTTGCTAATTTTTGGGAAGAATAAACTAGACTCGGATCAGTTTGAGAGAGAAGTTTTTGATTTTCAGTCAAAGTAAAGAATTTCAGTAATTTCAGAAAAGATAAAAATTTTGTTGGTGTAACTCCTCCCCGTTTTGCCATAATTTTAGCCGCACTCTCTGGTTGATTTTTGAGATAATCTAAAGCCATAAACCAACCCCGAACTAATTGTTCTAAATCTTTAGGCTGAGTCTTTAAGATATTCTGATGTACCACCAACACATCAACAATTTCACCCGGAATTTTACTACTGTCAAATAAAACGTTTGATCCGGTTTCGATTAATTTAGAACGAGTGGGTTCAAAGGTAACAACAGCATCAACTTCACCCTCTTTAAACGCAGATTCATGTTCCGAGTACCCTAAAGAAACAATGATAATATCTTGCACTGAAAGTCCCGCTTGATCAAGTCCCCGACTCAGCATATAAGCCCCTAATGCTGTATTTTCTACCCCGACTTTTTTTCCTTTAATATCGGATAGGGTTTTTAACTGCGGTTTTCCCAGAATAACATCTGCACCATTCGATAAATCAATCAGCAGAATCACCCGAATCTCAGGAAAAGTTTCGGCTAAGAGTAAGCTTTCATCAAGACTGATTGCTCCGGCTTGTAAATTCCCACTGCGAATGGCGCGATTAATTTCTGTTGTGGAAGGATAATCTACAATTTTAATTGAACTATTTTGATAGTAACCTAATTGATCGGCTAAATATAAAGGTGCAAAACCCGGCCAATCGTTCCTACCGACGAGAAGGGGTGTGGTCGGCTGTTGAAAACAACTGACTAATATCCCTAAACTAATACAGATCAAGATCCCCATTAAAAATAAATAGATTCGCTTTTTCGTTTTTCCCAACTGGATTTTATTTCTGTTCATTGACCAATTCCTCTGCTTTTTTTTCTAAGATCAAACTTTGAATTAACTGAACTAATTGTCGAAGTTGGACAGGTTTAGGAAGATATTCATTGACACCCGCAGCTAAACATTTTTCTCGGTCGCCCTGCATCGCTAAAGCTGTTAATGCAATAATCGGAAGGGTGGCAAGTTTTGAATCAGCCCGAATTTGGCGTGTGGCTTCTAAACCATCCATTTCGGGCATAGAAATATCCATTAAAATCACCTGGGGATGCAGACTACGAGCTTTTTGAACCGCTTCAATTCCATTTCGAGCAACTTCTACATCAAACCCCTTTACTTGTAAATAATTAAGCAGGGTATGAATATTATCAGAATTATCTTCAGCTAATAGAATTAAAGGACGTTTTAATTCATTGGGAGCACTTCGAGAAGAAGCAGATTTATCTAAAAGTTCTGTTGGAGTTAATATGGGATGTTCTCCCCAAGATAGGCGAGTCCAAGGAAGTGTAAGTATAAAGCAACTGCCTTTTCCCAATTGACTGTCAATCTTCACTGTACCTCCGTGCATTTCCACCAGTTTTTTCACTAACACTAATCCTAAACCTGTACCTTCATAACGTCGAGATAAACGGCTATCAATTTGAATAAAAGCTTGAAACAGTCGAGATTGATCTTCTGGTGCAATCCCAATGCCATTATCAATTACAGAAAAACTAACGGTTTGTTCCTGAAAATCTCCTCGAACTTCGAGTCTAACTCGCCCACCTTCAGGGGTAAATTTTACCGCATTATTGAGCAAATTAATTAACACCTGACGCATTCGACGCTCATCAACATTGAGTGCTTCTGTAACATCTTCAATTTGATAACTCAGGCGAATATTTTTTTGATACGCTTGTTGTTTGACAAAACTTAAGCTGTTTTTACAAAGTTCATTGACAGAAACTGGAGAACATTCTAAGTCAAATTTTCCGGCTTCAATTTTGGAGAGATCGAGAATATCATTAATCAGTTCGAGTAAGTGTTCTCCATTTCTGTGAATCATCGCTAAAACTTGATTTTGTTGGTCAGTTAATTCTCCAAAGGTTCCTTCTTGTAAAACTTCTGACATTCCTAAAATTGAGTTTAGGGGTGTTCGCAGTTCATGGCTCATATTGGCTAGAAATTCATCTTTAAGGCGGGATGCACGGGCAAGTTGAGCGTTAGCGATCGCTAATTGTTCATTGGTTTGACGTAGTTGAATTTCGGCATTTTTGCGTTCTCGTAGGGCGGCTTGTCGTTCACTAATATCTTGAAAAACACAAATATAATCCCCGTCTTCTGTCACAGTTAAGGAAACTTCTTGATTAAATTTTGTACCATCTTTTCTTAAGGCAATCGTTTCTCCTCGCCAAAATTTTTGTTGTATTAAAAGTGGAAATACATTTTCTTCAAACCATTCTACCACATCCGGTGTGTAGAGAACTCGCCAACTTTTACCCAGAAGCTCTTCTGGATAGCTATACCCAAAGAGTTTTAAATGGGCATTATTGAGATAAATATATTTTTCGTTTTTTAAAAGAGAAATACCATCAATTGAAGCTTCTACCGCCGCTAATTGACGTTTTAAATTATCTTCGGCTTGTTGATGCAAGCGTTCAATTCTATCCGCTTCAATAATATTACTACAAGTAGCTAAAAACGGTTGCAAATAATTAATCAGATCTTGATTATAACCTCCGGGTCTGTTTGCCACACAAACCACTCCCAATAATTCCTTATGAGTGTAAAAGGGTATCCCTAAAAATGCTGTTAAAGATAGATAATCTTGAGGTAAATTTTCGGTGTATATTGAGTTAATTGGATTGGAATTAATAAACACAGGTTTACCCGCTAAAATTACGGAGCAAAACAATCCTTTTATATTGAAATTTTGCGCCTGTTTTTCCCCTTTTCCAGAGTCGAATTCAAGGTGAAAGACTCTATGATTCATGGGATGGATCTCTAAATAGGAATTTCCTTGTTTTTTCATATAATATTCTTCCAGATAAGGTTCCCCATTCTGGCGAGTGAAGACTTCTGCCAGAAAAGCATACTCACTTTCGGTTAATTTTAAGACTGAAGATAGGACATTTTCAAACAGCAAATGGGAATCTACATCGGTAATAAATTGAGCTTGAGCATAACTAATAGCTTCTAAAATTTGGTGGCTTTCATATAAGTCTAATTCGGCTTGTTTGCGATCGGTAATATTTTGAGCGACCCCTAAAATTTGTTGGGTATTACCTTGTTGATCTCGTTTAAAAACAGTCCCATGACTCGAAAACCACAACCATTCTCCATTTCGATGCTGAATTCGATATTCAATATAATGAGTTTCTCGATCATTAAGTTGGGCAGTTTGTTGAAGATGTTGTCGTACTGCTTCTTGATCATCAGGATGAAAAAATCCCAAGAAATTATCACCCATTTCTGACATTTCTGTGGGGGTATATCCTAAAATTGGGGTTAAGGATTGGCTATTATAAATAGTACGATTTTTCGCTAAATCATAAATATATAAAATATTCGGGCTATTATCAGCAATACTTTCAATAAATTGTTCTCGTTCTCGAATGGTTTCCACTAATTGAGCTTGTTCTAAAGCCACACCCACTTGATCTACTATTTCTCGCATCAGTTCAATTTCAAATTCTGTCCATTGTCGAGGACAAGTACAGTGATGAGCAATCATAAATCCCCAAAAATGATCGGTTTTAAGAATGGGAACAATTAATTTGGCTTTAACGCCCCATTCCTGTAAAAATTCGACTAAACAGGGTGTTACATCTTGATAGGTTTGATCAATATCTGCAATGGCTTTTACCATTCCATGACGATAGAGTTGTTGATACTCTAGGGGAAAAACTTCTTCAGGAAAATCAACACTGAGAACAGAACGCCATCCGGGTAATACACTTTCTGCGATCATCTGTCCTGTTCCATTAGAAAAAATCCGATAAATTAGGAGGCGATCGCAATCTAAAATCTTTTGAACTTCGGTGACAGTGGTTTGTAAAATTTGGTTGATATCTAAAGATTGACGAATTTTCAAGGCGATTTCTGCAAATAGGCGAGATTTTCGTTCTTGACGTTCTAATTTAGCAGTTCGATCCAGAATTCGAGTTTCTAATTCTTGATTCATAAGTCTTAATTCTTGTTCGATTTTTTGGCGTTCCTGAAGTTCGGTTTGGGCTGTTTGATAAAGTTGCGATTGTTGAATCCCCAGAGAAAGTTGAACAGCAATTTCATCTAATAATTCTAATTCATTAGAATGCCAATTTCGAGGAGCAGAACATTGATGTGCAATTAATAACCCCCAAAGAAAATTCCCACTTTCTCGATTTTGAGCTTGAATAAGAATCGGTACAACTAGATTGGCTTTGATCTCAAATTGAGCTAATAGCTGTTTATGACATTCCGTTAAGTCAGCCGTTTCCAGATCGTAAATAATAGTTTTTTTCCCATGTAAATAATGGAGATCACCTCCGGTTTTAAAACAAGTGTCTTCCAAATATATCCCTAAGATGGAAGTCCAACCTTCAGCAACAGATTCAGCCCGAATCATGCCATTGAGTAGGGCATCAAATTGATAAACAACAACCCGATCGCAATGGAGAATTGTGCGAATATGTACCACGGCATTATTGAGAATATCTGTTAAATTCAGAGATTGACGAATATGGAGAGCCGTTTGGTAAAAAAGCCGTTCCCGTTGCACCTGTTGTTGTAATTTTTGTTCCGCTTGTTTGCGTTCAGTAATATCAAAACTAACCCCAACTAAACCCATAGGGTTGCCCGCTTGATCTCGAATTAACATCCCAAAAATATGAACGGGCAAGCTACTACCATCTTTGCAAGAGAGCGTAAATTCTCCTTCCCAATATCCTTGGGTTTGAACTGCCATCATAATCTCTTTTGCTAAATTACAATTATCAACGGGAATCAAAAAATCAATAATATTATTGCCAAGGACTTCTGTAGCTGTCCACTGATATAATGTTTGGGAATATTGATTCCAATAGATAATTTTTCCGCTTAAATCCGTGGCAACAATTGCATTACGCACCTGATCTAAAAGTGAAGCTTGCAACGCAATTTTGGCTTCGCTCAAACTTCGTTCTCGAATCTCGGCTTGCAATCGTTGATTAGCTAGTTTTAACGCTTCTGTCCGGTTTTGAATTTTTTCTTCAAGTTTGATATTTTGACTTTGGAGTAACTGAAGTTTCTCCGCTTCTAATTGAGTAACTTTTTGCTGTAATACATCTACCAATTGTAATAAATCCGTCGGTTCTAGGGAATTTCGCAGATCTCGATGGGTGAGTAAACCCACCAATTTCCCCTCTATATCCACCAGGGGTAAATGACGAATTCTATGCTGATGTAATAAGTTTAAAGTCGCACTCAGATTGGTAAATTCAGTTTGTTTAAGGGTGATCACAGGTTGGGTCATGACTTCCTCGACCGTCAGACCTTCTATGGTGATCCGTTGAGCAATTAAACGCACAATATCCCGATGGGTTAATATCCCCACGGGGCGATTATTTTCAGTAACAATTAAACAGGTTTTTCCCTGACTGGATTCTAATGAATTCAGAGTTAATAAACAGGCGGTTTGAGATTGATTGAGGATGGCGATCGCTTCAATTACCGCAGTTTCTGGCGTCACCGTCAGAGGATCAATGGTGATGGCTTTTTGTAGAGGAAGAATAAAAAGGCTATCAGAATCGCTAGACATAAAATTACGAATTACGAATTACGAATTACGAATGGGCTGATTTTCGGCTTTCAATTCCAGGGTAAAAATCGCCCCTTGGGGTTGATTATCTGCAATCGAAAGACAACCTTGATGAGCATCAATTACCATTTTACAAAAGGCTAATCCTAATCCGGTTTGATTAACCCCTTCAAAACGTTGACCAATCTCATATTTTTGAAAAATATGTTGCTTGATTTCATCTTTAACTCCCCTTCCTGCATCCCGAACATGAACTTTAACGGTGTTGATGTCTACTGGATATTCAACTTCCATTGAAATCAAACTATTTGAGGGGGAAAATTTAATCGCATTATTCAGTAAATTTTCCAGTACCCGCTTGATTAAATCGGGATCAGCAATTACTAACCGTTTAGCCTCTGGAATTGTAGCGGTGAGGATGATTTTCTTTTTAACAGTTTGGCCTTCAAATTCATTGACAACATCTTGCAGCATCACAGAGAGATTCACAGGTTGAGGATTCAGCAGTTCTTTGCCTGATTCTAGTTTTGCCATTAATAGCAAGGAATTAATCAGGTTGTTCAACTGCTGTCCTGAACTGGCAATTTGATGCACTTTTTGGGCTTGTTTTTCCGTTAGACTTGTTAGGTTTAGGAGTTCACAAGCTAATCCAATCGCAACCACTGGATTTCTCAGATCGTGAATCACAGCATAGGCCATATCTTCGCGTAATTGTAGCAATTGTTCTAGCTTTTGATGCGATGTTTCTAACTGATCATGTTGTTTTTTGAGTCGTAGCATTGAACGAACTCTGGCTCTAACTTCTAGTGCACTCATCGGTTTTCCAATAAAATCTTCTGCCCCTGCTTCTAAACATTGTGCTAACGTTTCTTTAGAATTGAGTGCCGTAATCATAATAATTGGAATCGGATTCAATTCAGGAATTTGTTTAATTTGGCGACAGATATCCATGCCATCACAATCGGGCATCATCACATCTAATAAAATCAGATCCGGTAAACTAGATGCTAAAAATTTAAACGCTTCCAATCCATTAGAGGCATAATGTAATTGATATCCTTCTCGGAACAAAATTCCTTCCAAAACATCAAAAACATCCGGTTCATCATCCACAATCAGAATTGAATCAGGTTTGATCATGGTTATTTGTGAATTTTTGATCAACAGTTATAGTAGGGAATAAGGAATAGGGAATAACAAACTCCTGACCACTTTTTTTCAAGAGAGGTCTGGGTGACATCGAACGATTAAGACAGTGTGATTAAATTGATGGGGAAATATCAATTTTAGTAAAAAATACGGTTGTCCCTACAATTAATAATACAGGCATGAGCCAATTTCCCCAACGTACATAGAGGGTTTGAGTCTGATCACGATAAATTGTATCAGCATAGAGTTCATAAGTATTGTGATTTGAAACCCACCGAGTTCTCCCCTGGGGGTCAATAATGGCTGAATATCCTGTATTAGTTGCTCGAATTGTCCAACGATGATTTTCAATGGCTCGCATCACATCTAAGGCATGATGTTGAGCTAACATTGTAGAGGAGTAGTGAGCATCATTAGACGCCGTAATTATAAATTCTCCTCCTGTGGCAGTTTGGCGACGAAAATGGTTTGCAAACGCAGAATCATAACAAATTCCTACCGTTGCTTGACCGAAAGGGGTTTGAAATTCTTGACCGGGTTTGCCATGAATTAAAGTGGCATCTAAAGGAGATAATCGGCGAATAAATTTCCCTAAAATTTCACTAAAGGGAATAAATTCTCCTAAAGGAACCAAGTTAATTTTATCATATTCACTGATAATATTACCTGCTCCGTCTATCGCAAATAAACTATTCGTATATCCTCCTGATTTCAAGGCAAAACCTCCTACTAAAGCCGGAACTTTTTTATTTAAAATTGCTTGATAAAAGGCGCTATTTTCTCGGAGGTTAGAATCAGTCCAAAAAAAAGGCAGGGCTGTTTCTGGAGTCACTACCAGGTCTACCCCTTGATTGGCTAAGGTTACATATCCGGTGGTATACCCATTTAAAGCTTTTAAATATCCTGAATAATTTAATTTAATTTCATTGGGGATATTTCCTTGAATAATCCCAATTTTTAACGCCTGTTCTGGATTATTTTCCAAAGGACGATTATACAAAGTTAACCCAATTCCATGAGTAATTATAACAAAGAATAAGGCTAAAATAAAGAATAAATATGATTTTTTATTAACATCAATATTTTGGATATTTTTGTAATATAAAACAGAAAATTTATGCCGATTCAAAATCAATCCTTCTGCAATTAACCCATTGACAATTAATAATAGGGCGGTAATCGTTGTGGGTCCAGAAATTTGACCTAAATGTAAAATTATTAAATTCCCGAAGCTTTGGGTATAGGATAAAGAAGACCACCATAAAGCACTTGAACTCCACAAAGATTCTAAGCCACACCATAACGCCGTTGCGATTAAAACTCGTGTTAAGGCGAGGGAAATTGTAGAGCATCGTTGAGAAAGTTTAGCCGATAAAATTAAAAATAATCCAGTCCAAAGGATGACTAATGCAGTTCCCCAAAGGGTAATAAAACTCCAAGCAAATAAAGCAATAGCTAAACTCGCTAACCAAGTTACTCCTAACCAGGTCATCGGGTGAATTCCAGTAATCCAAAATAAGGCAATTCCGTAATAGCAAATTCCCCAAATAAACGCTAATATTAACGGAAATTGTAGAGATAAGCTATGGCGCATCTCTACGGACTTAGGAATGGTAAAAAAATTAACCCAAAGGGGAACTAATGCCACCCAAGCAAACCCCCAAAACCCCCAAGGTTCTGTAGCTAACCCCATTAAAATTCCACCTATTCCGGTTAATAATAAACGTTGAATTATTTCGCGTTTGTTCATAAAAAATCGTATTCAGGCGTTCACGGTTTAAAAATATTTCTAATATATAGCAAGTCTAAATCAGTTGTACATCAGACTTAAAATCCAATTCATCGTAGGGGCGAGGCGTGCCTCGCCCCTACAAAGACATTGGGGTATTTTTTGGGATTAATAATCTTGATTATTATGAGTGTACAATCCGTTTAGACTCGCTATATAAAATAAGTTAATAAATACTAATAATATCCCCCTAAATCCCCCTAAAAAGGGGGACTTTAAAACAGCTATGGGGGGTAATTCTGGGTTAAAAATTAACCCGATTTATTCTTCTTCTCCAGATTCTTCAGAAGTTGATAGACTTTCAACATCTTCTTCCCCAGCAGAGGGAACAATTGCAACCGCAGCAATAGAATCCTCTTCATATAAGCGCTGAACCCGAACCCCCGTTGCACTTCGAGACTGAAGGGGAATTGCATTCACCACTTGACGAATAATAATCCCACGACTGCTAATTAACATTAACTCCTGAGTTTCATCAACAACTTTTAACGCCACAACTTCATCTTTCTTGGCATGGGGTTTAAATTTGGTGGCAATAATGCCTTTCCCTGCCCGATTTTGTAGACGGAATTGAGTTACGGGAACCCGTTTTCCATAACCACTTGCTGTGATTACTAAAACCGATAATCCTTGAGAAATTTCCTCCGTTGTTACTTCGGTTTCTATTTCATTTTCCTCGGTGGTTTCTGCTATTTCTGCTATTTCTGCTGTTTCTGTTGTTTCTGCTGTTGTGAGAGTTAATTCTTCCTCGGTAGTTTCTGCCGTTGTTAGCATTAATTCTTCATCAGTTTCAGGTTCTTCACCCTCCGCTTCAACAAAATTAGAAATAATCGCACTGGGCAAAATATCCATACTGATTAGGGTATCATCCCCTTTCAATTTCATGGATTTAACGCCTCGTGTTGCCCGTCCTAACGGTCGCAATTGTTTATTATTGGCTTTGAAATGAATTGCCATGCCGTGACGGGAACCAATGATAATTCCATCGTCAACTTTTGCCCGTCTCACCCAGCGTAACTCATCTCCTTCTTCTAAAGAAATCGCAATTAAACCGTTGGTGCGAATATTACTAAAGGCGGATAATTGCGTTTTCTTAATAAATCCACCTTTCGTTAACATTACTAAATATTCATCATCGCTAAATTCGCTGACGTGAACAATGGAAGTAATGCGTTCTTCCTTAGGAATGGGTAACATTTGGATAATCGGAACCCCTCGCGCCGTGCGGGATGAAACGGGGATTTGATAGGCTCTGATACTATAAACAACACCGCGTTCACTAAAGAATAATACGGTATCATGATCGCAACAGGTGATAAAGTGTTGAACTTCATCATCCTCTTTCATTTTTGTGCCTTGTTTGCCTTTGGTAGCCCGACTTTGGGCGGCAAAAGTATTCACAGGCATTCGCTTCATATAACCTTGTTCTGTTAACAGAATTAATGCTTTTTCATTAGCAATTAAATCAGTATCATCTAACTCTCCTTCTGCGTGTTCAATCACAGTACGCCGAGGGGTGTTGAACTTTTGTTTAAGTTCTAGGGCTTCAGATTCAACGATTTCTAAAATTCGTTCTCTGCGAGCTAAAATATCCTCTAAATCGGCAATTTTGACTTGCAGTTCTTGGTGTTCCTGGTCAATTTTTTGAGATTCTAAAGCGGTTAAACGCCGTAATTGCATTTGTAAAATCGCATCGGCTTGTTGTTCAGATAACCCATAATTAGCCATTAATTCTTGTTTGGCTATGGGAATATCCGCCGCATGACGAATTAAGGCAATAATCGCATCTAAATTGTCTAAGGCAATTAATAACCCCAGTAAAAGATGATCCCGTTCTTGAGCTTTTCTGAGTTCATATTCCGTGCGTTTACGGATAGTTTGTTCCCGGAAATGTAGGAAAACTTCTAAGAAGCGTTTCAGGGTGAGAATTTCGGGACGGCCATTAACTAAAGCCAACATATTCGCCCCAAAATTTGTTTGTAGGGGCGTTTGTTTATAGAGGTTATTGAGAATAACACGGGGATAAGCATCCCGTTTGAGTTCAATTACGATCCGCATTCCATCCCGATCGCTTTCATCGCGGATATCGGAAATTCCCTCTAATTTCTTATCATTAACCATTTCAGCAATGCGTTCAATCATCGCGGCTTTATTGGTTTGATAAGGCAGTTGGGTGACAATAATCGCTTCTCGATCAGGTCTGCCTTTATGTTCGATGGTTTCAAAGGTGGCAATCCCGCGCATGGTAATTGAACCCCGACCATCAGTATAGGCTTCTTTAATTCCCGATGTGCCTAAAATTTGCGCTCCTGTGGGAAAATCCGGCCCTGGAATATGCCGCATTAATTCGGCAATGGTAATCTCAGGATTATGAATTAATGCTAATAAACCATCGACTAATTCCCCTAAATTGTGGGGAGGAATATTCGTCGCCATCCCAACAGCAATTCCTGACGATCCATTTAATAGTAATTGCGGAATTCGTGCAGGTAAAACTAAAGGTTCCTGTTGAGAACCATCGAAGTTATCGCCAAAGGCAACGGTTTCTGCGTCAATATCTCGCAGCAGGGAATCACTGGTTAAGGCTTGCAAACGACATTCGGTATACCGCATCGCAGCAGGGGGATCGTTATCGACTGACCCAAAGTTCCCATGACCGTTAATTAATGGCGATCGCATGGAAAAATCCTGTGCCATCCGTACTAAGGCGTCATAAACGGCGACATCCCCATGAGGGTGATATTTACCGAGTACCTCCCCCACCACACGGGCGCATTTACGGAAGGGTCGATCGGGTGTTAAGCCCAGTTCGTTCATCGCGTATAAAATCCGACGATGAACGGGTTTCAAACCATCCCGCGCATCTGGCAGCGCTCGCCCTACAATCACGCTCATGGCGTATTCTAGGTAGGATTGCTGCATTTCGTTTCTCAGATCCGTCGGGATAATTCTCGACTCAGAGGTACTCATACCTTCAAAAACTCCATTACAATTTAAAATTAGTCACATTTAACCGAAAATATTAGTAGAAATAAAATCATCTTCGGTAGAGGCTCTAAAATCAGTGACTAATGCTTAAAATTCTACCATAATTTGCCTTCTTCTTGGGGGTGAAATCTGGGATTCAAAATTGACAAAAAACTATTGACAAATGCTAACAGTTATTTATTCTGACGAATTCCTCAACCATAAGACCGGATTATTCCATCCAGAACGGCCAGAACGGTTAACAGCAATTGTAAACGCCCTTAAATCGGTATCTTGGACTGACCAGTTAAACTGGGAAGTTCCGACTCCCGTAGCTGATCGCCTGCAACCCTTGATCACGCTATTGGAAACGGTGCATACTTCCTCCCATATTCACCAGGTCAAAACCATCGCTGATCAGGGGGGAGGTTACCTGGATGGAGATACCCCCATTTCGGCTGAAAGTTATGATGTGGCACTGTTGGCGGTGAGTGCCTGGTTGGATGGGGTGGATCGGGTCTTGACAACGGGACGTCCGGCTTTTGTTTTAGCGCGTCCGCCCGGACATCATGCGGAAGCCGATCGCGGAATGGGATTTTGTTTATTTTCTAATGCTGCGATCGCTGCTTACTATGCTCTGCAACAACCGGGAATCCAAAAAGTTGCTATTTTAGATTGGGATGTCCATCACGGGAATGGAACCCAAGCGTTAGTGGAAGATGATCCTCGGATCGCTTACTGTTCGTTACATCAATCCCCCTGTTATCCTGGAACCGGATATATCGAAGAACGCGGCTCTTACAATAATGTTTTGAATATTCCGATGTCACCGGGTAGCACAATTGAGTTATACAAACCTGCCTTTGAGCGGGGTATTATGCCTTTTTTACAGCAGTTTCAGCCGGATTTGCTGCTTGTCAGTGCGGGGTATGATGCTAACCAAGATGATCCCTTAGCCAGTATTTCCCTACAACCCCAAGACTTCGGACTATTTACCGAATATTGTCTACAACTCACTTCTAAAATTGTCTTTGGACTCGAAGGCGGCTATGATTTGCCAAGTTTATCTCAATCCGTTGTAGCGACATTAGAAAAATGTTTGTAGGGTTGACTGTGTACAGACGTGCCATGGCGCGTCTCTACTGACGGTTGACTGTTGCGCGGTTGATGGTTAGCGAGGGAGGACGCTCGTACTGCACATTGACTCAAATCACAAAAGTTATCCAGATTAATCACAAATTAACCTAGTTTTGAATCACTTAAAATTCTGCACATAAAGTTCATGATTAACCTAGACAAACCTACGGACTTAGATCGGCATCTGAGCAAGGCATCCCAAGGAAAGGTGATTTATGATGGCATACCGTCCAATACCGCTTGAAGAACTTTTCGGTCAAATTATGTTTTCTAGTGTGGTGACTCGTAGTGACCGTCAACACTTGCGATCCGCCATTTTGAGAGATAGTTTGACTGAAGATGAAAAAGCAATTATTAACCGATTACTGTATAATGTTCGCCGAGGTTGGGTGAAATTAGTCGATATGTAGTTGATGCTTTTGGATTAAAAAAAAATTATCAAAAATTCCGCTACCCATTCTCCTTTTTTTCATTGTCATTATCCTGAAATTGATCAATTTTAGATACAATATCATTCGTTAACTGCGCGTTCAGGATTAAGCCAAACCCTTGCTATCTACATCTTTACTGGTGGCTCACGGTAGTCGTGATCCTCGTCCACAACAGGCTTTAAATTTATTGGCAAAACGCTTAGGGAAATGTTCAGACTTTCCGCCCGTTGCAACTGCAACCTTAGAATTAGCACCCTTTCCTCTCCATCAACAGATTCAAGATTTTGCTAAGTTAAGTCAATCTTGGGGATATTCTCAAGTCCAAATTTTACCGTTATTTCTATCATCAGGCGTTCATGTTAACGCCGATTTACCGAAAGAAATTGCGATCGCCCAGGAACAACTCGGATCAGAAATTCAACTCAATTTATTACCTTATTTCGGTTCTCAAGTCAACCATTTAGCCCCTTTAATTGCTACAAAAATGGCATTGCTTGAGATAGAACATTGGATTTTAATCGCCCATGGCAGTCGCCATCCAGGGGGAAATCAACCTATTGAACAGTTAGCGAATCAAATCGGGGCAATTCCTACCTATTGGTCAGTTTCTTTGAATTTAGAAACTCAAATTCAAGTATTAATTTCATCGGGAGTTCACCGCATTGGAATTATCCCTTATTTTATGTTTTCGGGTGGTATAAGCGATGCGATCGCCAAATCAATTAAACAGTTTTCTCAAGAATTCCCCACCGTTGAATTTTATATAATTTCACCTTTAGAAATAGATGAAAATTTAGTCAATTTAATTAAGGATTTATTCTTATCCCATTCAGAATTTAAGCAGTTGTCAATTTTTGATCTGCTGAAATAGATGGAATCCCCGTCCGTTCACGGCGGGGCGGATGTCAAAACAGCTTAGTCGATGTTGGACAGATGTTGATCAATCCGCAAAATTGTTTTAGGAGAAATTTGGTTTTTCTGCGGTGGTTTGAGCTTGATTTTGATCGAGACAACTCTAAAAAACCTCAAAAACCTGATTTTTGCATCCGTACTGTTTCAGGTATAGCAGGGAACAGGGAACAGGGAGGATAATTCTTGATATTTAATTTTTTCAATATTTAATCCGATTAAATTCTCTTCCCTTTCCTGACCAGGAAGGAGAGCCAGGAGGTTAGGTCATTTCTCTGGATCTGGGTGAATTGATCACCACTGGTATCAAAAAATTTTAAACTCTACAAGATTATACGGATTTATGCTCACTAAAATGAACATTTAAGCTTTTAATTGATCCCAATTTGATGTAAAATTTGATCGGCTTATTCAATACGGTCATCAATAATATGTCATCAACACCTTCTATAGATTCCTCTGCTTCCGTTTCTTCTACGACTGAAACAGTTGAAAAAACCCGCTTCCTCTTGACATTATGGGCAATGAGT
Organism: uncultured Oscillatoriales cyanobacterium; assembly: GCA_903893625.1. Classification (GTDB taxonomy): domain Bacteria; phylum Cyanobacteriota; class Cyanobacteriia; order Cyanobacteriales; family Microcoleaceae; genus Planktothrix. The sequence goes on from CAITND010000049.1 coordinate 40,597, forward strand.
TGTACCGATGGCGAGGTCAAAAAAAGTGCCTTGACCAGTAAAGTTAAGCAAAAACGCAAGGGGAAAAAGGTTGGTGTTTCTAAAACTCTTTACGACGAACTGCAAGCGGCGGATGTAATCAAAATTTATAAGCAAAATCAAACGCCTATGGTATCTCTCACCGATACCGGAAAACAAATGTTAATCGATTCGTTAACAAATCCTGACTTTGTGTTTGATGCAACGGTTGTGGCGGCTCGGTTAGCAAATGGGTTAATTGCGTTAATTCGAGAACTGCATCAAGGAGGAATTCCTCTAACATCTGTTAAACAAGTTACCATCGCTTCTTATGAGGAGTTTAAAGCGATCGCCCTTCAAGTGTATGATCAATTAAATAAAGATTATAATTACGATAACTTAGTCCCGATTTATCGCATTCGTCGGACTATCGGTGATCAAGTTACTCGTTCACAGTTCAATGAATGGATGTTAGAGATGCAAGCTAATGATATTTTTCAATTGCTTGGGGGAGAAGTTCTAAACGTCACGGGTGATCAAGTCGAAGATTCTATTCTTCCCCCGGTTGGAAAGCTGCGGTTTTTTGCCCAACGTTTGACTGCTGAAAACTAATCTCAAACCCTTTAATTGTTTTTACTGACCTTAACTCCTATGAATACAGTATCCTATTCTACCCTAGAAGAACTCAAAACAGCAATTTCCAGCTATAACCCCTTTAGTCGAGTTGCTGTTGATAATGTTAATAGCATTCGCAAGGAAGAACCCTATTTAAAATCGCTCAATACTTCTATCTTTGAGAAAGTTATAGATGTTATCCGTCAGGTTAAACACAGTTCTGATGGTAAAGATAAAGTTGCTACCTTAGTGATAACAGGTGATCCAGGTGCAGGCAAAACACAACTGGTTAAACGAATTCGTCGCCATTGCCTTGATCAAGATCTAGCTATTTTGATTTATGCTAATCTGGCTAAGTGCAGCAGTTCTGATTTATTGAAATCTCAATTTCTGGAAATGTTTGTTAAGGAATTAGCTCTTACAGAACGGGATGAAAATAAAAACTTTAAACCGAATCAATGGCAAGAAATTGCAACTGCAATAATTAATAGTGCTGCGCCGAGTGGTAAAAGTTATGCAACGGTTAACTTGGTAAATAATTTTGATCAATTTTATGCAAAAGCTAAAACCAAAAATCAAAATATAATTCAGCAATTAAGTCAAGGTATCAAGAAAGTTTATCCTGATTTTGATGCTTATACGGTTAGAGCAATTTTATGGACACTTTCACAAACTTATGGCGATTTTGCGGTGGAATGGTTAGCTGGAAATGCCTTAGACTCTGAAACCGCTCAAGGGATGGGATTACCCAGTTATACAAATCAGAATATCACAGAAAAAAATAGTGCTGCGTTTAGTAACTTATTAAAAATTTTGTCTTTAGTAAGCCAGTATAAAACTCTTGTGATCTGTTTTGATGAATTTGATGAGAAAGTCTTAGAGACGGGTCAAACTAACGCACAACTTATTACAGAGTTTATTAAAGATCTGTATGATAATCTTGAGCAATCAAACTCTAGTAAAGGTGTATCGATTATCTCGTTAATGTTTACGTCCATCTGGACACAACAAATTAAAGGTTTTTTTGGAGGATATCACTCTCGTACAGATTCTCTAATTGATCGAATGTCTACGACTACAAAGGGAGAACCACTATCCTTAGAACATATAAATGGTAAATCAATCTTAGAGTTAGTCAGTTTTTGGCTAGAGGAGTTTTTATATAAACCTCGTCAGTTAAAACCCCATGATTCAGTTTACCCCTTTACAGTTAACCAATTAGAGGAAATTGGAAAAAACAGACCAACCATTCGAGAAACTTTAGACTGGTGTTATAAAGAATATAAGAAAATTCAAGAAACCATTGTCAAAGATCCGAAAGAGCAATATCAGTTAGCTCGACAACAAATGAATCAGCCAGATATTACCGATTATTTAGAAGATAATGATTTTCTAGCGAATACATTAAAATTCGGTTTTGAGCAGTTAATTAATCAACCCTTAGAAGGGATCACTGCAAGTGGAGAAAAGTTGAAAAAAGTGATCATTGAGTCTGTAGAAAGTATTGATAATAAATGGGTAAAATTTAAGCTTAATGGAATTGAAAATGAAAGCAAAAGGTTTATAATCGGTGTTGCAGTTATCCAAAATCAAGGTGCTACTTCGGTTAAAGCGGGTTTGAAAGAATTAGTTAATTATTCTAAATTTGGATTAACTCGTGGCTGTATGGTCAGAAGTCCTGATAAGAAAATCGGCAGAAATACCCAAGCTTATCAACTTTTAGAACAGTTGACTCAACGCGGAGGAGAGCAAGCACCTTTACGCCCTGAAGAAATTAAACCTTTAATCGAAATCTATTCAATTTATCAAAATTGTCAGAGTTTCGGATTAACTGAGGAACAAGTTAAGGAATTTTCTCAAGGAGAAATTGCAGATAATCCCTTATTGCAAGAAATCCTTAGTGATCCTTCTGGTAAAATTGATGAAGAAACTGTGGATAGTGACGAATTAATTTTGCTTTTTGATCAATTCTTTGAGCAAGAAGAACAATCTGATGAAGACATTAATGATTTATTGAGTTAATCAACATTAATCAAGTAAAGCCTATGTTTTTTAAACAAGCTCTCAGTTTACCTGCTCCTGAAGTTTCAGCATTAACTCAAGGTAGAATGATTCTAGTTTTACCTTCACTCTTTCTAGGAATTGGTCAACCTTTTTTTCTCTATCCGGCTGAAACTTCGGGTGTAGCTATTTCCTTAGAAAAAATTTATCGTTCTAGCTTTTTACCTGATGCTAAAATAGCATTAAATCAAGCTCAAAATAATCGAGTTTTAATTAAAGCTTGGGCTAAATGTGAACTTTGTCATCGCCTTTATGATCATCCAGAGTTATTAGAAAAATTAGCTCAATTAACCATCTGGACAGGAGAAGGACTAAGAGCAAAAATTGAGGAAAAAAATCTTAAAAATTTGGCTTATTTACGAGTTTATAAACTTCCTGAACCTTTTGAAATAGAAGCGATTGCAGAAAGTTCGGCTAAAATTGGTAAATTTTTAGGTTTGTCTATTTCTGCAAATGTTAGTGAATCTATCCCGATTTTAGATGATATAATATTTGCCAAACGTCAAGCATCAATTAAAAACCTTGAATCGCCAGAACATCCTGAATTAGAAGAATTAGAAACTGCGATCGCCCAATTCACAACTAACCCTTTATCTCAGGAAGAACAACTCGGTTTAAACCTTTTACAAGCCAATATTCATCAACTCTTAGGTTGGAAAACTTCACAACCTGCCAATTTAACCGATGATTCCAGCTTAAATTGGATCAATGAAATAGCAGCATTAGGAAACGGAAGTAAAGAACTAGATGAAGGCAAAAGCAACTATCAAGCCGGAACAGACTTTGAGAATATTGTCAAAAAAAGTTTAGAATTTTTAGGTTTTACTATAGACTATGCTCATAAAGGAGGTGCAGGAGGATTAGATTTATTTTGTTCAAAACCATACCCCTTAGTAGGAGAATGTAAAGCTGGGAGAAAAATCCCTAATCCTACAGTCGTTCAACTCTTGAATTTAGGAACACTGCGTTTAAAAGATGAGAACCTGTTTAAACAAGCAGCTAAATTAATTATAGGCCCCGGTGAATTAACTCCAGCAGTGCGTGATGCAGCAAAAGTACATGGTATGGCAATTATTAATCCGATGACATTAGAAAAACTTGTCAAACTCCAAGCTCAATATCCCGGTTCAGTTAACTTAATTGAACTCAAAAACTATTTACAAAAAGGTCAAATGGATGATAACATAGATGAATATATTAAAATCGTGTTTAATCGTTTAAAATTGCGATCGCATATTATTCAACTGTTTAAACAACTCAATCAACCGATCAATTTAGATAATTTGATCGGGGCTTATTCCTTCTCTAACCCCCCACAACCCTTAGAACGAGAACAATTAAAAGAAATCCTGATAGAACTCTCCTCACCCCTAACGGGTTACTTAGGACGCACACCCGATGAGCGCTTTTACTTCCTAAGAGAACTCATAGTAGACCAAAGCCAAAGTTTTGATTAAAATTTGTAAAGCAGTTTGACGTCAAATCCATTGGCTTAACCATGAACTACGCCAGAACATCCAATAACTTCCCCATTAACGTTGATTTTCTCCCCCCTGACGTCATCCCCTTTAACGGAAAAATCGGCATGACCTACGCCCCCGGAAAATCCCATCAAGGGATGCACGTTCTCTGGGATCGGAGCTTATATCACGACCTAGACCGCCTGCGCTACTTCTATCACACCGATGTTTTGGTATCCCTAATTGAACCCCACGAATTTCATAAAGTTCAAATTCCCACCCTCTTCCCCGAAGCTCAAGCTAGAGGAATGGAAACAATTTGGTTTCCCATTCCTGACTTAAAAGTTCCGACCTCAATGGAAGGCGTCATTAACCTAGTCCCCCAAATTCTCGACCGAGCCAAAGCAGGTAAAACCGTTGTCGTTCACTGTATGGGGGGATTTGGACGCACCGGAACTATTGTGTCTTGCTGTTTAGTGACCTTGGGTTATACTCCAGAAAATGCGATCGCTATTGTCCGCCATACCCGTGAATATTGCGTTGAAACCACCGAACAAGAAGAATATGTCAGCTTATTTTCCCAAGCCTGGAAGCAGTCATCAATAGACATTCTTAGGAAAATTAACGAGGAATTAGAAAATACATCTTGTGGAAAAGCAAGATGAATACACAGGAGGTAATCAGATTAGCGTCTCATTATTTAGATGGCTTGTCTGGACATATTTTTGATCTGTTGGATATTTCTAAACCGATTTCTGTAGATGCCGCAGTTAATCTATCTAAAGTCATTTCAAAACTTTCGCCGCTCCTGGGAAATTTGATTGAATTTAATACAGTAGAATTTTTGAATAAACAAAACGAATTTTCCGAGTTTGGCAAGTGGCAACGGCAAGATCCTGGTTTTCCAGATACTATTTTTGTTGGAAACGTTCAACCCATGCCAGGTTTAGAAATTAAAGCTTGGTTTCCCCTGGCAACGGAAATAACAGCGCGTTTCAAAGATAGTCAAAATCACTTCCAATTTGACCAGACTTATGTTGCAATATTGGCATGGCTACCGGAAAATATTATTTATGGTAAGCCTCGAATTATTGATGTCTGTGTTGTTTCTGGTTTATCTGTCGCTGCTGCTAGAGATAATCATTATCATAACCCACCGGATTATCTTGTTTTAGAGCCAGAGGATACGACTCAGAGAACAGCAAATTTACAACAAACTAACACCAATGGCTATAAATTTCAAGGTTCTACTCAGGAACTTTTAGAAGCGCAAAAAATCGTAGAATTATGGGGAAGTGAAGGAAGAATTTACAAACCAACTAGAGAATATCAATTACAGTTACGCGAATTACTCACCCGCTACAAATATAGACTCGATACGAATTTTGCCAAGATGGATCGAATTGAACATCCAGGTATTGAGCAATTTAAACAGCGTGTTTTTAACATTGAAATGTGTGATATGAAGATCGGGGAATGGAATAGACTTTTATCCAGCCGGAAAGAGGAAAGAATTAAGCAAGCTTTACAAAGTTATTTGGATATTAAAGAAGAGAGTATTGATAAAATTCTGGATTAAATCTCTCTGTACCCCAGTAAAAATAGTCAGGGTCAATTTCACAGGAATAGGCTTTTCTGTTTAACTGACGTGCTGCCAGAGAAGCACTAAACAAACCTCCAAACGGTTCCCAGATAATATCATTTTCATCACTGGAAGATTGAATAATCAGACTCATAAGATCAAGGGGTTTTTGATTGAGATGTAACGCTTTACCAGATTTGGTTTTAATTCGTTCATTTCCTCGTAAAGCCGAACGTTCCCAAACATTTGTAAACCCATGAGGACATTGAAATTTTGAGCGCATTTTGCTCCATTCTTGTTTCGTCAAAGAGCGTTGATTATCTAAAGAAAAATAGGGTTTACCTTCTAAATTACCCTTTTCATTGGCATAATTAACGAGACGTTCAAACATTTCTGGCGGAGGAAAATACCATAAATGTCCTTGATCAAAATATTTTCTCGTTGCTGCATCTGCGACACCGCAAGCATCATTTGCGCGTTTAAGGGGGAGTCCTGAACGTTTCCATTCTTTCAGCAACCATGTTTTTAAAGGCAAATTGTTAATTGTTACTTCTCTAACATATTGAACACAAACTTCTGTAACAACTGGAAACCTACGAATTTTTTCAGTATTAACATTACCTGCAATATGACCTTTGCCTTTATTCCAAATATTGCAATTTACATAACGCCATCCGTATTTTTCCAGAATGGGATGAACAACAGCCCAACCTATTTCTGAATTCCAAAACCAAAGGGTAGTACAAGGTATCGCTGCTTTTGACCAAGCTTGAATATGAGGTTCATACCACTGAGGTAAATCCAAATGATCTGATGTATCTCCTTCAAATCCTAAAACACCATAAGCGCCATCTGAAACAATAACAGTCGGTTGTTCCCATTGATCATAATGTTCGAGGCTATCACCTAAAAACAACGTAACAAATTCATCATTCCATTGAGAAAAGCTCGGACTTGCATCTAGTTTAACGACTTTTCCACGACCGACTGTACTCGTTGCTTTGGGTTTTAAAGTGTTGTTGGGGGGTTGATTAGGTAAAGTCATTAACTCAAATGCTTTTTTAGAATTCATAAAAATTGTTACTCTTAGTAAAAGAGAGGAAAATGTATCAACAATTCTATGTTAGAATCAATAACATCAGTTTTATTTAAACACGATCTTCCCTAGCTATGCCTTCTAGTACAATTACATTTTAACCAGCAACCTTTCCTTGCATCCCACATTAAGCTAATGGCCTAGATACTATGGCTTACGGGCTTATGCTTGCTTTTACTACACAGAGTCTTTCTTTGGCAGTACAATAGCAGGCAGAACGAGGACAAGATGCTGATGATATCGCATGAGCCTTTGGATTCGTATAGTGATCATGTTGAGTTAAAATTCGGCATAGAGAGGACAATATGGCTAAACTTAGTACAGAGCAACTCATCTATCTACTTTATGCCCGTGCATATACCGCAAAAGATACGGTAACAAAAGGCACGGTCAAGTCCTATTTGGCGAGGGAGTGGAAGGAGAAAGCAGATCAAATCTATGATGCCTTACAAACACAGGAACTAATTAAGCAAGCAAGTAAAGGGCGTTTTTACCTGACCGAGCAAGGTTTACAAGCTCTTGTCACTAATTTAGCTACTACCGATTACGAATTTAGTTCTGTTAAAGGCCCTAAAGTATTAAACACTTTATTGATTTGTATTAAACAGGCTGCTAATTTTCATTCTCAAGTTAATTCTTTTGATGAAATGAGTTTTGATGAATTTCAGGAGAAATTCAAAACGCTTTATCTTAAAGTGAGGCAGAAGCAGGAACTCCGGGGTGTCGTTGCTATTCATAGCAAAGAACTTTGCGATGAGTTTATGGAAATAAACCCTATTTCACCAGAAAAATTAAGTAAATATTTTGATTTGCTTAAGTCAAATGGTAACATTTTTGCTGTAAATGAAAAAGGTCATGAATTAATTCAATGGGTGGAGTAGAATATGCCTGAAGATGCTGGAAAAAAGAAGCTTATAAAAGATTTATTGATAGCAGTTCAAAGAGGTGAAGGATTTATTGAAGATATTTGGATTGAGCGTGTTATTAAACTTCCAGGAACAGAAGGTGAGGGATCTACTGCACGAAGTTTATCAGGAAGAAAAGTCAATAATATTACTCAACTTCTTGAAGACGATCTTCAAAATTGTTTTGATGACGGATATTTTACTTTTAGATTTATTTCGGCTATAAAGGGAAGTGGTAAAACCTCTTTGCTAACTTATTTGCACCAGTTAACCAAGACCAAGCCAACCTACGAAAAACTTTCTGTTGTCTGCCGTTTTCCTCTTTCTGATGTACGGTCAATAGCTATTCCTTATAATTTTAGTATAAAATTTTACTGTTATATTCTTGCTCAAACTTTTTGGGAACTGTTAAATAATACAAATATTTTAATTAAAAACGGAGCTAAGAATATACTGAGTGATTATCTAGAAAACAATGAATTGAGTGAACTAATAATAGCTACTAAACCAAAGCCTTTTTGTGCTAAATTTAATAGGTACTTAGCCAATACAGGAGTAATTTTTGAAGACTTATTGTTTGAATTGATTTATGAAGTATCTAGGATAGAACCACAATTTACTTTTGCCTATTTAGTTGATGAGTTAGATTCCTTAGAAAAATACCCTAATGACCTTCAGGAAACTAGATCTATCATTAAAGCTCTAATTAAGAGAGTATCTCAACAATTTAGATCGAAAATCCGTCTCCTAATTTATATTGTAGGAACATCAGAAAATATAAAAAGTTTTATTGATGAAGATTCTGTACTAGAAAGCCTTGTTAGTCGTTGGGTTATTAATCTAAATACAGGATATGGAAATGAATTTGAAATGATAAGATCTAAAATTGATGCGCGTATAGAAGGAGCCTTTAAAGGATATAAAAATTTTTCTCAAGCCTGGCAGGACATTAAGAATATACCTTTAAATCCTGCTCAAAACTTAAGAAGCTTTTGTCAAGAATACGCTACAGCAGTTATAGAGATACATGAAAAGCATTTTAGAGAAGAACCTGAAAAAAGTTTTGAAGGAAATGCACGTCAGTTAGTGGAAGCGCAATGTAGGCAGAAATGGCAAACCCATCTCAACAAAAAATCATATACTTTATCTTCAGTTTCCACGACAACTGTACTTGAAGGTCACGCTTTCGATTGTTATATAGAATTACATCACAACAATTCCTGTGTTGCTAGAGCCTTCGGTGAAGCAAAAAACTATGAACTTTTAAGTGGTCATCTAGAAACTTTTAATGAATGGTTAGAAGATGTGAAATTTAAACCTTCAAATACTGATGGTACACCACCTGATCTTGCCTTTATAATTGCTCCTTCGTGTCCTTCTCTTTTGCAGCGAAAACTAGAGCTTAAAAACATTTGTTTTATAGAGTCTAATAAGGTAGTTACTCCTGTAATCGAGCCTGATGAAACAATAAACATAACTTCGGGTGTGGATATTAATACTGCTGAAAAAGATTTAATCGTTAATGCTTTTAAGGGAACTGCAATTAAAAAGACAACAATCGATAGGTTAATGCAGTTTAGAAGTAATAAGAATTATAAAAATTTGGATGAACTAGCTGCTGATTTAAAATTGACTCAAAATGCCAAGCAAAAACTACAAAAAAAGGTTGATGATGGAAAAATTTGCTTCTCAGCACCCAGTAAATAAGCGGAAGCTAATAGAAATATTATCTACGAAACTCCATCCCATAAGGTCGAAATGTGCATTCAAGGTTTCAGTTAATATCAATGCTCTTAAATCTTACACTGATAACTGAGTAAGGGCGGGAAAACCCCGCCCCTACGGATTAAACAACATGGCTCAATTCTAAACGCCGTTCTTGTAACAAATCTCGATAGAGATGTTCCAGTTTAGTAATATTTTGGCTGAGGGTATAGCGTTCTAAAACCCGTTGACGGGCTTTTTGACCCACAATGGGAATCATTTCAGGATGATCTCGTAATAGAGGTAATAGAGTTCGCAATTGGGAAGTAACGCCTTCAGTTTTCATGATAATTCCGGCGCCACCTTCCATAACTTCCCCATCCGCCCCCGCATCCGTCGCCACACAAGCAGTCCCACAGGACATCGCCTCTAATAAAGAGATCGATAACCCTTCCACCATCGACGGTAAAACAAAGACATCCGACCCCCGCAGAATTTCAATGCGTCGGTCTTCATCCCCCACAAACCCAAACCAGATGATCCCATCTTCTAGCCCATAGGAGGCTTGTAAAGAGGCTTCTAATGGCCCATCACCGACAATGACTAATAGACAATCTGACCCCATTTCCGACTTTTTCCAGGCTTTCAGCAGAGACTCAACATTTTTTTCCGTTGCTAGACGTCCCTGATAGACAAAAACCCGTTCAACTCCCAATTCTTCCTTAAAGCGAGATGGCCCCGGAGAATATTTCTCCACATCCACCCCATTCGGAATTACCGCCACCCGATGTTTAGCCACACCCAGACGGTTTAACATCTCCCGTTGGACTTGGGAAAACACAATTACACGGTCATAGTTTGCTAAAAAAGGCGCGTAAATTTGATAGGTTAAATGTTGTGTCCCCGATTTGAGATTGCGGAATTTGTAGTCAAAGGGGGTGTGAAAAGTCGCCACCAAAGGGATATTCAGTTCTGCACAAATTTCGGGTAACATGAAATCCAAAGGCGAAAGAGTCAAGGACGCATGAACAACATCCGGTTTCAGCCGTTGTAAGGACTGCGTTAGGACTTTGCTGGAACTGAGGGTGGGAATGGTATAGACTTGAGACTTATAGAGACAGGGTAAAGACACCTCTTGAGTCATGGGAAAGGGTGTCACCTTGCTATTGTTATCCCCTGTAAAAATTTTCCATTTACCGTTTTCCAGTTCCCATTCCGAGTTTCGCTCAGTTGCACTGTAGGCGGCAAAGTGGAGAAAACTGACTCGATGGCCCCGATCTAGCAGGGCGTTGGTAATTTCCCTAGAATAAGTAACGTTACCGCAGAAGGGTGATTTTTTTCCAAGCCAAGCAATGTGCATTCAAGTGATTTGGAATTTATTAAAAGTGGTTTGTTGAGCATGACTTTACCACGATTACCGCGTTCTGTCCTCAATATTCAGATTGACATTCTCCCGACACCAACGTTTCACTTATGGTGCGGGTCTTCTTGCTCCCATTTACGATAAAAGTAGGATGGGCTCTGCCCATCACAACCCAATGACATGATCACAACCCAATGACATGATCACAACCCAATGGCATGATCACAACCCAATGGCATGATCACAACCCAATGACATGATCACAACCCAATGGCATGATCACAACCCCAGGGCTGTTTCATTCTCAAAAAATGCGATCGCTAAACCTTTGATCTGGGGCAGGTTTTAGGCTTGATTTCAAAAGAAAATATCAAAACTGTTGAAATCATCCTTCTTTTCTTTACAGAGTAAGGCTTTTAGAAATTAGCGATCGCATTTTAGATCCGACG
>CAITND010000050.1 GCA_903893625.1 uncultured Oscillatoriales cyanobacterium
AATTCTAGGTTGAAATCACCTATAATCCCTTTCAGGGATTGAAACAGGGATAACCCAAACCATAGCAAGTTACTTTTTATTGTTGAAATCACCTATAATCCCTTTCAGGGATTGAAACTTCAAACTATTAATAAATACCTTAATCTTTTCTAACCGTTGAAATCACCTATAATCCCTTTCAGGGATTGAAACTTCAACATCAGAGGAACAAATGCGAAGTCTTAGAGGGGATTCTGGGGAGTTCTCAGGAGCAACAGGACGGGCGGGATCTGAAATTTATCGAATGACCGGAGGGTTGACAGGTGGAGGCGGTTCATTACCTCAGTCCCGTGAACCCTTGAAACTTCCCTCAGCAATATCTCCTGTACTTACCCCATCGATAACTCAGGACTTCTCACGGGCTTTACAACAGGCGGGTGTGGGGAAAACCTCAACAACAATCGCTCCCGTCATTAACATCCCAATTTCCGTAAACGGTGATCAGAAAGTGGGAGAATCTATTAAGAAACAAGTTGAACCGAGGTTAGAAAATGTTATTCAACAAATGGTTGCTCTCTCCCGTTCTTAGTTTATTGGTAGCGGTTCCCGCGATCGCTCAAATGGGATGGATAGAGTTAGGGAGAGAGGACAATATTCTTTATCAAATGAATCCTGAAGTGCAGATTAGCGGGGCTGCCTCCTCTGTTGTTGCCTATGAGCTATGGTTAACTCCTCCCCAAGAGATTAACGGGGTTCGGTCAAGTAAAATTCAAATTATCGCTCGATGTGAGAGCCGTTCCCAAGTGTTGAGTCAGATTGAAACCTTTAATAGTCAAGGGCTGTCGATCAAGGTAACTGATTATGATATTGCAGATCCGTCAGCGTGGGAAACCCCTAAACAGAATATCTATGGCAAAGCGTTTAACATGGCTTGCAATAGCCGTTAACCGACAATTTAAAGCCCTCTTGATTGAGGGCTGTGTAACTATTCACCAATAATCATTTGGCGATCGCCGTTGAAATAACCTATAATCCCTATCAGGGATTGAAACAATATAAGTAGCTTGGTGGCGACCGAACAAATAAGTTGAAATAACCTATAATCCCTATCAGGGATTGAAACCTTAAAGATTCATTAAGTTCCGTAGAATCACTGATGAGTTGAAATAACCTATAATCCCTATCAGGGATTGAAACGGCGAGTTTACCACGTTCTAGAGCAAAGACCAGTTTGTTGAAATAACCTATAATCCCTATCAGGGATTGAAACCGGCTGTGCAGTATTTCTCAAACTTATAAGCCAATCGGTGTTGAAATAACCTATAATCCCTATCAGGGATTGAAACTCATCCAGTTAGAGGAACAAGAGGAGTATGTAAAAGTTGAAATAACCTATAATCCCTATCAGGGATTGAAGCATAGGTAATACTATTCCCTATTCCCTATTCCCTATTCCCTATTCCCTATTCCCTATTCCCTATTCCCTATTTCCTAATTTTTAATCCGTTTTCCTTCCCCTTGACTGCGTAAATATTCCCCAAATAATGCTAAAAATCCAGACGCTAAAATCAGAATTACACTCAACGCATTAATATCGGGTTTTACCCCTGTTCTAATCCGACTAAAAATTTCCATTGGTAAAGTATTAGCTCCACTTCCGGCGGTGAAACTAGCGATTAAAAAGTCATCCATACTTAACACAAAAGCCAGTAAACAACCCGATACAATCCCCGGCATTAATTGAGGTAATAAGACTTGCATAAAAGCTTCGATCGGAGTTGCACCTAAATCTAATGCTGCTTCTTCTAAATGGGGATCTAAATCCGCTAACCGAGTTGAAACCACTAAAGCAACATAAGCTAAACAAAACACAACATGGGCGGCTACAATCGTCCATAAACTCAGAGGAATAGCAACGGCGGCTAAAAAGACTAGGGTAGAAACGGCGATCGCAATATCAGGAATAATTAAGGGTAAATAGGAAATACCTTGATATAATCCCTTCCCTGGGAAACGATAACGGGCTAATCCCACCGCCATTAATGTGCCAATGACGGCGGCAATTCCTACGGCACAAATCCCCACCGTTAAACTATTTTTTAAAGCGTTTAAAATTCTCGTATCTTGGAATAATTTAATATACCATTCTAAGGTAAATCCCTGCCACCCCGCACTATATCGAGATTTATTAAAACTATAAAACGTTAAGACAAAAATCGGCAAGTACATATAAAGAAACATCAAACCGACAAAAATCACCTGCCAAGAAATTCTAAACTTTGGTTTAGAAGCCATAGCGCGCATCTCCTCTGGTTGTTGTTTAATTTCTTGCATAAATTTTTCCTAATTCCTGTTAGCGAGATGGTCTAGCATCTCCATATTTAATTAAAAGTGCGATCGCAATACTCACCCCAAAAATTAATACCATACTCAAAGCTGAACCAAAACCCCAATTTTGAGTTGATCCTAAAAATTGGTTATAAATTAATCGAGAAACCGTCATACTCGATGCTCCTCCTAGCAATTCTGGGTCTACAAAATCCCCCATTGAACTAATAAAAACTAACAATGATCCCGCCGCAATTCCGGGTAAAGTTTGGGGAACTGTGACTTTCCAAAAGGTTTCTACAGGTTTCGCCCCCAAATCTGCGGAAGCTTCTAATAATCGCCCATCTAATTTTTCTAAAGAGGCATACAAAACCGTGACCATATAAGGTAAATAACTATAGGCCATGCCAATTAAAACCGCCGGACTTCGATTTAAAAGTTCTAATGCGGGTAATCCAATTAATCCTAAAATAGAGTTTAATACTCCTGTTGGTCTTAATATTGTAATCCAGGCATAGGTTCTTAATAAAGAAGATGTCCACAGGGGTAAAACAAACGCCAATAAAATCACATTTCGCCAGGGTTTCGGGGCTAATTGGGCTATCCAATAGGCGACGGGAAATCCTAATATTAAACAAAGAAATGTTGTCCCAAAGGCATAAAAGAGCGATCGCAAAATGACCTTTAAATTAATGGGTTCAAACACCCGTAAATAATTAGCAATTCCATTAGGAATAACCAAATCCCCAGGACGAATATCCTTAACTAAACTCAGTTCAAAAATTAATAAAGTGGGTAATACTAATAATAGTAATAACCACAATCCAGAAGGCCCTAATAACGCGAAAGGGCCAATCAGTTGAGAGGCGAGTTGTCGCCATCCCTTTTTAACAGGTGGTGGTGCAGGAGTCATCGGAGTTTTCGTTGAAATAGCCATTATGTCAGGGAATTACGAATTACGAATTACGAATTACGAATGGGGGAAAAAATTATTTTTCTCTGAGAGTTTGACCCGGGTTGAATATTCTAATTACCTTAACAATTGCTATAGATTGGTTAAGGGTTAGCAGTTAACAATTAACTGGTTAGCTGTGTCCAATACCGTTCATAAATTTCATTGGCTTTACCGACGGGGGAAATGCTTTCACTTCTAGCAATTACTGATTCTGGAGGAAATAAGATCGGATTATTTCTTAACGTTTTCGGTAGTTTTTCATAAGCTAATCTGGAAGGAGTGGCAAATTTTAACCGTTTAACTAAAGTTGCTGCCACATCGGGTTGTAACATAAAATTGATCCATTTATAGGCTCCAGCCGGGTTAGGAGCACTTTTAGGAATTACCATTGTATCAGTCCATAAGGATGACCCACTATCGGGGGTAATATATCTTAAATCCTGATTTTCTTCCATAATTTCTGCGGCATCGGAAGAATAACACATGGCAATTAATAAATCCCCCACAATCATTTGAGGTCGCCAGGAATCTGTGCTAAAAGAAGCGATCGCCGGACGTAATTTCACTAATTTTTCATAGGCTTGACGAATCTGATTTGGATCAGTAGCATTATAGGAATATCCTAACATTCTTAATGTGGCTCCCATGACTTCCCGCAGATCATTGAGTAAAGTCATCCGCTTGGATAATTTGTCTTTATTTTGCCAAAGATAATCCCAATCTTGAGGATAATTTGTCAGATTTTTGGAATCAAAAATTAACCCCGTTGTCCCCCAACTAATCGGCACACTAAAACGACCTCCTGGGTCATAACCAGGGTCTTGAAATTGTGGAAATAAATCTTCTAATCCCACCAATAATGATCGATCCAGTTCAGTCAATAGCCCTAATTTGATCATTTTCTGAGCCATATATTCCGAAGGATAGATGACACTATAGGCACCTGCTCCTCCGGCTTGCAATCGAGCTAACATGGATTCGTTAGAGTCGAAGACATCCGCCACAACTTTTAACCCCGTTTCCTCTCGAAAACTATCTAACAAATCTTGATCCGTGTAGCCAGCCCAAGTGTAGATGTACAAGGTATCTGAGGAAACTTGAGTGTTTGGGGTTGTTTTGACCTCAGCTAACGTCCAACCACAGCTTGAGAGGGACGATGCCACTATCGCTGCAACAGAAGTCTGCAAAAACTGGCGTCGTGTTTGAGCGACCCTAGAATTCCGATGTTTATGTAAATAAGTCGGAGGCACTGTTTTTTCTCAGTGGAAGTTTGAATAACAAAAGAATTAGTTTTATTTTCCCATAGAATAGGTTAAATTCCTAAACTATTGAGCAATCCTCGATAGCTGACGTTGAGTTTCTACTCGTTGATCTTTAAGTTGCTGTTCAATTTGATCTTTGACAATTTGGCGATATTCATAAAAATGTTCTACCTGTCCACAAACTACTAAATAATGATCTAAAACCCGGGGTTTATGTCGTAAAATATTCCATAAATAGCGCCAAAATGTCCAACGAGTTTCCCGTACAACTCCTTGATACCAACATAAAATGAATAGGGCTCGCATGGTTGGCCAATCCACTAATTTACTGCCAATGGAATTGGTTTTAGGCTCTCCGATCATCATAAAATGACGATAAGTGCGATCTAAATATCGTTGTGGATCGTACAATTCAAAAAATCCATTTACATATTCATGCGCTATTTCTTCAATCGGTCGAGTGGGAACATAATTCATTAATGTGGTTTGATTGGCATTCCCGGTTTGGGTAATTAATCGCCCTTCTTTTTCTAAACGATGCCAAAGGGCTGTATTAGGTAAGGCTTGCAACATACTAAACATCGCAATGGGAATTGTGGTTTTTTCCACAAACCGAACAATCCGATCACCCGCCCCTGTTTTTTCGCCATCAAAGCCAATAATAAATCCCGCCATCACCCGTAATCCAGAACGGATAATTTTTTCAACGGATTCACTCAGAGAATCACGAGTATTTTGATATTTTTTAGTTAAATTTAGGCTATCTTCATCAGGAGTTTCAATTCCTAAAAATACCGCCCTAAAATTACATTCAACCATTAAATCCATCAATTCTTGATCTTGGGCTAAATCAATCGAGGCTTCCGTTGAAATTCGGAAGGGATAATTATTATCTTTCATCCAAACTTTTAATTCCTTGAGTAATAACTTGACATTGCGTTTATTGCCAATAAAGTTATCATCAACTAGGAAAATTCCTCGATTAAAACCTAATTCCTGTAAGCGATCTAATTCGGCTAACAATTGCGCCGGGGTTTTGGTTCTGGGTTTGCGTCCATACAAGACAATAATATCGCAAAACTCACACTGAAACGGACAACCCCGTGAATATTGCAGGGAAATCATATCATAGGCATTCTTATCTAATAAATCAAAACGGGGGATAGGGGATTCTGTAACATCGGGTTTGTCTCCTTGTATGCGAAAAACCCCTTGATCATCCCCTCTTTCCAAGGCTTCTACCAATAACGGTAAGGTAATTTCCCCTTCATCTAAGACTAAAAAATCTGCCCCTGCGATTTCGGCTTCTTCGGGTGTGGAAGTGGGAAATGGGCCGCCTACAGCTACTTTTTTACCCCGTCGTTTCGCCTCTCGAATTTGAGCCACAAAATCTTCTTTTTGGACAATCATGGCTGAAACCATCACCAATTCTGCCCAATTCCATTCCGCTTCTGTGATCTCTCGAACGTTACGATCTACTAATTTAAACTCCCAAGATTGGGGTAAAATCGCCGCTACCGTAATTAAACCTAACGGGGGAAGTAAAGCTTTACGGTTGACTAAGGCGAGGGCTTTTTCAAATGACCAGAAACTTTGGGGGAAAATCGGATAAATTAGAAGAACACGCATCATAATTAGAAATTTAGGGGACAATGCTCGAAGTCGGAAAAATCTCCGAAAATCATTGATTTTCTTGCAATTTTGCTACTTCTTCGGCAAGAGTGTCTACAGTATAACGAATTTGTTCTTCCCTGTGGTTACAAGTAATAAAAAACCGCAAACGGGCTGCATTTTTAGGCACCGAGGGATAAAACATAAATGGCACATTAATTCCTCGCTTCAGTAAATTTTGAGACAGTTGCACAGAAGCCCAAGAATCTCCGACAATAATCGGAATTACGGGAGAATCTTGACTCAAGCCTGTATTTAAGCCATGATCTTTGGCTAAGGTTAGAAACAATTTAGCCCGTTGATGTAACTGTTCAACCCGTTGAGGTTCGGTTTTTAAGACATTAATTGCTGCGATCACAGAAGCTGCATTCGGTGGGGAAATACCGACACTAAATACAAATCCGGGGGCTGTATATTTGAGATATTCAATTAACACTTGAGATCCGGCAATATATCCTCCACAACTAGCAAAGGATTTGCTTAAGGTTCCCATCCATAAATCTACATCATGGGGATTAATCCCGAAATGTTCACTAATGCCTCGACCGTGTTTTCCTAATACTCCAATGGAGTGCGCTTCATCCACCATAAAAAACGCTTTATGACGTTTTTTGACTTGAATAAATTCGGGTAAATTGGGAATATCCCCATCGGTACTATAAACTCCTTCTACAATAATTAAAACCCGTTGATAACGAGAACGGCGTTCTTGTAATATTCGATCTAAGGCTTGCCAATCATTATGAGGAAATGCGATCGCTGTAGCCCCAGATAATAAAGCTCCTTGTAATAAACTATTATGACTAAGGGCATCATGTAAAATTAAATCATGTTGTCCGAATAAATGCCCGACCGTCGTAACATTAGTAGCATGACCTCCAACAAAAACAATACTATCTTCAACGCCAATAAAATCAGCAATTGCCCGTTCTAATTCTTGATGAATAACCTTTTCACCCGATAATAACCGACTGGCACAAGCAGAGGTTCCATAACGATCAATGGCCTCTTTTGCTGCTTGGGAAACAATTGGATCGCCACACATTCCTAAATAATTATAAGTGGCATAATTAATATAGTCCTGACCTTGAATTCTAGCCCGATCATTAGCAATTCCTTCCTGGGGGGTAAAAAAGGGATTTCCTAGTCCCAAATCTGCTAGTTCTTGCTGTTGTTGTTTCAGGTGGAGATATTCGGGAAATTGTTCGATTTGATAATATTCAACCGCAATCTCAGGAAGGGGAGCAGATTTCGCTTTTTTTTGAAGTAATTCCGCCAGTAGCGATCGCTTTTCTTCGGAGGACAACTGACTGACAGATTGTAATAAATTAATCATTGCTATCTTCGGTGTTCCGATAATAAAATATTTAATAAAGTATCGACCTCCGCATCCGATAATTGATCTAAATGATGCAAGAGATGTTCGGCATCTTCTGGCGAAATTCCCTTTTGATATTGGCTGATATCTAGTGTCGCGTTAGCTGCTAAATATTCAGCCAATGTACAAATATTAGGATAATCCCACAACAGCGTTGGCGGAAGTCGGCGCCCCAAAATTGTTTCCAAGTCTCCAGAGAGGTTAATCGCTTCGATGGAGTTGAGGCCATAATTGGCAAAATCCTCCTCCACATCAATCTCTAGCTCTTCCAACTCCAACCGTTGTGCGAGTTGACTGACTAACCACTCCTGAATTGTGGCGACAGACTGGAAAGATTCAATACCATTACCAACCTCTGGTGGATGATGCACCGTTACCGATGGTTGTTGGGGTTTTGACCCATTCATAGACGCATTTAACACTTGCATAATCTCACTCCTCCATCACCCTAAAACTTTAGCATCCCAAGATAGCAGTAATCAGTAATCAGTAATCAGTAATCAGTAATCAGTGTAAGAGCCGGCAATAAAACTAGAACGGCAGGCGTGGCGTTGAATTTTGCCACTGGAGGTTTTAGGCAAGGTTCCAGGTTTGAGTAACACCGTTTTATAAACCTGTAAATCATGGTTTTGAGACACGGCGCGACGGATAGACTGAAGAACTGCCTGTTTGGGGGAAGTTTTTGCAGAACCGTTGCCATTATCCCAGGTACGAATTTGTTGCCAATATTGACGTTCCATTTCTACTGCTACGACTAACCGTTCTTCTCCCGACCCATCAATCGAAAATCCCGCTACTCCACTGGGACGAATCAGGGGGTGACTTTGTTCAACTGTCCATTCAATATCTTGGGGATAATGGTTGCGACCATTAATAATAATAATGTCTTTAATTCGTCCGGTAATAAACAATTCTTCAGTGTCTAAAAAGCCTAAATCTCCGGTTCTTAAAAACGGCCCTTCTCCTGTTTTTACATAGGCATTAAATAGGGTTTCTGTTTCCTGGGATTTATTCCAATACCCCTGTCCGATACTCG
The DNA here is from genome assembly GCA_903893625.1 of uncultured Oscillatoriales cyanobacterium. Classification (GTDB taxonomy): domain Bacteria; phylum Cyanobacteriota; class Cyanobacteriia; order Cyanobacteriales; family Microcoleaceae; genus Planktothrix. The sequence continues at coordinate 8,610 of CAITND010000050.1, forward strand.
GCCCAGAAACCCAAATTTCCCCCACTGTTCCCGGTTCACAAATATTAAAGGTTTCAGGATTGACAATTAATACTTTTTGATCGGATAAACATTGACCACAACCGACTAAGGTTTTAGTATTAGTTGTTGAATTATCAGTAGGTTGATCAACTTCTACAATCTGATGATTTTCTAACGAAATAGCATCAACAGTTTTAAAGATTGGTGGGGCATTTTTTAAGCCTCCAGTAATCATTAAAGTTGCTTCAGCCATGCCATAACAAGGATAAAAAGCTTCTCGCCTAAACCCATAGGTCGCAAAAGTTTGACTAAATCGTTCTAAGACTTGATGATAAATCGGTTCTGCGCCATTAAACGCCACTTCCCAACTGCTTAAATCTAAATTATCTAACGGTAGGGGCGGGGTTCCCCCGCCCTTTAAAGTTCCCCCCTTTCCTAATACTTTTTTCACACATAAATCATAAGCAAAATTCGGCCCCCCACTGGTTGTGGCGCGATACCGAGAAATTGTTTGTAGCCAGCGTAACGGATTTTGGACAAACATTAAAGGAGACATTAAAATTACAGGAAATCCCCCAAATAATGGTTCTAAAACTCCACCAATTAATCCCATATCATGATAAGGAGGCAACCAAATTACCCCTTTACTTTCAGAGGAATGACCAAAATGATCATAAATTGCAGTTAAATTATGTAATAAATTTTGATGGGAAATCATCACCCCTTTGGGGGTTGCAGTAGAACCAGAAGTATATTGTAAAAAGGCAAGAGTCTGACTATTTATAGAGGGAGGTTGCCAATTTTTTTCTATTTCATCTTCTAGGATATCTGTTGCAAACCAGTTTAACGGTGCAATATCAGACATTTGCGGAAAAAATCGTTGTAAACTGGATAATGTGGATTCTGTTGTTAAGGCAACTGTCGCATTTGTATCCTGAATAATTGCCTGTAAACGGGGAAGAGATCGATCCGGTCGAGGGGGATAAGCGGGAACTGCAATCACTCCCGCATACAAACAACCAAAAAATGCGCTAATATAGTCTAATCCGGGTTGATATAGTAATAAAACTCGATCTTGGGGTTGACAAAGGGCTTGTAATTTAGCTGCGATCGCTTTCGCTTTTTGGTTTAATTGTTGATAGGTTAAAGTAACAGTTTCGGTTTCGCCATCGACTAAAAAAGTATAGACTATTTTATCCGGTTGTTGGGATGCTCGATATTCTAAAAGTTCAATTAATGTTGTTGATTTAAACGAGTTAAATTGATCAGCCATGTAAAAAATTAGGGTAATGTTTTTTAAATTTATCCTGACAATAATAGGATAATGGGTTTGCCGTATTCAGGATGTTAACTATCGTACTATCGTAGGGGCGGGGTTATCCCGCCCGTACCCGTCAATCAAATTAACGTTTTATTGTTTGCATTTCCACAAATTCACTCTTTTTCAATTCAGCAAATACTTGATCTAAACGAACATCCCATTTTCGTTGATTTGCATATCCATCCTGAACAAAGGGAGACACCGTAATTAATTTTAGAAATAGTTCATTAATTACAGACATCGGAAACCGCAAAGGTCGCATAATATCTAAAAATAAAACGACTCTCACGCTATCGGTTTCGTTCCAAGCTTCATGGGGTAAAGAATCATCAAAGATCATACATTTGCCTTCTTCCCAATGACGAGTTTCTCCCGCAACTCTAATGCGACATTTTTCTCGCGGTTCAGGAATCTTTAACCCCAATAAACATCGAATTAAGCCTTTATAGGACCCTCGATGTTCAGGAATATGTTTTCCGGGTAATAAAATCGAAAAAAACGCCGTTTTCATTCCGGGTATTTGTTCAATTAAACGAGTGGTTTCAGGACATCTATTGCAATTTTTATCAACTTTAATCCCATAGCCATATAAAAAATAGGTTTTCCATAAACTATCCTGGGTGGTACTATACCCTTGATCGGGAGAAATATCTTGAAAATTAGGAAGTTGATCTTGAACTTTGAGAATCTGATTTAATTCTTGTCGAATTAACGGCCAATTTGCTTCTAACTGCTGTGTCCATTGAAATTGAGTCGGGTCAAAAAAAGCCCTATCCCCAATTAAAGAATATTTAGGGAGTAACTTTTCAAACGTCCACAAGATTTTTGCCCCAACTTTATACAACAGAAAATATCTAACTTTTTCTGATAATTGTTCTAGTGGTTTCATGATCAATTTGAGTGACTTTCAAAATTGTAGGGGCGGGGTTCCCCCGCCCTTACCCCGCCCGAACGCGTCAACGGTCAACGGTCAACCGTTAACAATTAAGAACGATTGGCCAATTCTGACAATTGACTGGGTTCTGAGTCTAATTGCCATTGTCCAACAATATCTAAACTCCCTTCTAAAAATTTAGTCCGACAAGTACGACGTTGAATTTTACCACTGGTGGTTTTCGGAATAGTAGTTGTTTTCAATAACACGATCCCAAAGACATCAACGGTATTCTGTTCGGCGACAGCTTGACGAATGACATTGACCACTTCTTCAATATTCAAGTTCCGTAAATAACGCCGTTCGATTTCTGATGCAATAATTAACTGTTCTCCCATTTCCGTCTCAATAGAAAACGCTGCACTATGTCCAGGACGAATAGCGGGGTGACAAGTATCCAGCGTGGCTTCAATTTCCTGGGGATAACGGTTTCTTCCCCAAAGGATCATCATGTCCTTAATGCGTCCAGTAATGTACAATTCCCCGTCATAGAGAAATCCTAAATCACCCGTGCGTAAATAGGGCCCTTGTCCGTCCACATAAACCTTAAACGTTGTTTCGGTATCTTCGGGTTTATCCCAATATCCCAAACCCACACCCTTCCCCGATACCAATATTTCACCGACTTGATTTTCGCCTCGCCGGGTTAATTGTTCAGGATCAACAATAATTACCTCATCCCCTAACCAGGGAAAGCCACAACTGACGAGAGAGCGGGTAGGGGAAGCAGGGGGAGCAGGGGAGGCAGGGGAGGCAGGGGAGGCAGGGGAGGCAGGGGGAGCAGGGGAGGCAGGGGGAGCAGGGGGAGTAGGGGGAGTAGGGGAGGTGGGAGGATACGGATCTGTTGCTTCTTTGCAAATGACTTGATTTTGTTCTAAGGCGGCTGTGTCTACCCAGAGAACGTTGGGGGTCTGGTGTTTGCTTCCGCCAGAAATAAATAGGGTGGTTTCGGCCATTCCGTAACAGGGATAAAACGCTTCGGGTTTGAACCCACAGGGGCCAAAAATTTCTGCAAACCGTTTTAAGGTGTCCCAGCGTACAGGTTCAGCGCCGGAAAAGGCGACATCCCAGGAACTTAAATCTAATTTCTCTAATTTTTCTGGGGTCGCTGTCCGACACACTAAATCATAAGCAAAATTAGGCCCGCCACTGGTAGTGGCTTGATATTGAGAAACCGCTTCTAACCAACGAAACGGTTTTTGTACTAAAGAAATTGGCGACATTAATGTTACGGGAAATCCCCCATATAAGGGTTGAATTACGCCTCCAATTAATCCCATATCATGAAAGAGGGGAAGCCAAATTAACCCTTGACTATGGTTATGATGTCCGAAAGCGTTATAAATAATCGCGGAATTATGCAGAACATTTTGATGGGTAACAATCACACCTTTTGGGGTTCCCGTTGAACCGGAGGTATATTGAAAAAAAGCGATTGTATCCCCGTTAATTTGCGGTTCTTTCCATTGTGTAGCGAAGTTTTGGGAAAAAAGGCGATCAGTCGCCACCCAAGGTAGAGACGTTGCATACAACGTCTCTACAGGGAATTGGGTTTGTATATGTTGAATTAACGCTTCTGTACTTAAAATAGCCCGACATTGAGAAGATTCTAAACGGGTTTGTAGCTTAGGAATTGCTTGGAGAGAAACCGGAGGGTTATCGGTGACAGCAATTACACCCGCATATAAACAGCCGAAAAACGCTGCAATAAATTCTAATCCAGCGCTATAGGGATAAACCACTAAAACGCGATCGCCCGGTGATAAAAATGATTGTAAATCAGATGCAATTTGCAGTGCTTGTTGATGTAATTGCTGATAAGTCAAGCTTCCTGACTCCGTTTCCCCATCGGCTAAAAACCGATAGGCGAGTTGATCCGGTTGAGATTCAGCGCGATCGCGCAATAAATCGACTAAATTAGAAAAATCGCTCATATTAAGATAATCTCTAAATGCTGTAGTGAGTCCTTCAGGACTCTATAGGAACCCTAAAGGACTCACGACTTTGACATCCACCCCGCCGTAAACGGACGGGGATTCCTCACCACGCCACCTTTTTAGGATGGTCGCTGAATGGGGTTGACGCTTCGCAGACTGTTGCTACCTTGGAAGTAGTCTTACACTGTCTCCACGTCCGTTTTAAGTCTCGGAATGCCCTCCCGCGACTTAAGTTTAATCTCGTTCACTAAATTAAACTTGTTGTTATGTTATTGAATTTGTTAATTAATGCGTTCAAGGTTGGATTTTTTTACCATTGCCTTACATCCGCTTCCCCAGTTTCTAATCTCAACCCCACAGGACTTTCAACCTTGCTATTTATTTCGGAATATCTTCGATTCGGGAGGGTCTTTTACAACCACTAATATATTAACAAATTACCACAGTAATTCGATAGTTTTGTTATATATCTTAATAGAAAGCCGTCCCAGAAGGACGGGGTTTTAAACCCAAATTTCCGATAAAGGTAAAGTTTAATATGAAAATTGCAATTATTTCCTCTGGTTTTTTTCCTGTGATTGATGGTGTTACGGTTAGTGCAATGATGCGACTACAAAGGTTAAGTCAGTGGGGACATGAAGTATTATTTTTCTGTCCTGACTATAGCGTCATTGAAACCATTTACCCCAATTGGCGAGACTATACCGGAAATATTTTACCCGGTGTACGAGTTTGTAATTTACCAAGTACACCCTTTTTAGGCATAGATTTTGAGCGCAATCCTTCTATTAAATCCTATTCTATTTTACTCGAAGAATTAGAAAAATTTCAACCCGATATTCTCCATGTTGATGAACCAGAACGGCTATTTTTTGGATTTTTTAGACGACCCGGAATTGATTATGCTAAAAAAGCAAATATTCCCTGTATTGCGTTTTTTAGGACTTGGTTCTTATCCTATGCTGATGATTATATTCCCTTACCAAAATTTGCCGTTGAAATTATTAGAGAAATTTTTAGAAGGATTTTTGCTTGGATTTATAACGGCTATGATATTACGTTATTTACGAGCAAAATTACCTATAAAATTACCTCACAAATGGGAATTAATAATGCGGTTTATGCTAATTTAGCCGGGTTTGAGGCTGAACGCTTTAACCCGAATTTAAAAGCAGAACATTTTTTCAAAAATAATTATAATTTAGCCGAATTAGATAATTTAGTTAAATTAATTTTTGTCGGTCGTTTAACCCCCGATAAAGGGTGGAATTTCACCTTAAAAGCTATGGCAAAAGTTGCCGAAAAAATTGATTTAGAAAAAGTGGGTTTTATTATTGTCGGAGATGGACAAATGAAGGATGAAATTATCGAGGGTTTAACAAAATTCACCCGTCATGTTTACTTTCTCGGTCGAGTTCCCTATGATCAGGTTCCGGCTGTTTATGTTAATAGTGATATTCATATTAGCACCTCTGAACGGGAATCAAGAGGATTAACAGTATTAGAAGCCTTTGCTTCTGGTATTCCGGTCTTAGTTCCCCGTGCGGGAGGATTAGTTGAAAATGTTCAAGAGGGAGAAAATGGATTGATATATACGCCTCAAGATATAGAAGATTTTACTCACAAATTAAAGCAATTAATCAATGATCCGATATTAAGAAAAACAATGGGAAATCGCGGATTAAAATCTGTGGGAAATTATAATTGGGATCAGGTGATTAAAAATTTAGTTGAGATTTGGGAACAAAAACTTGATGAAGCTAATCAAACATTATCTAACCCAAATTATTTAAAATAATCAAGTTTATTGGGTTATCGTCTCCGAGAGGGAGGAACAAATTGTTGCAACAAATCACGCCAAGTTATCGTACAGTTTCTAACTTGTTCAGGCGGCATCATCGTAATAATTGCTTGATACTTCTCATGGTTAATCACACGAGTTCTGTTTTCGCGTGAAATTCCTCGAATTCCCGCAGGTGCAATAATAATGCCTGCAATTTTATAGTTTGTAATTTCGGGACAAGCTTGATCAAAAAAAGGAGAATTATAAATTTCTTGCGGAAGAATAGAGATAATATTTTGAATAGTTTGTTCTACTTGATCTAACTTATCAATAGCTTGCTCTTCTTTAACAATCAGATGACGTAACTCAATAATAATTAAATAACAATCTGCATCTTCTACATTCATTCCCATGACTAAATAATCACAACGCCGACCTTTCCAACTACTTGCTTGATTTGCATATTTTTCTAAATTACAAACAATTAACTGAATTTCATCGGCTTCTAATTTCACCCAATAATAAGATTTTTCGACTTTTTCAAAAAGAAGTATCTCGGTTTCAATTTCGACTAATTGACAACAATTGTCTAGGGTTTTAATCGAATCACTACAATTAACTGTGGGAATATCTGGAAGTTTATCTCCAGTACAAAGTAAGGGCATTTTTTAAAATTATTTACTCCATAAATTATACGTCATTAATTGATTAAATTGAATTTCTAAATCTCCTAAAACAAACCCTAGTAGTCCTTCATTTATCTTTCCTGAATCCGTAATAATATTTTGTATTTCACCTTGATTAAAGAGATAAGCAGAAAGCATTTCAGGAGCTATTCTTGTTTTGATTTCAGGCAGATCATCAACTGAGTCATTTTTTAATTTTTCATGAGCCAATATTAAATTATTTAAAGTATATAATACAACTAAAGAATGAGTTGTAATTACTAAACGAAAACCTTGATTTACTAAATAAGCTAACATTTTAATAATAGCAACTTGAGCTTCTGGATGTAAATGGGTTTCTGGTTCTTCAATATGAATAAATAGAGGTCTTTCAGATTCTGGAAAACCCGATAATGCTTGTGCTGTTGATACTAACGGCCAAGTTTCCATTTGACCAGAAGAAGCCATTTCAATCTCTAAAGGTTGATGAGTTTCTTCGAGTATCCATTGCCATTTACGAGCATAGGGGCCGGTTTTAGCAGAAATCGCTCGTCCCCCTAAAGCATTTTTGACTAAATTTTCAATATCCAAGGCTTCTTGAGGTTTTTCTTGAGCGTTCGTATCCCAGAGTTGATGAATATCAGAAACATGACTTAAGACTTTAGCAAATTCCCGCATAGTAATAGGTAAAGCTCGATTTCCTAATATTGTAGGATCAGAGTTAATAAAACGAGAAAAAAAGGTTCTTTCTGCTGGAATAAAGATTGATTTTGCTGATTGCTTACCCGATAGAGAGGGATCAGCAAATAATTCTTTTAAATTCTGATCAATTTCTTTCTTAAATTTGCCAATAGGATTAATTTGTCTATTTGATTTATAAAGAGTGATATTCTGTTTTGTTTCTGACGGATTTAGATTATGTTTTTGATAGCTTATCTCAACTTTTGGAGTTGTCAAAAAACTTGCTAAAGCTCTATTGGTTAGTTCTCCTGATCGAATTCCTTCTAAAATATTACGCACTGTACTGTTAGGTGTTAATGATTTAAAATAATTGGCTAATAGATATTCATAATCGTGAAAGAAATAGAGAATTTGGCTAATTAAAGATTTTCCGGTTCCCTGCGTTCCGATCAACACAGTTAGAGGTTTAATATCTAAAGTAATGGGAGCCTCAATTGCTTGAATTGGGCCAAATCCGCCTTCAATGGTAATTGTTTCTTTTGGAATAGAACCAAGAGATGACATTTTATTTACCTATTAAGTTAATGAATGCTAACGCTGTAGACAAGATTTATGAATAGATGACTTTAATTAAAACCTAGCTGATTCTATTTCAATATACCAGAATGAACAAGCCACAGGTTAGATACAGATTGACAAACTGTGTTTACAATCCTTAATATAAGCAAGCTATAACAGATGAAACTGCGGGACAAAGAGCGTATGCCAACTTTTTTGCTGGTTTGGTTGGGACAAATTGTTTCCCTATTTGGTTCCAGCTTAACCGAATTTGCCTTGGGGGTTTGGGTCTATCAAACCACAGGTTCCATTACCCAGTTTGCCCTAATTTCCGTTTTTATTCATCTGCCAAATCTGTTAATTTCCCCCCTAGCAGGGGCGGTAGTAGACCGTTTTAGTCGTCGAGGCGCGATGATCCTCAACGATATCATTTCGATTACCGGAACGCTAATTTTGATGGGGTTAGTGTTTTCCCAGCGCTTAGAAGTTTGGCATATTTACGTTGCTGTGTCCGTTAGTTCCATTTCTGGTGCTTTCCAATGGCCTGCTTATATGGCCTCAATTCCCCAACTCGTACCCATGAATGAGTTGAATCGTGCTAATGGTATGGTTCAAGTTTCTAGGGCGATCGCTAAAATTTCTGGGCCAACAATTGCTGGAATTTTAGTTGGCAGTATTGGCATCGGTTCGATTTTAATTATCGATTCAGGAACGTTTATTTTAGGGTTAATGACACTTTTATTCGTGCGTTTTCCTAAAGTAGATCATTCAACCTCTCAACGAAAACCGTTCAACTTTCAACAACTTTGGAAAGAAACCCGTTCCGCTTGGAATTATATTTTAATTCGTCCTGGTTTAAGAAAATTATTAAGCTTTTTTGCAATAACTTACTTTACAGAAGGAATGCTTGCTATTTTATTCTGGCCGTTAGTTTTAACCTTTGCCACCAGTAAAGAGTTAGGATTAATTCTATCTATTAGCGGTTGTGGAATGCTCCTCGGAAGTGTAGCGGTGAGTGTTTGGGGTGGCCCCAAAAACCGCATGAAAGCAATTTTATGGTTAGTCGGTTTACAGGGTTTATGTCTCTGTTTAGGTGGTTTTAAACCTTCAGTTATTTTGGCAGGAATTGGGGGTTTTGGTTATTTATTTGCCCGTCCTTTTATTGTCAGTAGTAATCACACGATTTGGCAATCTAAAGTCCCCTTAGAGTTACAAGGACGCATCTTTTCTTTACAAAGTGTTGTCGAGCGATCGCTATTAATTCTATCTCATTTAACCGTTGGGCCTTTAGCAGATCGCGTTTTAGAACCCATGATGAAACCCGATGGAATCTTAGCCGATAGTGTGGGTAAAATTATCGGGGTGGGTGTCGGACGAGGAACTGGGTTATTATTTATGTTAATTGGTATTCTTAATCTTGTGGCTGTGCTAGTTGCCTATCGGATGCCCCGATTACGACGAGTGGAAAAAGAAATTCCCGATGCTATTGCTATAATCAGTTATCAGTAATCAGTTATCAGTTATCAGTGTAAGAGTTGATCCGTTATGAGTCAGTAGATTCGAGTTTAAATTAATGAATCACTTTTGACTGATGGCTGAATACTATTAATAATTAACTGTTAACTGATTATGAAAATTCTGCAAATTATTCCTTCAATTTCTTTAGTTTATGGTGGCCCTAGTCAAATGGTGCGGGGTCTTTCTACGGCGTTAGCTAAACTGGGAGTTGATATCACGGTTTTAACGACTAATGCAAATGGAGATAGCGGTCAAGCACCATTAGACGTTCCTTTAGATCGACCTGTAGAGGAAAATGGTTATCAGGTTCGTTATTTTCCCTGTTCTCCCTTTCGTCGGTATAAATTTTCTTTGGATTTATTAACATGGTTAAAAAAACACGCTTCTGAATATGATTTAGCCCATATTCATGCCTTATTTTCTCCTGTGAGTTCGTCGGCGGCGACGGTAGCCCGTTTTCAAAAATTACCCTATATTTTACGACCGTTAGGAACTCTTGACCCTGCCGATTTAAACAAGAAAAAACAGTTAAAAAAACTCTATGCAGCCTTATTAGAACGTCCTAATATTGCGGGAGCCGCCGCCATTCATTTTACCAGTCACGAAGAAGCAAGAATCTCTGAACGATTTGGAGTTAAAACCAACGATTTAGTCATTCCATTAGGCGTAACATTACCCAAATTAACCCAAACGCCTCAAGCCATTTTATCCCATTTAGAAATAAAGCCGGATGTTCCAATTATTTTATTTTTATCTCGAATAGAACCGAAGAAAGGACTCGATATTTTAATTCCAGCTTTAGAAAAAGTCTTAAAAACAGGATTAGAATTTCAGTTTATTTTAGCAGGTTCTAATCCTCAAGATCCCGAATATGAAGCCAAAATTAAACAACAAATTCAGAACTCTCCTTTAGGCAAAAAAACAATTATTCCAGGGTTTGTAACGGGAGAAATCAAAACCGCATTATTAACAATAGCCGATTTATTTGTATTACCTTCCTATTATGAAAATTTTGGTATTGCAGTAGCAGAGGCGATGGCCGTTGGAACTCCGGTGGTGATTTCTAAGGGAATTTATATCTGGGAAGATGTGGAACAAGCCCAAGGGGGTTGGGTCGGGAATGGAAATATTGATGAGATGTCAAGTTTAATTGAAACGGCATTAACTAACCCACAAGAACGTCAAAAACGGGGTTTAAATGCTCAAAATTATGCTTTAAATTATTATAGTTGGGATGCGATCGCTCAACAAATGATTCAAGCGTATCAAGGATTAATTCAAAATTCAAGATAGTTATAAAATTAAATGTAAAATAGCACTTTTAGCTGCTGTCCGGGCTCTGCGAGCAGGTTTAGTTATATAATGTGTCAAACCCATAACTGTTGGGTAGCCGGGTGCAAGCAGGTTGTTAGCCTGAATTATTTTTTGTATACTCATCCAAAGATTTTATAATAATTGGGATCTTTTTTAATAAAAATTCTCAGTCTAAATAATCGATAATAAAACACAACCTGTTTACTTAGTTTATTGTTGATTTTCTCCCAAAGGGAACGTTGGGGATATTCAATCTGTTTATGAATGTCGAAGTAAATTTGTGTGTCCTCAAGATTGGATTGCCCATTTTTGATTCTTACTCGTTCAATATTATCCTTAAAAAATGGGAATTTGTCTTCGCGGCAAAAATCAAATGTCATCCCAATTCGAGCCGCAGCTAGCCCCATAGCATAACCCTCCCCATGATAGATTCCTTGCATTTCAAAAAAGTAAGAAATTGTCTGCCAAAGTTCAAAAAAATCCCCTTCTAATCCATTCTGTCTCTTCATGACAAACATAAACTCGTGAAGCCACTTCACTTGTTTGCGTTACAATAATTGACTAGAAAGTTATTCTAGGATTGAAAATTCATGAAAACGGCATTAATTACAGGAGCATCGGTTGGAATTGGGGCGGCGTTTGCGAAGGAACTGGCCTCTCAGAAAATGGATGTGGTTTTAGTCGCTCGTTCTCAAGATAAATTAGAACAACTAGCGGAACAATTTCAAACTCAATATAATATTAAAGCTCATGTCATTCCTCAAGATTTAACCCAACCCGGTGCAGTACAAGCTGTGGTTGATGCTATCCAAAAACAAGGATTAACGATTGATTTACTGATTAATAATGCCGGGTTTGGAGATTATGGAGCCTTTGTTGATCGACCCCTAGAAAAACAGTTAAGAATGATTCAATTAAATATTCTAGCTCTAGTTGAACTGACTCATTTATTCTTAACAGATATGAAAAAACGCAAGTCGGGTGCGATTGTTAATGTGGCTTCTATTGCAGGTTATCAACCCTTACCCTATTCCTCTGTTTACTCTGGAACAAAAGCCTTTGTTTTGACGTTTACAGAAGCATTATGGGCAGAAAATAAAGACTCTGGAGTCAGAATTGTAGTAGTCTGTCCTGGGCCGACAGAATCTAACTTTTTTGTAGAAGCAGAATTCCCCCAAACTTTTGCAGGTGCTGGACAAAATTATGCCACGGCGGAGGAAGTTGTTCAAGAGACATTACAAGCGTTAGAAAAAGAGTTTTCAACCTTAGTAACGGGGGGTTTCAGTAATCAATTTATTGTTAATTTACCTCGATTTTTCCCCAGGGATACGATTGTTAGTCTTGTAGAAAAACAGTTTAAACCGAAAAAATAAGTTCGTTGTTGGGCTTTAGCACAAAGATTATAGGGTTAAAGCCCAACAACGATTTATGCGGATAAGTGCCGCCTGGTAAGATTTTAACCAGGGGAGAATTGCGATAAAACGCTTTCCAAAAGTCCTACCCTATAGGAAGTAATATGATAACAAAGCGATCGCCCTGTTCTTTAATAACGAATGTCAAGACGTGATAATTTACATTTATCCCTGCGTCGCACTCTTGAAAAAGACGGGTGGGCGATTACGGATGACCCTTTAATCTTAGTATTGGAACAAACGCTCTTAAAAGCTGATTTAGGAGCCGAAAAGTTTTTTGCAGCCGAAAAAGCCGGACGAAAAATTGCTGTAGAAATCAAAGATTTTGACTCTCCTTCAGTCATTAGTGAACTGGAAAAAACGATGGGGCAACTTCAGCTTTACCAATGGGCTTTGGAGGAGCAAGAACCCGAACGGCAGTTGTTTCTAGCTATTAGTCAAGCCGTCTATATTCGACACTTCCAAAAACCAATTTTTCAGATGGCTGTTCAGAGAAATAGAATTAATTTATTAGTTTATCAACCTGAGTGGGAGGCTATTGTTGAATGGATTGCTCATTAAGTTATGCAGATATTTTGAAAAAAACGCTGCAAGAGGCAACGCAAGCCCAACCTCGCCTACAAGCGATTCAACTTTATCCTGTCTGCGATACTGATTCCGGTCACTTCCTAATTCTGGCTACAGGTTGGGATAAGCAACACTGGCTCGATACTATTCTATTTCACGCTCGTTTAGTTGATCACCAAATCATTATTGAAGAAGATAACTTCGAGGAAGGGTTAACCTCTATACTGATTGGTGCAGGTATTCCAGCAGAACATATTATTACTGGCCTTAATTATCAAAGTGCTCCTAGTTTAGTGGTGTCTCAGGCGGTGTGAAGTATTTCTGTCTTACCATCCCCAAAACGAATTTCCAGTATGTCTAGTCTTCTACTACAATTTATACTTTTTATTATCAATATAATCATCAATGTTTTGCAGCAGATGAGTGAGATACTTAACCACATTTTCTTTATCATCAATCAAGTATCTAAATACTTTTTCGTGATCATCAGCACTGTCACCAGGCTTTTTCCAAATAATTTCATTTGATGCGTCACAAAATGAAACATTTCCATGAGCTAAATCGCATCGTATCTTAACTACAAAGTTAAGGATGTCATCTATTTCTTTGTCAGGAACTCCTAGCCTCCCGTGAAAACCATACATATCTATAAGTTTCTTGATGGTCTTAGCGTCTAGGTTGCCGGATATGGGAATATTATTTGGATCTAATATAACTATTTCATCCTCTATAACTGATCTAATTGTATCTTGAAGATTATTCGCTATAGTTTCCTTTTTAATATTGGAATCTATGAAGCTTTTGCTTTGATCATTTAATAACCATAACTTCTGAATTTTTTCACTTAAATCTCGGTAAGTTAGCTGATCAATTAAAATCGCATCATGGATTGCAATTATCCCATTCCTAATCGAAGATTCAATTAAGTTGTATAAAAGTAAATAGCAATGAGATTTCAGGATTTTCTGAAGATCGCTATCTACTTTGTACTCACCTGATGGAAAAATGATTGAGTTCGTAGAAAAAGGCCCCAGGTCCTCAATCCTATCTACCAACTCAAAATATTTATTAATCTCGGCTACTCGCTTGTGAAATTCCCTGATGAAATCTTTCATAGACTGTGCTTAAGCAGGCTATCTTTAACATAGTCAATTCTCTGCCTCATATTCTCAGGCTTATGGGTTTGGTAGCGACCAATAGGAATGCGGAAAGAATCTGTCTGAGTATTTTTCTCCCCAGTTTGCCATAACCTGTTAATGACTAAATCAGATTTTTCCTTAAGAGCGAGGTGAGAACCAACTGAAATAGCCTCAAAGTAAGGGCGCGAAGTTGCATCGGAATCATGATATTTCTTGAATCCACTTGGGAATGTTTTTTCTATAAAAACTAACATTTGTTCAAAATCATACAGTTTTTGGCTTTTTTCTTCATTTGTAAAATTGATATTTTTCCAAATCACATATTCGTCGAGAAATCTAGCTACTCCTGTTCGATCAAGGTCGAGATAACTTTTTACATTAGAAAGACAAAAATCTGGATAGGTTTCCGAAAATGCAAAAAATCTTAGCACAAGTTCAGCTTCTTCATTCCTGTTCTGAAAATATCTATAAATCGGACAGAGCTTGATCAGTGTTTCATTTTCTGCACATTCAAAGACAAAATCAATAAAATCACCTCTGTATACTCCTTTCCTCATCTCCATAGGAGTTAGGTCAAGGCTACTGGTATTGATTCGGTCAAACATATCATTTCTTACTCTTTCATTGGCTTTGTCTGAAAGAACAATCATTCTAATAGGAGTATTCTTAAACTTTCTCTGGCGTGATGGTACAAAATCTTTAAAGTAAAAACCGTTCAAGGAATCTAATGTTCTCAAGTTGGTTAATCGCAACTGGTTTCTGAGAAAAGCTGCAAGAGTTCTAACTCTTTGAGAGCCATCAACAATTTCTAGCTTTCCAGATTCTTTAATTTCAGCCACGAAAAGCAGAGGGATGGGCAAACCGAGAATAATAGATTCAATTAATCTGGATTGACGATTAATATCCCATACAAACTCTCTTTGATACTCAGGTACATAAATTTCGCTGAGATCGTCATCATCATCATCCTTCTCTAAGTATTTATTGACGATGATCTCTATTGTAAATTCTCTAGTATCATAGTCAATTTCTTGCCTTCTATCCTCAATTTGTTGTTCTGCGGCAGTAATTCTGTCTTGCTGAATTGCTTTAACCATAAGACCTCGCGCTTCATTGAAACAGTCATTTTCAAGATTATAGCCAAATCATGAAAATATTACAACAGATATTAAAAAACGGGGTTCAGGTGCAATTGTTATATGGTATTGTAAAAAAACAGTTTAAACCGAAAAAATAAGTTCGTTGTTGGGCTTTAGCATAAAGATCGGAGGGCTAAAGCCCAACAACGTATGACTTAAGGATAGAAACACAATTGCGGTAAGCCTAATGTTTCTTGCCAACCCATCATAATATTCATACACTGCACTCCTTGTCCTGCTTGACCTTTAATTAAGTTATCAATAGCCGACATTACAATCACTCGTCCGGTGCGTTGATCAACTTCAATTCCTAAATAACAAAGATTAGTTCCGCAAGCCCATTTTGTTTGGGGATAGGTGCCACCAGGTAAGATTTTCACCAGGGGAGAATTGCGATAAAACGCTTTATAAATGGTAATTAAATCTTCTCGAACTAACCCTGGATCTCGTAAAGTTGCATAAACAGTTGCTAAAATTCCCCTGACCATTGGCATTAAATGGGGAGTAAATTGGACTAAAATATCATGTCCGGCTAAATCACTACAAATTTCTTCAATTTCCGGGGTATGACGATGATGACCCCCGACGCTATAAGCACCGACCGAACTATCAGCTTCGGCTAATAACATATTAACTTTAGCCTGTCTACCGCCCCCAGAAGTTCCTGATTTAGCATCAATAATAGCGGTATCAGGATCAACTAATCCCTGTTTTAATAGGGGTGCAAGGGCTAATAAACTGGCGGTGACATAACAGCCTGCACAACCAACTAATTGCGCCGTAGAAAGGCGATCGCGATACAATTCAGGTAAGCCATAAACGGCCGTTGCTGCGATGGCTTGATCCGTGCGTTCTCCCCCATACCATTTTTTATAAATGTCTAAATTAGAAAACCGATAATCCGCCGATAAATCTAATACTTTACATCCTTTTTCTATTAATTGTGGTGCCATTGTATAGGCTAAATTATTAGGTAGGGATAGAAAGACAATTTGACATTTAGAGGCTATTTTATCAATATCAATAGGTTCGATCACTAAATCCACACATTCATTCAAATGGGGATAGAGGCTACAAAAGGGTTTTCCGGCGCTACTATCCCCGCCTAAATAAGCAATTCTGACCAGGGGATGATCCTGTAATAAACGCACCAACTGCACGCCACCATAGCCCGATGCCCCCACAATACCGACGGGAATCCGTTCTGCATTAACCATATTACCTAACTCCTAGAAAAATGACCTAACTTTTGCTGCATGATAGCGGATTCTGGAAAAATTTGGAAAACTGTTTTGAACTTTCTCTGGGATCTCTCAAACTCGAAAACCCATTTCCCCTAGTTCCTGACGCAAACGTTTGGCTTCTGGGGAGTTATTTTGTTCGTGTAATTCTATGGCGGCTTTAAACATCATTGAGCTATCGTTTAGTTGACCAATTTGTAGTAATAGGACTCCTAAATTTTGGAAGGTTTCGGCTGAGTTGGGATTGAGTTCTAGGGCTTTTTGATAGGCGGCGATCGCTTCTCGATAGGCTCCCATTTCTCTCAAGGTCATGCCTAAATTATAATAGGCGATCGCTAAACTTGGATCAATTTCTATGGCGGTTTGATAAGCAATTTTCGCCGATTCTAGTTCTCCTTCTTGTTTGAAAATATTGCCTAAATTATTATAGGCTCCTAGCTTTAATTGTGGTAAGATATTAATATCAACTGCTGTTTGATAATGCTGTTTTGCTAGGGTAAATTGTCCTTGTTTACTATAGGCTATACCCAAATGATAATGGAGTTCATATAAAACCCCATCTTCTCCATTACTCTCTTGAGATAATCCTAATTTTAATAGTTCAATTCCGCGCTCTAAGTCGCCTATTTCGACGTATAAAGCCCCCAATTTACTCGCAGCATAGGCATCCGTTGGATGTTCTGCTAAGTAACGCTCCATTGCTGTTTTTGCCAGTTGCCATTTATTCCGTTTGGCGATCGCTTCGGCTTGGTATCCATCATGTAAAATAGAAACCTGGGGTAATGTTCCAATTTTCCATTGGGGTTTTTGGCGGATTAATTCGGTAATACTATCATCCACCATTGCATGATAGGGACGAGAAAAACATATTTGGGGATGATTTCTAAATAATCGAGACACCAAAGAATAGGGAGATTGACTCGCGCCAATTTCTTGTCGAATTAAGTTAACGACAATTAAATTACGGTTTTGCATCATTTGATGCAGTTGTTCCCCCATTCCAGGTGCTAATATTTCATCCGCATCTAAGACTAAAATCCATTGTCCCGTTGCATAACTTAACGTTGCATTTCTAGCTTTAGCAAAATCATCACACCAGTCAAAGGAATGGACTTTCGCACCAAATTGTTGAGCAATTTTAGGGGTTTTATCCGTTGAACCCGTATCTACAATAATAATCTCATCAACAATGCCTTTAACACTGCTTAAACATTTGGCTAAAGTCTCCTCTTCATTTTTAACAATCATGCAAAGGCTTAATTTCATAACAGGAAACTATCTTTATTTGGTGCAATTGAGATCAATTTTACCTTATTGGGGTAAGATTAGAACTTGATCAATGATATGAATCACCCCATTACTCGCAGGAATGTCAGAATCAATCACTGTTGCATTTCCGACCTGAATTTTATGATTATTTGTTTTAATCGTAACAGCATCTCCTTCTAATGTTTTGAGTTCTCCTGATTTTAACTCCGTTGACATGACTTTCCCCGGAATGACATGATATTCTAATAATTCAGTAAATTGATTCAGATTTTTCGATTTCAGAATCGCATCTAAAATTTGTTGGGGTAATTTTGCTAAAGCTTCATCCGTTGGGGCAAAAATTGTAAAATCCCCCTGTTTTAAAGCATCTAATAAGCCAATAGATTGCAAAATCATCCCTAAGATTTTAAAACGCTCATCTGCTAAAATAACAGTAGCTAAATCTCCCACCACACTTTGAACCACTTTCGGAGAAATCGCCACTTTAGTTAAATCTGGGTGAGGTTGACGACAAATCAGTTTTGAAGTGGGAGACATCTGAACTTCTGCGGCAATAACGGGGGAAATCGTTCCTAAAGTTAGGATACTCAAAATACTAATAAGTCCTACCCGTTTACCTGAGTTTTGATATTCTGTTAAATTGTTCATGATTAAATCCTCTCTAAAGTGTCAAAATTAGTTGGGTAAAATCACTGTATCAATCACATGAATCACCCCATTACTAGCCGGAACATCAGCTTTAATTACCGTTGCATTATCGATTTTTACCGATGCACCCACTTGCACATTAATGGTATCTCCTTCTAGGGTTTCAACTTCCCCTGATTTGAGGTCAGTTGACAATAGTTTTCCGGGAACAACATGATAGGTCAAAATCTTGACTAATTGGGCTTTATTCTCCGGTTTGAGTAATTCTTCTAAAGTCCCTGGAGCCAGTGCCGAAAACGCTTTATCCGTCGGTGCAAATATCGTAAATGGCCCTTCTCCTTTTAGGGTATCCACTAAATCAGCCGCTTGCAAGGCTTGGGTCAAAATTGTAAACTCACCCGCACTCACCACCGTATCAACAATATCCAGGGAAGTTGTAGCCGGAATTTGGGCAATTTTGACGGAGTTTGTTACAGTGTTAGGGTAAAGTTGCGCTTCAACGGGCAAACTCCCCAATAGTGTCACCCCAACAACACCCAAAAATGCAGTTATTTGTTTCAATTTTTGAGAATAATTTTGAATCATCATAATGGTTATAGAGGTGTCAGTTGTTAGTTGTTAGTTGTCACGGATTTGTAGGGGCGGGTTCATCAAGATTGTGGTTAATTCAGAAAGATCTAACTGAACCCGCCCGTACCCGTCAACAGTCAACAATCAACCAATACCTAACTCCTAGTATTATTATCAAAGTTATAACTTAAAACATCAATTATGGGGCTTTGTTTCGGTAAATTATCGGCGGTTAAGGTAATTGTATCGGTTTGTAGAATTTGTATGGGTGTTCCCGCCATTAAGGTTAAAAAATTATCAACGGGTTCAATATCACAGGTTGTTGCATCCGCCGCTAAGGTTCGATAATGGGTGGGAATAACAATTCTAGGGTTCAGAAATTCAATGGTTTTTTTCGCTTCTTCAGGAGTATAGGATTTTGCTCCTCCGCCAACAGGAATTAACATTAAATCAGGACGACCAATTAAAATGCGTTCTTCCATTCCCAAAGGGGCAGCTAGTGCTCCCAAATGTAAGATTTTAATTCCCGCTTGTTTCCATAACCAAGCGACATTAACGCCAAATCTGCGCCCTTCAAATCGGTCTTTAATCGTGCGAATTCCTTGAATTTGAATGCCATTAAATTGATAAACACCTGGTTCATATAATAGGGCAGGATTTCCCGTAAATCCTTCTATCACTCCCTCATCTAATAGGCGACTACTAATTAAGACTAAATCTGTCTTAAATTGTTGCGGACTCCGATAGCCTGTGGTACACCCAATTTGGCGAAAGGGATTGACTAAAACTCTTAATCCACCTCCTGTAAATAAAAAGGAAGTATGTCCTAACCATTGGACGGTTAAAGTGTTTTCAGAAGTAGATTGTGCTGAGGATTTTTGCCATTGAGACGTTAACCCAGTTGCTAACGTTGTTAATAGCGTCGTCGTTGTTAATTGAATTAATTTTCGCCGTTTCATAATGTTCAGGTTGACGGGGGCAACGAATTAAGGCTAGGATCAGAGTTTCAACTGAACAATTATATCTGTTCTAGGAAATTTCTTAAAAGTTGTTTTCCAGAGTGGGTGAGAACGCTTTCCGGGTGAAATTGTACCCCTTGAATATGGGGATAGTCCCGATGACGAACCCCCATAATTGTCCCATCTTCGACCCATCCTGTAATTTCTAAACTATCAGGACAGGTTTCTCGTTCAATCACTAAGCTATGATAGCGAGTCGCCGTGAAAGGATTCTCTAACTTTTGGAAAACACCCACACCTGTATGATGGATTGAGGATGTTTTTCCGTGCATAAGTTCAGGTGCAGAGATAATATTACCACCGAACACTTGACCAATACTTTGATGACCCAAACACACCCCTAAAATGGGTAAAGTCGGCCCTAATTCTCGAATTAATTCTAGGGAAATTCCGGCATCTTCTGGACGACCTGGCCCTGGAGAAATCACGACAGCATCGGGTTTCATTTGACGGATTTCTTCTATAGAAATTTTGTCATTTCTAAAAACGCGAACATCAGAAGCAATCGGTAATTCTTGACCCAATTCTCCTAAATATTGGACAATATTGTAAGTAAAACTATCGTAATTATCAATAACAATAATCAACGTTTAAACTCCTAATAATGTCACGTTAATCCAGTTGATCAGAGGGGGTAAGAGTAAAATTGCCCCTACAAATAAGGCGACTAAAGCCGAGATTAAAACCGCCGCCGCCGCGCAATCTTTCGCAATTCGGGCTAAATCATGGTAAGACTGTCCAACGGTTAAGTCAACAACGGATTCTATGGCTGTATTCAATAATTCCATTGTCATCACAGCACCAATAGTTAAGCCAATAATTGCCACTTCTATTGTTGTTAAATGCAAAAAAAGACCAAAGCCTATTGCTAGAGTTCCGATGATAGTATGAATCCGAAAGTTTCTTTGGGTTCTAAAGGCATAACTAATTCCTGTCCAAGCATACTTAAAGCTAAGGAATAAATTAGAAGCTATTTTCCAAGATAATTCCCGGTCATATTTTTTCCCCATAGTATCGGAAAGATTAGACTTAGATCCAGTTGTTCCTTGAGGAAGGGGAATCAACGGAGTGGTAAATGTTGAAAGAGAGGGTTTTTCGGCATTCATTAGTAAATCCTTGACTGATTACGCTTTCATACCTAGTCGGTTTATGTCTGATCTAGGAAGCAATTTATCACAGTTTTCTTGATAACTTGAACTCACCTGTTAAACCGTTAACTCAATCGTTTTCAATAGCACCCGTTGTTGGTTTAACATTTCACTTAAACTTTCATCATCAGGATGATCCCAACCTAAAAGATGCAATAAACCGTGAGTCGCTAACCATCCTAACTCGGTTTTTAGGGAATGTCCCTGCTGTTGAGCTTGATAGTGAGCGGTTTCCACCGAAATTACAATATCACCAAGATACAGCGATTGAGAAGATAATAGTTCTGCGGGTAGCGGACAATTTACCTCTAATGTAGCAAAGGCGAGTACATCCGTTGGTTGGTTTTGGGAACGATACTCAGTATTGAAGGTTTGAATCTCCGTATCGTTCGTTAACCGTAAGCTTAACTCGTAACTGGATGCAGTCGGAAGATAGGGGTGTAAATAATTTAACCAAATTTGGAACCAATTTTCCCATTCTGTTACGTTCAATGGACAATCAATCGTAACGGCGGAAGACTCCATAATATTATTTTTAATGGAGTCATTTTCTGGGTTTTCTAGCTCAAACTTACCCCAAAAACAGTCCTGTATACTGACTTCAACTTGCACACTCATTAATAGACAAATTTAATAAAAATCAAAAGAATTAGCGAGTTAGGTAAGCTATTCCGATTAGCAATCCTAACAGAACCACTGTGGTTAATCCTAAGTGAAATAGGGATTTTCCACCTTTGCGAACCATATTTCGCATCGCTAATTTAACATAGCTGGGTTGGGGGTCGTTGGGTTTAACCTGCGGTTGTAGGTCTGAAGAAGATGGGGAAGGGGGAGAGGATGGGGTATTCATAGGGGAAAATAGACCGACTGACTCGATCTTAACAAAAATGTTACATTTTATGAAGCGATCGCCCGGTCGAATCTATATTCCGTAATCTCCCAGGGATGTTTAATCTTGGGTTTTCACTAACTCCGTGTTAAATTCGTTGAAGGAACGACGTCGCAATGTAACGGATTCAGAACGAGGCAATAAATCAAACACTTGGCGAAATACATCATCAATGGTTTCAAAGGCAACTTGTCCCTGTTGATCCAAAATTACTTTCCCCGACTGGTCAATTAATACGGTTTGGGGAACATAGCCTTTGTAATAATAGCCCGGTTCCTGGGGGGAATTTTTAGCATCGGGCAATAGGGTATCAACATTGACCGGAATAAAGTCAGCTACCTTTCCGTAAAAACGCTGAAGTTCAGATACTGTTGTGACATATTTTTTACAATCTTTGCTATCGTCCAAGAAAAAGACTAATAAGGAGGGTCTACCTTGGTTCATCGATTCTGTTAAGGTGACTCGGGGTGGAACTAAGGAACCATTTCCTGCATACAGCGCAAAAATATTACCATCAAAGCGATCATCATCCAGAGCCGCTAAAGCCGAGGGTATAGCGGTCAAAAAGAATACACTGATCAGCATAAAGGCAATTACGAGGGATTTGAACCTCTGAAGACCTTGAAAGCACGGTTTGAGGACATTGAAGCCGAGATAATTCAATCGAGTTAAACGCATATTATGGAGACAGCCATTAAGATGAGAAACGGAATCTATTGTTACATTTTTGGGGTGTATTTTACAAAAGTGATCGCACATTCAGAATTTATCCAATTGTATTCGGAATCGGGAAGGGGGAACCGCTTAACATTGAACAGCAATAGCAAATCAATGTTTTTTGAATATCAAAGAATAGAAAATAAGGAAAAAAGCAGCTATTTTTTGAGTCGTTAATTTAAAAAATAGCTGTTTTTAGGTTAAGTTTAAAAAAATTACTTAAAGTCATAAAAATATTCAAGAAAAGAGTAATGTCAGCCATTTTAATAACTGTCAACCGTCAACCGTCAACCGTCAACCACCAACAATCAATCCCCCGGTAATGTTAAAAACTATTACAATCCCGTTCAGAATGTGGACTCTATGCCTCAAAATACAAGCGATAGGTAGTAACGGTATTGGGCAAATGTCCACACCAGCTACCCAACTTGCCCTACTATAGAAGCGACAAAAATCTTAAACCAATAGATTTTGATTGCGGATCACCAATCCATAATGGTTGGGAGGAAAGTAGCGGTGATGCTTGGACTTATATCTAAGCGGAATCGGTAGAGGTGATTTGTCAGCGCCTTTGAAGCTCAGATTATGGGCTATTCAAGAATCTCAGCATCTTTAGACGCTGAGAGTGTCAAAAAGCAGATACACTCTAAGATCATGCCTTGATCCAGAACGTATCTGAACAAGCAGGAACGCTCAGAGGTAACTCTGAGACTCTCCAACTCAGTTACATGGGTTTTCGGGAGAGTGTCAATCAGGAAAACGTTAGCTAAACGCTTTTGTAGAAAATGAGTATCGTCACAAAATCCATCGTTAATGCCGACGCCGAAGCGCGTTACCTCAGCCCTGGTGAATTAGACCGAATCAAAGCCTTCGTCACCTCTGGTGAGCGTCGCCTTCGTATCGCCGAAACGCTAACTGGTGCCCGTGAGCGCATCATCAAGGAAGCTGGAAGCCAACTGTTCCAGAAGCGCCCTGATATCGTATCCCCTGGTGGCAATGCTTATGGTCAAGAAATGACCGCTACCTGCTTACGCGACCTCGACTACTACCTGCGTCTGGTCACCTATGGAATCGTTGCGGGCGATGTCACCCCCATCGAAGAAATCGGGATCGTTGGGGCTCGGGAAATGTACAAATCTCTGGGTACCCCCGTTGAAGCCGTTGTCGAAGGAATTCGTGCCACGAAGAACGCTGCCTCTGGTCTGTTATCTGGTGAAGATGCAACCGAAGCTGGAGCTTACTTCGACTATGTAATCGGTGCAATTTCATAAGTCCGATTGCTTGATCACATTTTTTAAACGATTCCTAGATTCAGCGACTACAAGGAAATAGAACAATCATGCAAGACGCCATTACTTCCGTAATTAATTCTTCTGACGTTCAAGGCAAGTACCTGGATGGCAGTGCTCTGGGCAAATTAAAAGCCTACTTCGCCACTGGCGAACTGCGGGTTCGTGCTGCTTCCATCATCAGCGCCAACGCAGCCACCATCGTCAAAGAAGCAGTAGCCAAATCTCTGCTGTACTCTGACGTCACCCGTCCTGGTGGAAATATGTACACCACCCGTCGCTATGCTGCTTGCATCCGCGACTTAGACTACTACCTGCGTTATGCCACCTACGCGATGTTAGCTGGCGATCCTTCCATTCTCGATGAGCGCGTTCTCAACGGTTTGAAAGAAACCTATAACTCTCTGGGTGTTCCCATCGGTTCTACCGTTCAAGCCATCCAAGCCATTAAAGAAGTGACCGCTAGTTTAGTGGGTGCTGATGCTGGCAAAGAAATCGGTATTTACTTGGACTATATCTCCTCTGGCTTAAGCTAAAACCGATGTTAGGTTTTCGATAGTGAATTTCGGCGAAGCCTTCAGGGCTCGTTTGATTCCCCATCTAAAATCTACACAACCTTCAAGGCCAGGGAAGTCTGGAGTGAGTGCTAGACCGCCAAAGGCTTGTCTGTTTTTCCTGATAAGTTTTAGCGAGCTAGTATTGACTTCAGACTCCCGGCCTTTGAGCATTTAACAAAATCGGAGCCAGAAGTCCCAAACCATCAGGAACGTTGGTATTAGGATGATCGGCGACCCAAAAATACAAATTATGTTGGAATTAGATTTTGCATCGCATCACCCTAAGCGACAACCAAGCTAAACGGACTGTGCAGCAATAAGGTATTGGGTCTTGGAAGGACTCCGGCTAATTGAGGGAGTGTAAGACCTGCATAAATTATGGAGTTTTAGAGGCGACCCCCGAAGAAATTAGAAGCCCACACCCTAAGCGGGGAGCTTTGGTGTTGGGTAGTTCACAAATTGATGTAAAACTTGTTAAATTTGCTCAGGAGAGATGAACCTCATGCGGATGTTTAAAGTAACAGCTTGTGTCCCAAGCCAAACCCGGATTCGTACCCAACGGGAATTACAAAATACTTACTTTACAAAGTTAGTTCCCTATGACAATTGGTTTAAAGAACAACAACGCATCATGAAAATGGGCGGTAAAATTGTCAAGGTGGAACTGGCAACTGGCAAGCCAGGAACCAACACGGGATTACTGTAGAAGGCAGGAGGCAGGAGACAGAAGGTAGAGGGAAATAAGAAAAAAGAATAGAGATTTGTTCTTAATTCTTCATTCTTGATTCCTCCTGCCTCCTGCCTCCTGCCTCCTTCTAGTATCTATTTCCTGACTCCCATTCCGCTATCATATTGGAGAAACGAAAAACCACCTGAATAGAGGCGGGAAATGGCAAGTTGGGAATTTCTAGTACAAAAAGAAGGGGACAATAGTTGGCTGACCTTAGAATCCCCGGATGTTGAAATTTTAGAAGGACGCTACCGGATGGTAGCCCGTTCTGGCTATACAAACACCTCAATCGATGTTCGGATTATCTACCAAGATCTGGATGCGGTTCCACCCGTTCAACAGGTTCAAACTCGGACGTTGACCACCAATTCCGAAGGTTTAATGGTGGTGATGCCTTACACATCCCTAAAACCGGGAAATTGGCAGTTTTCTTGCGCGCCTCAACTGACGTCTGGGTTATTATCAACCGTTGGTAAAAGAACGATACAATTACGGGTTCTGCCGACAGAAGCAGAAGATTTTGATCAACCCTTTGAAGATACGGACAATACGGGGGATACGAGGGATACGAGGGATACGAGGGATACGGAACCGCAGACGGTGAATATTACCCCCACAGAAACGACCTCCGTTGAGGTCAGACCGGAACCGGAGCCCTCCTCTAAAGTTGTTCAGTTTCCGACTTCTCGCTTCAATCCTGTTTCTGAACACCCCCAACCAAAGCCTCCAGATGCTGTAGAGACGTGCCATGACACGTCTCTGAATGCTCTGCACCTAATTTTAGAGCAAGATTCCTTTGTAGCTCGTTTGGGACAAGCCTTAATCGTATTAGGACGAGTCGAACTTTCCACCTCTACCCCGTCGTCTCAAGCTTCTACCTCTACTTATCCTGTCCTTGCTTCCCCAGCACTGCAATTCCGCTTACGCGACCCCCAAACCGCAGAACTGTTATTTGAGGTTAGCCAACCCCTTCCCGCCTCTGACTTTCCCTTATTTTTTTCGGGTGTAGTTTATATTCCCTTTGAATGTAAAACCCGTTTAATTTTAGGGGAAGCGATCTTTTCTAATGATGGAGTTCCGGTGACGACCCAATCCTTTAACATTGTCACCCAGGTTGAACATCTCCTGGAAGCCATTGATCAGGGTTTTGGCACAGAAACGGATCAAGAAGACTTCCCTGACCTTTCTACCTTGGATCTGGGGGTTTTGGAGTTACCCGACCTGATGGATAGTACAAAGACGGTTGAACCTGTTTCTACGGTATTCTCAGCTTTGGAAACGGCGGCTATTCTTCCCCCTAAAATTCATTATTCTGCTTCTGAATCTCGACCTGGGACACCCCTAGATTTACCCACATTCGGCCAGGGTTCAACGACTCAAGAGGTTCCATCCTCTGAGGTTTCATCAACGGATGTTGTGGCTTCCGAATCAATTGCTACAGACACCCCAGTTTCAATTTCACCGCTATTGGTAGGAGGTTCATCGGAATTGATCCCCGCCCCAAATCCGATGGAAATACCCGACCCGACAACTAAATCCAAACCCGATCCAGAAGTTCAACAGGCGTTTCAAGCGTTGGATCTGAATAATCGGTTTTGGTCACGGTTAAATTCCTTAGCGCAGGATCAGGAATGGTCACAATGGATTAAACGTGCTAACGTTAATCCCCTACCAGAAATTCCGTTTAATGCCGCTACTAATGTGGTTAAACGTTCCGATCAAACTGGATCAGAAACAGCACCTTCGTCCTTCCCTGAAGTAATCCATGCAATGGAAGAATTAGAAGAAATTGTGGTAGATGATGAACCTTTAGAATCTCCATCGGCATTTTTTCCAAAACGGAAAACCTCGAAGGCAATTAAACCCGAAACCCCTGCCCCTAATCAACCCATTCCCTACGTTTTACCAGAAGATCAACAGGTTCCAGACCCTCAAATTGAGGTATTAGCCACAGAAATTGTGGCGGGAAGATTGGTAAAAATTCGGGTACGACTTCCCGATGGTTTACCCCGAATTTATGTCAAAATTTGGCTATTTGATCGGCAAACTCGCAGTGTTGTTGATGGCCCTCGGTGGTTAACGGAATTTTCACCCAATGGGTTTGATCAAATTGAAACTACTATTGATTTAGAAATTCCTTACAGTAGTTTAGAAGTATTATTTGAAGCGATCGCCGTTGAAATGCAAACCCAACGAGAAAGCAACAAAATCACCATAGAACGTTCCGTGAATCCCCCTCCTGCACCGTCTTTGCCCCTTTAATATTATTGGGGTTTGTTGTTAGTTAACCGTCAACCGTCAACCGTCAACACTTGACATGATCAAATCCTATTATCAAGTCGGAGGGAGTCTTGCCACTTATATACCGAGTTATGTTGAAAGAACAGCAGATAAAGAATTATATGAAGCTTTAAGAAAGGGAGAATTTTGTTATATTCTCAATTGTCGGCAAATGGGGAAATCTTCCCTTTTAGTACGGACGACTCATCGACTTCAAGACCAGGGTTTTCTGTGTGCGACAGTCGATTTGACGGTGATTGGTAGTGAAAGTATTACTCCTGAACAATGGTATAAAGGAATTGTTGCTGAATTATGCAGATATTTTAATTTATTTGGACAATTCAATTTAAAAGCTTGGTGGCTGGACAATGCAGAATTATCCTTAGTGCAACGAGTTGGCTATTTTATTGAAGATATTTTATTAGAATATTTTCCTGATCGAAATATTATTATTTTAATTGATGAAATTGATAGTGTTTTAAGTTTAAAATTCCAAGTTGATGATTTATTTGCTCTGATTCGATCCTTTTATAATAAAAGAGCAATTGATCTAAAATATTATCGAATTACTTGGGCAATTTGTGGCGTAGCTACACCGAGCGATTTAATTCAAGATCGGAACCGAACCCCGTTTAATATTGGGAAAGCAATTCATCTTTCCGGCTTTACCTTTGATGAAGCCCAACCTTTAGCTTTAGGATTAAATGATCAGTGTGAGAATGGAACAGCAATTTTAAAAGAAATTTTAACTTGGACAGCAGGACAACCTTTTTTAACCCATAAATTTTGTCAATTAATCTTTCAATTAATTACACTGAATTATGCTTCTAAATCAACGATTAAACCAGAAAATGAAGCGTTTTTTGTTGAGTCTATTGTTCGACAATATCTGACCGAAAATTGGGAAAGACAGGATGAACCCGAACATTTAAGAACCATCCGCGATCGCCTGCTCAGAAACGAACAAAAAGCCGGAAGACTTCTCGGTATCTATCAACAAATTTTAAAAGGAATAGAAGTTACCATTGATGATAGCCGAGAAAAAATCGAACTGCTCTTGTCAGGTTTAGTCATTGCGGAGAATAAATCTCTAAAAGTTAAAAATCGGATCTATCAAGAAGTTTTTAATTTGAAATGGGTTGAAAAAGAATTAAATAAACTGCGTCCTTACTGGCAACTATTGGAAGATTGGGTTGCCTCGGAGCAAACGGATCAATCTCGTTTATTACGGGGAAAAGCCTTAAAAGATGCTCAAAAGTGGGCTCAAGACAAAAGTTTAAGTCATTTAGATTATCAATTTTTAGCCACGAGTGAAGCCGTAGACAGACAAGAAGTTCAACAAGCCTTAGAAGCCCAACGACTCAAAGAAGTAGAAAAAAATGCTCACAGACAACGGTTATTTATGATGGTGTTAATTGTGGCATTTATGATTGTTACGGGTTTGGGATTAACGAATTTTTGGCAATATCGGAAAGTGGTTATCAGTGAACGAAAAGCTCGAATTAGTGAAATTCAAGCCCTAGCCTCCTCTTCTGAAGGGTTATTTGCCTCTAATCATCGCTTAGATGCGTTAATTGAAGCGTTACGAGCTAGAAAAAAACTATTGTTGTTAGGTCAAGTTGATCCTAAAGCTCAAAGCAAGGTGGAATTAGTTCTTCAGCAAGCGATTTTAGGAGCCGATGAATATAACCGCTTATCCCAACCTTGGGCGGGAACTCGTGGAATTACTTTTAGCCCAGATGAAGAACTGATTATCGCCGCAGGTCAGGATAATACCGTTAACCTGTGGACAAAAGCAGGCAGACTGTTAAAAAGCCTGAAAGGGCATAGAGGGATATTGGGTGGTGTTGCCATCAGTCAAGATGGTCAATTGATTGTTTCCGGTGCTGGTGATCGCACGGTCAAACTTTGGCAACGGGATGGGACTTTACTCCACACCTTAAGGGGTCATCAGGCGGTAGTTCAAACTGTGGAGATTAGTCCCAATGGGGAATTGATTGCTTCTGGAAGTGAAGATGGGACAGTAAAATTGTGGCGACGAGATGGAACCCTGCTCAGAACCTTCATAACCGGGAACGGTATCAATTATGGACTAGCGTTTACTTCAGATAGTCAAAAAATCCTAGCGAGTCGGGAAGATGGGACGCTCATAGTTTGGCAGGTTGACGGTCAACTCTTAGCCACTGTCCCTGGCCATAATGCTGTGATTCTCGGTATAGCGATTAATTCTCAAGGTAATACCATTGCCACGGCCTCGGCGGATGGAACGGTGAAACTCTGGCAATTTTCGGGAAATATCCCCGTTCTGCTGACGACTCTGAAACAACACAAAGGCATGGTGATGAATGTGGCTTTCAGTCCCGATAACACACAACTGGCCTCCGTATCCGATGACAAAACCCTTCAAATCTGGCAACGAGTGGGGACAACCTGGAACCATCCCCAACTCCGCAGCACCTTTGCTGGACACCAGGGGATGATCATGGATGTGGAGTTTAGTCCTGATGGTCAAACCCTGGCTTCTACGTCTTCGGACAATACGGTGAAACTCTGGAAATGGTCGAACCCCTTACTTAAATCTTTAAAAGCGCATCAAACTGGGGTGTTTAGCGTTGCCTTCAGTCCCGATAGTCAAATTTTGGCTTCTGCTAGTCTTGATAGAACGGTCAAACTCTGGGACATAAGCAAAGGGGTACAGTCGGTACTGCCTCTACAGATCTTAAACGCCAATCACGCCGTAATTGGAGTCACCTTTAGTCCCGATGGCAAACGGTTAGCCGTTGTTAGTGCCAATGGAATGCTGCAATTGTGGACAAGGGATGGGAAATTGCTATCAACCGTCAAAGGACATCAAGGGGCACTCAGAAAAAGCCAGTTTAGTCCCGATGGTACGCGACTGATCACTGCCAGTGGAGATGGAACCGTTGGACTCTGGAACGTTGAGGGGAAAACTCCGGTTTTACTAATGCAATTGAAGGGACATCAAGCGGGTCTCTGGGTCGCTAATTTTAGTCCCGATGGTCGGGAGATCGCCTCCTGTAGCGGAGATGGCACCATTAAACTTTGGACAAAAGACGGTCAGTTATTGAGAACGATTAAAGTCAGTCAAATGCTGGTTCGGTCAATCGCGTATAGCCCAAAGTCCCAACTTTTAGCCAGTGCCAGCGATGATAAAACGGTGAAAATCTGGAAGCCTGATGGCACGTTAGTCAATACTTTAAAGGGACATCATGATAGTGTGCGGGCGGTAGCCTTTAGTCCTGATGGACAACTCCTTGCCTCTGGAAGTGGGGATGGCATCGTTAAACTGTGGCAACGAGACGGAACCTTATTAACAACCCTCAAAGCCCATACCGGAGGAATTTGGGAACTCGCCTTTAGTCCCGATGGCCAGAAACTCGCTTCCGCCAGTGAGGATAGTACCGTTGTTCTGTGGAATCTTCAGCAAGTGCGATCGCTGGATCATTTAATTGTTCAGGGATGTAACTGGGTACGGGATTATTTACAGACAAATGGGGACTTAGAAGATAGCGACAGACATTTGTGCGACGGGCGGTGAAATGTTTTTCTCCGGTGTTCCCTGTTCCCTGTTCCCTCTTCCCTACTAGAAAACGGAAGAATGCGACAGCCTTTACGGTATGATCGGGGTCAATAGAATAGAAACATCTACCCAGTTAAACTTTAGCCTAGTTTGGGCGATGCCATTGTTAGGAGGAACAAGGTGATTAAAGTCGCAATTAACGGTTTTGGACGAATTGGACGTAACGTTTTACGCTGCTGGTTAACCCGGCAAAATAGCAATTTAGAGTTCGTGGGAATCAATGATACTTCTGATCCCAGTACCAATGCTCATTTGCTGAAATATGATTCCATGCTGGGTACACTCAAAGGCGTTGACATCAAAGCCGATGAGAATTCCATTATCGTCAATGGCAAAACCATTAAATGTGTTTCTGATCGTAACCCATTGAATTTGCCTTGGAAAGAATGGGGTGTGGATTTAATTATTGAATCCACTGGGGTATTTATCACAGAGGAAGGAGCTTCTAAGCATATTACCGCAGGAGCCCAAAAAGTCCTGATCACGGCTCCTGGAAAGGGAGAAGGCGTGGATACCTTTGTGGTGGGTGTGAATCACAATGACTACAATCACGATCAACACCGGATTCTGAGTAATGCCAGTTGTACCACCAACTGTTTAGCTCCTTTTGCTAAAGTCCTGCATGAAAAATTTGGTATTGTCAAAGGAACGATGACCACGACCCACAGCTATACCGGAGATCAGCGTCTTTTAGATGCCAGTCACCGGGATGTGCGTCGGGCCAGAGCCGCTGCGGTTAATATTGTTCCTACTTCTACGGGTGCTGCCAAGGCCGTTGCTTTGGTGATTCCTGAACTGAAAGGGAAACTCAACGGGATCGCCTTCCGGGTTCCTACCCCTAACGTCTCCATCGTGGACTTAGTGGTGCAGGTGGAGAAGCCAACCTTCGTCGAAGAAGTCAACTTAGCACTGAAAGAAGCCGCTGAAGGCCCGATGAAGGGAATTCTGGAATACTGCGATCTGCCTCTGGTGTCTTCTGACTACAAGGGACATGATGCTTCTTCTATTGTGGATGCCAGCTTAACAATGGTTATGGGTGGCGACATGGTGAAAGTGGTTGCCTGGTATGACAACGAATGGGGTTATAGTCAACGGGTGGTTGATTTAGCTGAATTAGTAGCTACAAATTGGAAAGCGTAGATTGAATCAGGAGAGAGGCAGCGTTTTCAGTTTGCGGCGACCGTTGGGAATCCAGAATTTTAAACGCCCGACTCCGATTTCATTTTGGCCGATGATGGCTTCGAGTTTTGAATATTTAATTTAAAATTAACCATTCATAACTCCCTGTTATGATTAAAAGTGCTGAAATCCTCGACTGAGGGATAGTTCTTCTTCCGTTGAGGGTTCAGCATCATCAATTAACAGGATCTTTGGGTTAGATCTGATCTCACCAATGATTGAGGCTTCTGTGCCTAATTGTTGAACCAGAGTTTCACCTAAAGTCCGAGGAAGACACAATACCAGTTGAAAGTCTTCACCGCCATATAATGCCCATTCTAAGGCTTGTTGAGGGGGAACGAAGGTTTGTAAGGCTTCTGATAGGGGAATTTGATGGCGTTGTACTTGAGATCCGACTTGACTCGCCCGACAAATTTGGACGATCGCATCCGCGAGTCCATCGCTACTATCCATTCCAGCAATAGCAGTGGCAGGATGGGAAGCTAACAGAGTTTGCAGTTTCGGTAAAATATCCAAGCGGGGCTGAGGACGTTGATGGGCTTGGATTAAAAATAATCGTTGATCGGAAGTTAATCCAGTTCTGAGTTCAGGATGCAACAGTAATTCTAATCCGGCGCGGGAGTCGCCATGATATCCAGTTACCACAATAACATCCCCAGGACGTGCTACAGAACGCCGAATTGCTAATTTGGGGTTAACAGTACCAAAAGCCGTAATGGAAATACAAGTAACCGAAGATCGGCAAATATCACCGCCAATTATTGGGGTATTGTACTGATTTAAACAGCTTGTTAATCCTTGATAAAGCTGTTCAACCCATTCAACAGGTTTATCACCTGTTATTCCTAAAGCGACGGTAATTCCGCATGGAAAAGCACCCATAGCGGCGAGATCGGATAAATTAACGGCGGCTGAACGCCATCCCACATCAATTGGGGAGGTTGTGCGATCGCTAAAATGCACTTCATCCACTAACATATCCGTTGTAATTACCAAGGATTGATCCCCAGGAACCGACATAATTGCCGCATCATCCCCCACAATTTCCGAGGGACAAAAACCCTGCACAATTGAGAGCAAACCTTGTTCTCCAATCTCTTTAACTAACATTTACCCATTACCCATAACCCATTACCTATTCCCCATTCGTAATTCGTAATTCGTAATTCGTAATTCGTAATTCGTAATTCGTAATTCGTAATTCGTAATTCCCCATCACACTAACGCTCGTAATAAAGCTTGTAATTTTAACTGAATTTCAGCGAGTTCTTTTTCCGGTTCTGACCCGGCAACAATTCCGGCTCCAGCATAAAGTCTAGCACGATTTCCATCTAATAAAGCCGAACGAATTCCGACAACAAATTCCCCATTTCCTTGATGATCAATCCAACCAATGGGGGCAGCATAAAGGGAACGATCAAAAGTTTCATAGTGATGAATTTGTTGTTGAGCAATATCTCTAGGAGTTCCCGCCACAGCCGGAGTTGGGTGCAATTGTGCTAAGATTTCTAACAGATGAATATTCGTAGAAACTTGACATTGAATCGGAGTCCACAGGTGTTGAATATTAGTGAGTTGTCTTAACCGAGGTAAACCCGTTAAATTAGGAGTTAACCCTAAACTTAATAACCGTTCAACAATAAAATCCACCACCACTTGATGTTCGCGCAGATTTTTTTCACTGTTGAGTAATTCTTGACCTAAATTAACATCTTCTAGGGAAGTTTTGCCACGAGGTGCTGAACCCGCTAAGGCATCCGTGATTAACTCCTGATTTTTTAGACTAATTAACCGTTCTGGACTTGCACCAATAAACTGTTGACCCTTACCATTTCCTGTTGAAAATATATAACAATCAGGGTACAGAAATCGTAAATTATTTAAAGAATTAATCAGATTAAATGGTTGTTTAGAAACTACATCAATCGGTTGAGAGAGGACTAATTTTGTTAAAGATTTAGATTGAATTAAATCTAAAGCAGAATGAACAGACTGTTTAAACTGTAAATAGGGTTTGGGGTCAGTTTCTACTTGTTTTGTTAATAATAAACTAGAGGTTTCACAAGCAACCGAAAGAATCGAAGTTTTTTCTAAGGCATTAATTTGTTGACTTTTATACCAAACATCGCTCAAAATATTTTCAATTTTAGAGTTTTTCTTTAAAACAATATTAACAATTAAAATGCAGCGATTCTTTTTTCTAATCACTTGCCATTTGGGTAAAAATATGGTAGTCGGCGGAAAATGAACCGCCTCTTGATGAACCGATAAATTAGACTTAAAATGTTGGTCAAAAAAGGTAAAACTACAACAGAAATAAGGTTTGGGTAAATTACTATTTTTGGAACCAATAATAACGGTTTTATCTAAACAAGATTGAATAAAGTTTTGTGCTTCCAAAAATCTATCCTTTCCGGCTGTCGTAAATTTAAGAGCCGTATCAACCGCCACAAAGGATTCCTCAAGTTGAGGTTTCTCAAAATAAAAATGAATTAAATTCGGATGATAAAACTCCTGTAAAACTGCTAAAGGATCAATCCATTGAATTTCATGAGCAATACTCAGAATTTTAGTCTGATAGTCTTGTAATCCATGATGCTGAAACTCTAACAAAAAACGATGCAGTTCTTGGCGATCTTGCAATAACGGGGTTGCAGAAGGAAAAACTGGCATATAAAAAACGAACAAGAAAAGGTTAGAACAGGGAAAAGTATTACCGAAAAATCGTTAACTTCTGTTATCGTAATATAACTTAACGACTTTCCGAGAGATTTACCCTTTATTCATAATCTCTCTTGTAAAAATCTTCCCTTCAGTCTGTAAAAAAAGTTTATATATAGCAGGGGTCGGGTGTTGACCGTTGGCGGTTGACCGTTGACCGTTGACCGTTGGCTGTTGGGGGTTGACGGTTGACCGTTGACGGGTATGGGTGGGGTAACCCCGCCCCTACGACTATTGACCGACAACCCCTTGTCCCGATGGTTTGGAGTTCTCTACCCTGATCAGTTATTCTTATGGAACAATAAGCCAGTTAAACCTGTGCGACGTGGAATGATAATTAAGCCATCTAGCAACTTTTATTCAAGGGGAGTTAGAGGTAAACTTCTAGGGGTTTGATGGGTCAAAAATGTGTTGAATGATAGGATATCATCGTTTTAAATCTTCTTGCTATGACCACAGAACTAATTGCAGCCTCAAAAAATAAATTATGGTTAGCGGCGCTTAAGCCTCCGATGTATAGCGTGGCAATTATGCCGATTTGGGTAGGGACTGCTGTTGCTGTATTTGAAACTTCTACAATCAATTGGAAGATTTTTAGCACCTTCATGACCGCCGCCATTTTAATTTTAGCATGGGAAAACCTCCTCAATGATGTATTTGACTCAGAAACAGGAATTGACAAAAATAAACATCATTCTTTAGTCAATTTAACCGGAAATAAATTATTTGTTTTGGCAATAGGCAATGGTTGTTTAGCCTTAGCCATTTTAGGATTATTAGCAATTTGTTGGTGGCAAAACGATTTAACGGTTTTAGGGTTAATTATCCTCTGTTGTGGGTTGGGCTATTTATATCAGGGGCCGCCCTTTCGTTTGGGTTATCAAGGATTAGGAGAATTTTTATGTTTCTTTGCCTTTGGGCCGTTGGGGGTTTCCGCCGCCTATTATAGTCAAACTCAAAGCTGGTCATGGGTGTGTTTAGCAATATCAATTATTGTGGCAATTCCGATCACTTTAGTTTTATTTTGTTCCCATTTTCATCAAGTGGAAGATGATATTATTGCGGGAAAAAAGTCTCCGATTGTTCGTTTAGGAACAGAACGGGGTGCAAAACTTTTACCTTGGGTTTGTGGGAGTATTTTTGTGCTAACGGGGGGATTTGTCCTCTTAGGAATTTTACCAATTTGGACGCTACTCAGCTTTGTTGCCATTCCCTCTGCCATTAAACTCTGTCGTCATGTCAGCCAATACCATAACCAGCCCAACTTAGTCAGCAATTGCAAATTTATTGCGATTTCTCTACAATTTTGGAGTAGTTTATTCTTAGGGGTAGGGTTGATTTTACATTAAATGAACAGCCCTTTCTAATTTATTGTTTGGGTGGGCAAAGCCCACCCAACATTATTGGAGGTTAAATAGAGGTTAAATGATGCAATTTATTCCGTTAATCGGACGGACATTTTTAGCAACAATTTTCATCCACGCTGCGGTTAATCAAATCTTTGATTTTGCCAATACTCAAACGATGATGGCAGAAAAAGGATTACCGTTTGCAACTGTATTATTAGTAGGAACCATTATTGTTCAAATTGTGGGGGGATTATCGTTAGTTGTTGGTTATCAAACTCGTTGGGGGGCTTGGCTTTTAATTCTATTCTTAATTCCGACAACCCTAGTCTTTCATAATTTTTGGGATGTGCCCTCAGAAAAAATTGATTTCTTCAAAAATTTATCCATTATGGGCGGGTTACTGATGATTACATATTTTGGGGCAGGGCCAGTCAGTGTTGATGAACATATTACCATGAGTAATACTGATTTTACTGATCCTGATAATCCCTAACGAATTCTCGAATCAGTTTTTGATTTAATTTTCCCTGGGAATTGCGAGGTAATTGTTCTAAAATAATCCATAATTTAGGATGTTTAAATTTAGATAATTTTCCGATAATTGCCTGTTGTAATTCCACCAGAGAAACCTGTTCAAAGCCAGGAACATAGACCGCAACCACGATTTCACCCCAGTATTGATCCGGTTTTCCAATCACACAAATATCTTCAACTAAACCCGTAGAACGAATCACCATTTCTACTTCGGAAGGAAATACATTCTCTCCCCCAGTAATAATTTTATTACTTTGTCTCCCCACTAATGTTAAATATCCCTGTTCATCCCAATAGCCTAAATCATCGGGTGTGAAACAATTAATCCGCAATTGAGGATCAAAATTCTCCTGATAATATCCTAACATTAAAGAATCGGATTTAATCCTAATTATTCCCGATTGATTGGTTTTTAATTCTTCTTCGTTTTCATTATAAATTTTAATTTTAGCATGGGGTAAAATATTGCCACAACTATTATTTCCCTGTAAAAAATCCGAAGGTTTTAAAGTAACAATTTGGGAGGCGGTTTCTGTCATTCCATAGGTTAATGCTAGGGGAATTTGATGTAAACGACTTTGTTCTAATAAGTCTAGCCAAGGCGGTGCCCCTCCTAATAATATTACCTGAAATTGAGATAACCAATGGGTTAAGGATGGATGTTGTAATAAACGGTGCAGTTGGGTAGGAACTAAGGAGATAAAATAGTTAGTAGGATTAAAATTAATCCAGTCTTCTGCTTCTACCGTTTTAAAGGATGTGATGATGAATTCTCCATCTGTTAAAAGCGATCGCATCCACTGCATTAATCCGCTAACATGATAAAGCGGTAAAGTACAAAAAGAATGAATAACAGACGTTTGAAAATACTGTTTAACGCCTTGAACTGAAGCCGTTAAAGTATCCCAAGTATGAACAGCAAACTTAATGTTTCCTGACGTTCCTCCGGTGGGAATCATAATCAAATCTTTGAGATTTTCATGATGATAATTTAATCGATTTTGATAATCCGAGATTTGACCTTGAGATATTAATAAATTAGGTTGAACTAATTGATAAACTTGCATCCATTCCTGTTCTCCCCATTGGGGATTACATAAAAAAACAGGACATTTTGCTGTCACCGCAGCCACAAAAGCCGATAAGAATAAAATAGGGTCAGATTCTGAGATTAAAATTTTAGGATAATTTTTATTTGAGTTAATCCATTGATTGATATTTTGTAAATGAGTTTTAGAAATATCTATTAAACGGTCTTTATTGTTTAAAATTAACCTATTTTGAATTTTATCAATTAGATTCATATTTAACCGTTGCAACGTTTTCTGTAGGGGCGGGTTCCGTCAGAATATTTGATAATAACAAATAACCTAAATAAACCCGCCCCACCCCATAAAAAATCCCATTAATCGTTAATTTTTGCCTGGGGTCGGGGCGGGTTTAGATAGTTTTGGGGTGGGAATTTGAGATGGACTCGAACCCGCCCCTACGGGATTTTTATTTTTTATTTTGAGGGGCGGGTTTAGATAATTTTGGGGTGGGAATTTGAGATGGACTCGAACCCGCCCCTACATTGTATCATTTTTTTAATTATTCTCAAATATTGAACAATTTTATTTATAATTAGTGTATCCTAAAAATTAGGATAATCGTCAGCTTGAGGAACAATATCGAATGAATGGCTTTACAACCTATCTCAAAGACATTGAAACTGACTTTCAAGCTGGAAACGCTACCGAACACACCCATCGCCCAGCTTTAAAAAAATTAATAGAATCTTTAACTTCTAGCATTCGTGTTACTAATGAACCCAAACGAATCCAATGCGGTTCACCGGATTTTGTGATTACCCAAGGACAAATAGAAATCGGACATATTGAAGCCAAAGATATTGGTATATCCCTAAATAAAGTCGAAAAAACATCCCAAATGAGCCGTTATTTAAACGGGTTAGGGAATCTGATTTTAACGGATTATTTGGAATTTCGCTGGTATGTCCGAGGAGAACATCGTTTAACCGCTTCTATTGCCACTATTGACAAGAAAAATAAACTCAAAATCAATCCAGAAGGTATTGAACAAACAACTCAACTTTTTAACGAATTTCTACAAACAAAAACCCCAAAAGTTACAACTCCTAAAGAACTTGCAAAACGCATGGCAAGTTTAGCCCAATTAATTAGAGATGCGATCGCAACCGCTTTAAATGAACCCGATCAAGGAGGAATGTTAAAAGAACAATTAGAATCCTTTCAAAAAGTATTAATTCGAGATTTAACTAAAGTTCAATTTGCCGATATGTACGCCCAAACGATTTGTTATGGGTTATTTGCAGCCCGTTGTAATACTAATAATCTTGATAACTTTTCCAGAGAAAATGCAGCCTTTAGACTCCCTAAAACTAACCCATTTTTAAGGAGTATTTTCGGACAAATTGCCGGGCCAGATTTAGATGATCGGATTACTTGGGCGGTGGATACCTTAGCCACAATTCTCCAACAAACGGACATGGCAGAAATTCTTAAAGATTTTGGCAAGCGCACCCGCAGGGAAGATCCGGTAGTGCATTTTTATGAAACCTTTCTAGCAGAATATGACCCCAGAATGCGCGAATCACGGGGCGTTTATTATACCCCTGAACCTGTGGTTTCTTATATTGTTAATAGTGTGGATTATATTCTTAAAAATAAGTTTAATATTGCTAAAGGGTTAGCGGATTCTACAAAGATTAAAATTCCTAACCCGAAAGGTGAAGGAACAATAGACAGTCATCAAGTCTTAATTCTTGATCCCGCCGTAGGAACTGGGACGTTTATGCACAGTGTTATTAATCATATTTATGATAATTTCAAAGCTCAAAAGGGGATGTGGTCAAGTTATGTCACGCAACATTTACTTCCCCGTTTATTTGGTTTTGAACTATTAATGGCTCCCTATACCGTAGCTCACATGAAATTAGGGTTACAATTACAAGAATTAGGCTATGATTTTAACTCCGATGAACGGTTAAGAATCTATTTAACTAATACTTTAGAAGAAGCATTTCAATTACAAGAACAAGTCCTTTCGTTTACAACTCGCCTCAAAGAAGAAGCGGAAAGTGCTAGAGAAATTAAACAAACACAACCTGTTATGGTGATTTTAGGTAATCCTCCTTATTCTGGACATTCAGTTAATACAGGAAATTGGATTAAAAATCTCTTAAAAGGTAAAGATACAATATCAAATTCTGCCACATCAAATTATTTTGAAGTTGACGGACAACCTTTAGGAGAACGTAACCCGAAATGGTTAAATGATGATTATGTTAAATTTATTCGCTTTAGTCAGTGGAGAATAGAAACAACAGGTTATGGAATATTAGCTTTTATTACTAATCATGGATATTTAGATAATCCGACTTTTAGAGGAATGCGTCAAAGCTTAATGCAAACCTTTGATGAGATTTATGTTTTAGATTTACATGGAAATAGTAAGAAAAAAGAAGTCTGTCCTGATGGTTCACCCGATAAAAATGTTTTTGATATTCAGCAAGGGGTAGCGATTGGAATTTTTGTTAAATATCAAGATAGTCCTCAAAAAATAGCAACGGTTTATCATTCTGATTTATGGGGAGTTCGAGAAGTTTATGAGGATAAGCAGTTAGTTGGAGGTAAGTATCATTGGTTAGCTGAAAATGATTTAAAATCTACCAATTGGGAAAAGTTAGAACCCAATACACCTTTTTATTTATTTAAACTTCAAAATGTTGATTTAAGAGTTGAATATGATCAAGCATGGAAGATTAACGACGTAATGAGCGTTAATGTTTTAGGTTTCCAAACCCATCGAGATCATTTTGCAATTGATTTTGAAGAAAAAAATATTACTAAAAGATTTCAAGAATTACGAGAATATAATTTATCTAATCAAGATTATGCCGATAAATATAATATTAATGATAATCCAGACTGGCAATTAGATAAAGTTCGTAAGATAATTCGTGCAGATAATGAATGGAAAGATAAAATAGTTATATGTTTATGTCGTCCTTTTGATTGGCGTTATTGTTACTATAGCGATGTAATAATCGATAGACCTAGACGAGAATTAATCAATCATGTTTTAAAAAAAGATAATTTATGTCTATTACTCATTAGACAAATGCAAGATGCTATTCCATATTCTCATGTTTTAATATCTACAGTTCCTGGAACTGATCGAGTATTTTCTTGTTCAAGAGGAGCCTCTACTTCTTTCTTCCTTTACCTCTACCCAACAGATACCCCAACCTTATTTGATCCCGAAACCACAAACGCACCCGGAGGACGGCGACCGAATTTAGATCCCGAATTTATTACTGATTTTTCCCATAAATTAAGATTAGAATTTATAACCGATGGTAAAGGAGATCAACAACAAACTTTCGGCCCAGAAGACATTTTTAACTATATTTATGCGGTGTTTCATGCTCCCACCTATCGCAGTCGTTATGCAGAATTTTTGAAAATTGATTTTCCCCGTGTTCCTTTAACCTCTAACCCGGAATTATTCTGGAAATTAACTCAAAAAGGCGATCGCTTAGTTAACCTTCATTTAATTAAAGAAACCGCTAAAGAAATTACAACCTATCCCCAACCTGGAGATAATAATATCGAGAAAATTCGCTATAGTGAACCCCAAAACCAAACATTAGGAAAAGTCTGGATTAACAAAACCCAATATTTTGAAGGAGTACCGCCGGAAGTTTGGAATTTCCAGGTCGGAGGTTATCAAGTCTGTCAAAAATGGTTAAAAGATCGAGTGGGGAGAATCTTAGATTATGATGATTTAACCCATTATCAAAATATTGTTGCTGCATTATCTGAAACAATGTTATTAATGCAGGAAATTGATCAAATTATTGCTAAAAATGGCGGTTTTCCACTGCTGTAGAAGCGATCGCTTAAAATTAATTAAATGGGTATGTGGAACAGGCATCTTGCCTGTTAAGTGGGGTGTCGGGTGTTCCCTTCCTTCCCTGATGATATCAATAATAACAAAATTGTGATCATTTCTGTTATTGCTGGGGGTCAAAAACCCGGTTTCTATATCAATTTATTGCTGCATTACCTAGATTTGGAATAGAAACCGGGTTTTTCGGTGGCGGTTAGTTAATTAAAGTTGAGCAATCCTCCTTAATACATTTTGATATTCTGTTGTTTGTCCTTGTTGTTGATAGAGTTCTGCTGCTTTGCGTAAATCAACAATAGCTGCTTGTTTATTTCCTTTGTTAGCATAAGCATTGCCTCGGCTGTAGTAGGTTAAAGCATCATTAGGATTAAGTTGAATGGCTTGGTTGAAATCCGATATCGCTTTTTCATATTCTTTTAAGTTAAAGTAGGCAATGCCTCGGTTGCCGTAGGCATCAGGATCATTAGGATTAAGTTGAATCGCTCGGTTGTAATCCGATATCGCTTTTTCATATTCTTTTAAGTTTCCGTAGTCAATGCCTCGGTTGTAGTAGGCATCAGTATAATTAGGATTAAGTTGAATGGCTTGGTTGTAATCCGATATCGCTTTTTCATAAGCTTTTAAGTCAGAGTAGGCAATGCCTCGGTTGTTATAGGCTTCAACATAATTAGGATTAAGTTGAAGCGCTTGGTTGTAATCCGATATCGCTTTTTCATATTCTTTTAAGTCAGAGTAGGCATTGCCTCGGTTGTAGTAGGCATCAGCATCATTAGGATTAAGTTGAATGGCTTGGTTGTAATCCGATATCGCTTTTTCATATTCTTTTAAGTTTCTGTAGGCATTGCCTCGGTTGTAGTAGGCATCAGCCAAATTAGGATTAAGTTGAAGCACTTTGTTGTAATCCGATATCGCTTTTTCATATTCTTTTAACTTAAAGTAGGCATTGCCTCGGTTGCTGTAGGCTCCAGCCAAATTAGGATTAAGTTTAATCTCTTGGTTGAAATCCGATATCGCTTTTTCATAGTCTTTTAACTTAGAGTAGGCAATGCCTCGGTTGCTGTAGGCTCCAGCCAAATTAGGATTAAGTTGAATC
>CAITND010000051.1 GCA_903893625.1 uncultured Oscillatoriales cyanobacterium
GAAAGCGCAGGGAGAAACTAACCTCTGGCTCAAGAACGGAGACGCTCTTGCTCTAAGTTGGCTCGATGAACTGCAAACCAAGAATTCTTGGGAATCCCCTACTATATTCGGTACTCCGAATTAGTGGTGGGAGGATGTCAAAATAGACTTCACAGGAATTATTCGGACTTTCAATCAGTTTAATTTTATGCAATTTTGCCCCTAATTCTCGAATAGGATTTTGCAGTAAATCTCGAATATGAACCGCAATATTTTCAGCCGTTGGCACAACTTTAGCAAAATGGGAAATATCTTTATTTAAAAAGGTGTGATCAAAGGGTTCTACCACATAATCATCAATGGCTTTTTGTAAATCTTCTAAGTCTACAATTATCCCCGTGCGAGGATCAATTTCCCCTTTCACCGTGACTTCTAAATGATAATTATGACCATGACCGTTAGGACGGGCACATTTGCCATAAATTTCGCAATTTTCCTCGAAACTGAGGTCAGGATGAGCTAACCGATGGGCGGCGCTAAAATGTGTACTAATTGTTAGATAAGCTTCCATTCCGTTTCCTTGATAATCTGCCCAGAGTTCAGGATGTTCAAATAGTTGAATATTCGTTAGGGGAAGATGGGGCGCTAACCGATGCCAAATTACCCGCGCTAGAGCTTCCGTTGTCGGTAGGGTTTGCTGAAATTCCGGCCAAACATCATTGAGATGGGAAAAGTCTAAATGGTCGGTAACTTCCTGTTTTAGAGTGTGTTTGACATCCGACAGGTTTAATACCATGCCATATTCATCCAGTTCTCCCACCATTGACACAAACAAAACATAATTATGTCCATGTCCAGGGGCGCGGGATGTGCGGCCAAACCGCTCAAAGTTCTCGGTGGCGCTCAATTCGGGCAACCAATACCGATGACTGGCTGAAAATTGTGCCCGACGAGTGATCACGCATTCCATAAAAGGCAAGCTAGATTGCTGTTGTTAAGTTATGTAAACTTATTCTAAGCTTTTTTTATCAAAATTTCAACTTTGATTTAATAAAAACCCGCACTATCAATAATAAAGACCACGATTTTTATATTTTAACCGACATTCCAAATTTCTTGTAAATCTAATACAAACCCCGGAAGAACTTCTTCCCCGGATAAATTAACCGGAGATTGTAAAATTTCTACTTCTTTCCCAAAACGATAAATTTCTACGCGCTGATTTTGAGGGTCTATTAACCAACCGAGTTGAGTCCCATTTTCCAGATATTCTTGCATTTTGTTTCTGAGGGTTTTGAGAGTATCGGTTTCTGAACGTAACTCAATTACAAAATCTGGACAGAGAGGCAGAAATTTCTTTTTTTGTTCTGGGTTTAAGGCATTCCATTTTTCTAATTTCACCCAAGATAAATCCGGCGCTCGATCTGCACCATTTGGTAGTTTAAAACCTGTTGAAGAATCAAATGCTAATCCCAGTTTAGTTTGTTTATTCCAAATTGCTAATTCTCCAGCTAGGTTAAAGTTGCGATTTCCAGTTTCACCCCCTGTTGGTGACATAATAATTAATTCTCCTGTTGCCGATCGCTCAAATTTATAATATCG
This sequence comes from uncultured Oscillatoriales cyanobacterium, assembly GCA_903893625.1. GTDB lineage: Bacteria > Cyanobacteriota > Cyanobacteriia > Cyanobacteriales > Microcoleaceae > Planktothrix. The sequence goes on from CAITND010000051.1 coordinate 1,582, forward strand.
GTTATTTTGACAAAGTTGAAAATACTGTTCGTCTGTTAGATCGATTTGCAATTCTAGGGGATTAGGTAAAGAAATTATTGTATCCATAATGGTTGTAATTGGCTAGGACTATATTTTAAAATATAATATTAATGGCTATTATTCTCCGATAGAAACGCCCCTTGTAGAGACGTTGTAGATAACATCCCTACAATCACTAATATTAATGAGTCAGTGATACAGGCAAGGAAATTCCTAACTGTTGTATAAAACGATCCAGATGAAAATGTTCCTTCATCAGTTGATTAACAGATTCAACTTTAATCGGTTCATGGAGGCGCACTTGACCAAAAGCCCGATCAATAATTTCTACAGTTGCTAAAGTGTCAAGATCAACCGAAATAACTGGAACCTCTAAATCTTCAGCCCGACTTAATACCATAGGTGCAGGTGGAAGTTGACCTGTGAGAATTAAACAGTGTGTGGATTTTTCTAAAGCCGCCAGTTGAATATCAGTGCGATCGCCCCCCGTGACGACAGCCATATTTATGGATTTATCAAAATACTTCATAGCCGAACTAACATTCATCGCGCCAACACTGAGACTTTCTACCATTAAATCTAAGCGTTCTTTACAGCAAAGTACCTGAGCTTTTAACTGTTTGACTAATTGTTTAACCGTAACACTGCGGAGGATAGGATTTCTGGGTAAAACTCCAAAGACTGGAATACCTTGTGCTTCCAAAAACGGTTGAATTTCAGTGGTTGTAATTTCCAGTTCTTCTGGAGAAACATCATTAATAACAATTCCTAATAAGCGATCGCCTAAACGTTGTTGAGCAGATAGTAAATCATCCAAAGCCAAGTGAGAATGTAAACGTACCACCAACAATACAGACGCATCCAGTTGATCTGCGATTTGAGGCACAGATAAATCAAATAACAGACCTTCTTGTAACGTTCTTGGCCCTTCCAGTAAGATCAGATCAGCAGAGGATTGTTGATGATAGGGAATCAGAGATTGACGATAGTTCACCCGATCTTTACCGATCAAACGCTGATGAATTGTGATTTCATCCAAGGTCAAAATGGGGAATCGCAGTTGCTCATCAGACAATTGTAACGTTTGAGCGACGAACTGAAGGTCAGCATCCAACGTTCCATCTCCATCGCTTAAATCAGTTGCCAAAGGCTTACCATAAAAAATCTCTAGACCTTTGTTCCGAAACAGATGAGCCAGACCTAATGCAATTGCTGATTTACCTGTGTAAGGCTCTGTTGACCCGATTAATAAATACTTGACGGATTCAGCCACGCAATTTACTCCTCAATTTGATCTGATTGGATTCAACAAATGATGACATTTTCCTCTCTTCTGGCTAAACCCTGAAAATATTAGCGGGATCAGCCTTTTTAAAGGAAATTGAGACAGTTGAACAATAGCTTTTCTATTGTAGAGTGAATCCTTAACCGCTTTCGGTAAACTTTTTAGCTTTTCAGGCCGCATTAGGTTGATATTGGGGTGAACAGAACAGGGGGGGTAGCTCTATCATGGGGAAACACACCTGCTTCGGAACAATAGAGTTTTCCCCCAGAGCCGAGAAACAACAACGAAGATTAACGATCCAAATGCAATAGCCGTTTGTAGAACTCCTGAGAAAAATCAATAGTACGAGTCCGACTAAAATTTTGCAAAACTTCAATTAAATACTTAATAAACTCATGGTTGAAGAGGATCACCTCATAACTGAGATCGGCATTGCCATCAAACTGAACTCGACAACGAGTTAAATCGGCGGGTAAAGAAGAAACATTCCAAGTTGCCACAAAAGGAATGCCATCACCCCCATCAATATTGCGAGCGCCTTCTAAACTTTTTTCTTTATAAAGGCTAATCGAATACGGTAAATATTTGCGCTTCTTCTCATCATAGTAGGGAATATAGACCCCTATTTCCCTTTTTTCGGCGGGTTTGAGTTGAGTTAGAGCCACTGTGGCATCAGTCATAGATTTTCGAGTTCGGTGCAAAGAGTGTTTATCACTCCTAATTTAGCCGAGATCCAGGCATAACGGATTAACGGCTGATGATCTGACATCAACAGTTAATCCGCCCCAAACCGTTAAGAAGTGTCACAATATTGGATACTGTGCGAGACGTTCCTGTCAAAGTCTAGGACTAATCCCCGAAACGTAAACAGGGAGATGGGTGTAAAAAATTGGTAATTGGGTATCAAACCCAACATTAAACCCAATCAAGCCTGTTCTTAACTTTGAAAATGTGACCTTAAAGGAAGGTCAACCCCGGAGTCAATGGTACGGATTACCGAACCTCAACAGGTAAAGTATCCCATGCCAAAGGGGTAAGGCAATACCCACAGAACCAGACTGATTATCAAAACTCTGAAGCTGGGTATAACGGGAAATCGGGTATAAGTCAAATGCCTAAGTAGTTCTCTAGCCAATTGTCCAAGAACAACGAAAGTGAACATCCGGCTTGAACCGTCGTAAATATTGAGTAGCGAAAATGACTTGACACGCTGCGTTCAAAAGAACAAGGGGAAAGGTAGAGGAATAGTATCTCCATCTACAAAAGATAAGGTTTTTACTGTAACACTTATTAAAGACTCCCAAAAGTACCCCGGCGGATAGGATGATTCTAAAGGCAATAAACCCATTCTCAAGGAACGTTAAAACCCCTCTTATACTCCTACAGAGGTCGAAAACTGTTAGGCAGCCACAAATCTAAGGCGGATGTTATGAGGGCGAGAGATGGAGTCAGAAGCTAAAGCCTAAATGTAACGTTTGGGATATGCTGATAGATTCCGGTTTAGTTGTTAGGTAAGGTTTCAATTAGCAGTTAAAACGGTGAAAACGAGTATAACCAAGACTACGACTGCATGGAATTCTATCAATTGGGCGAAAGTTCAACGGGTAGTATTTAAGCTGCAAAAGAGAATTTACCAGGCATCATTATCGGGACAAAATGCGAAAGCTCGAAAGCTCCAAAAACTTCTAGTTAAGTCATATTACGCCAAACTCTTTGCAATAAGAAGGGTTACTCAAGATAATCAAGGCAAGAAAACAGCCGGGATTGATGGAATCAAATCTATCACACCCCAACAACGGCTAGAACTTGCCCAAAACCTGAGTAAATACCAAAAGGCGAAACCACTTCGGAGGAAATGGATACCCAAACCCAACGGAGAAAAACGTCCTTTAGGAATCCCTACTATTCACGACAGAGTGAGGCAAGCCTTGGTTAAATCTGCATTAGAACCTCAATGGGAAGCCAGATTCGAGGGTGAAAGTTACGGGTTCAGACCCGGACGTTCAGCCCATGATGCAATGTCAAGAATCTTCCAAAGCATCAATAAA
>CAITND010000052.1 GCA_903893625.1 uncultured Oscillatoriales cyanobacterium
ATTACTCTCGTTGTTGATTGTGCGTCTCTCGCCAAATGTTTGAGAACTTGTAACTCTACATCCATTGCTCTGCCTCATTTGTAGCGTTTTTATCTTTTCACACTTTGATTTTAACACTCGGAGAGTGACAGAAGAGGGATATCAGATAGGGAACAACTGAAGAGGGGTGACTGTCTCCTCACACCCTGCTTCAGCCCATTTAGACCTCTTGGAATAAAGGTGTACTCAAGTAACGTTCACCACAACTCGGTTGAATCAAAACAATCAGTTTGCCTTTATTTTCAGGACGTTTGCCCACTTGAATTGCCGCATATAACGCCGCCCCTGTGGAAATTCCTGATAAAATGCCTTCTTCGCGGGCAATCCGACGGCCAAAAGTCATGGCATCCTCATCCCGAACTTGAATCACTTCATCAATGATATCTACGTTTAATACTGGAGGAATAAACCCCGCCCCAATGCCTTGAATTTTATGGGGGCCAGGTTTACCACCAGATAAAATCGGACTATTGGCGGGTTCCACCGCAATGGCTTGAAAATTGGGTTTGCGTTGTTTCAGGACTTCCGCCACCCCAGTTAACGTGCCTCCGGTTCCTACTCCAGAGATTAAAATATCTACAGAGCCATCGGTATCGGCCCAAATTTCCTCAGCCGTTGTTTTGCGGTGAATTTGGGGGTTGGCAGGATTCTGAAATTGTTGCAACATATAGGCATCGGGGATGGTATCGACAATTTCCTGCGCCCGGCGGATACAGCCACTCATCCCTTCAATTCCAGGGGTGAGTTCGAGTTCAGCACCATAAGCTTTTAACATCGCCCGACGTTCAGAACTCATCGTCTCCGGCATAGTTAAAATCAAACGATAGCCTCTGGCGGCGGCCACCATTGCCAAAGCAATTCCGGTATTACCCGATGTCGGTTCGACTAATACGGTTTTACCAGGAGTGATCAGTCCTTCTTTTTCCGCCACATTAATCATATTTACCCCAATTCGATCTTTAACGGAAGAGGCGGGGTTCATGCCTTCTAATTTGACCACAATTTGAGCCACAGATCCTTCAGCCTGGGGAATGCGGTTCAGTTGAACTAAGGGAGTGTGGCCGACTAATTCCGTAATGTTATGAGCGATACGCATAATTAACTCGAAGATAAAGAACATTGATACAAGCAGTCTTAGGAACTCATCCCTAACAATTCAGATGTAATACATGATATCCTGCTGTTGTCGGGCATCTCTTTGTTCACAAAGGTCTTTTAAGCTGTATTTTTGTAATACAGCATTCGCCATTTGCTCTGATTCTTGCCAAAATTCCCAAATCACCGCACTTTCAACGGTATTGGAGCAGGCATTTTGATGGGACGCTTGGGGATCTGATCCCTCTAAGCAGTTGACCACATCAAACAGAGTAATTTTTCCGGGTTCCTTAGCCAGATAATATCCGCCTTTGGAACCCCGTTGACTGCGAACAATACCACAGCGCCGCAAGGTAGCCAGCAATTGTTCCAGATAACGATCAGGAATGTTATGCTGGGCCGAAATTTGGCGGACTTGCCTCGGTTCAGGATCATGATAGTGAGTCGCCAATTCCATCAGGGCGAGAAGGGCATACTGACTTTTGCAAGAGAGTTCCACGCAGAAATCATTTACGACTGTTTCACTCTTTTATTATACCCCAGTTTTCCAGTAGGGTTATAGAAGATTCTGAGCGACAGGTTTTCGTCTTGTAAAAATTGGGGTTTTGGGGTGAGAAGATGTTGAGCTAGATATTAAGTGACTATTCCTGTAGTCGGAAGCAGGGGAATAGCCGATCTTGATCAATAGGTTTTGAGGTCATATAGTATAATAGAAGGGAAATAGTCTTTACCTAAAATCAACCATTTAGTTAAATTTTTCCTTGATTTATACGACAGTTTCGGCATTTTAATCATAAATAGAAATTACAATGACTGTAGTTAAATTTACTAAACCACCACTTATAGAAGTTGCTTTTGCCATTGAGCTTGAGGAAGAACAATTATCCTCGGTTCATGTAGGGCTTTACTGGCAAGAAATTAGGGATAGATTTCCTGATGCAACTGATCAAGAGCCCTTTTTAGAAAATAGCAATTTTTCTGGAAAGATGCTTCCCTTGCGGCGGACAGTTTTTATTTCTTCTAATAGTACCAAAATCATCCAGATACAGGAAAACTTTTTTTCTTATAACTGGAAGTATAAAAGCGAAGATGAATATCCTCATTTTGAAAAAATATTTGATGATTTTTTGTACGAATGGAATCATTTTAAGGGCTGGTGGTTGGCTACTCAAAAAGAAAATTTAAAACTGGCAAACTATGAACTTACCTATGTCAATTTAATCGATGAAGAATTAGGATGGAAGAATCCCAATGATCACGCTAAGATCTTTACATTTGTTGGTTCTAATGCCAATACTTTTCTAGGTTCACCGGATCTTCATGATATTCAGCTAATTTTTACATTGCCTGACGATGATGGTCAATTAGCAGTCCAGGTAGACCAGCGAATATCAGAGTCTGATGAAGATATCTCAAACATTCTATTTTTTAGGTTAACTACAAAAAGCTTCGATGCTAATAAAGATTGTGTTAATTGGTTTAACTTAGCTCATGAGTATACAATCCAAACATTTTTAAATTTAACAACTAAAACTATTCAGAAGGAATGGGGACTCCAATGACAACTAAAATTATATCACGACATTTTAATGAGATAGAAACTGTATCTCAAAATCCTAAAAAATTAAAATCATTAAAGGATTCACATTGCTCTTTTAAGTTGAATAGTGATCATCCTTTGAAAAGAAGTAATTTCCGAAACTACCATTCAGAAGAATTTTTGCATCCACAGAAAAGCATATTCAATAAAAAATCATCTAAAATTTCATCTGAAAATGATCCAAATTTGCTAATTAGAGAATACTTCATTACTAAACCCAGTTTAAGACCTAAATTGCGAAAGTTTACTGCTAAATACGTCAACTCTGTTAAAATCGTGTTAGACATTTTAAAATGGAGTAGAAAAAAAGGAGTTCAGGAAGCTTATGATAGTGCCATAGATTTATTATCTGAATGTGGTAGTATCCTGATCAAATTAGCTAATAGTGATGCAATAGAAAGGTCTACTGAGAATCACAATCATATTGCTATAGAAGAAGAATGGGAGGTTTTGATTAAAGGAATTGCTTGTGCTTGTAATCTTAGTGCAGAGCAAAGATTTAACACGATCACTAAGTTAATTTCAAAGCAAAAAAGTCGCCTGGTTAAAGCATCAATTATAGATGCTCTATTGATTATGCAAGATGAAATTAAGCCTGATGCTATTAAAAAACATTTAGCTTACTTTTTATCTGACAATGAAGCAGATGAGTATATTCGAGATTATGCTCAGGAAGCTTATCAAGAAATTTAATTTAGTTTGATCATCTTAGAAATGCTTCCTAATCTTGAAGAATTTGGTATTAACCCTCCTGTTTATATTCGCAAAATAGACAGTCGTAGTCGCTGGAATCCTGAAGGGTGTAGTAATGATGAAGAACGTGCTAAACAAATTACTGAAAGTCTTTTTAAAGAAGAAGTGTATAGTCTATGGAGGGTGACTTCAAATTTGGAATTTTACGGAGTAATTGCATCTTTGAGTTCAAGAAGAAATCCTAAACATCAAGATATTGATTTTATTTGGATAATGGAAGAAGAGTTAGAAGAAGTTGGTATAAAACCTGAAGCTATACCCGAAGGCGACTGTTTATTTGTTCAAAACTTGCATTTTAATGCTCAAATTGATAATATCAAAGTGCAGCAACTTTGTTTAAATCTGCTTAGAAAGGGAAGACAAGCTCAACGTTGTAAAAAGAAAACTACAAAACTGATTCTTGACTATCAAGTGAGTCAGCAGTGCAAAGCCACAAATAGTAACTTTTTAAAATGCAGGTGCGAAGACTCACTAGAAATCAGTGTATGATAGGAGAATATTTATTTAAAATTGACCAATATACAAATCATTTTCAGTATTAATGCAGCCACTCAATTCAGTTTTGTATTATGAATTCCGCCTTAAAAACTCCTTCTTGGTTTCAACCGTTACGCAGAATTCGATTAAAAACAGCTTTGGTTTTTCCGTTTGTTCTACAAATTACAGTCGCTGTAGGATTAGTCGGTTATTTTTCCTTTAGGAATGGTCAACAAGCGGTTGAAAATTTAGCTCAACAGTTAATTCAAAGTGTAAGTGTTCAAATTGAAAACCATGTTTTAGAGTATTTTAATAAATCCTTTCAAGTTCTACGACTTACAGAAGATAGCATCGAAGCTGGAACGTTAGATTTGAATGATTTTGAAGCTTTAAAACGGTATTTTTGGAATGTCGTCTTAGAAGGAGATTTAGAAAGTTATATTTTCTATGGAAACGAACAGGGGGAATTTATTGGGGTTGAACATTTAGAAAATGGTGAAATCCAACTTAAAATTCGCACCCTTGAGACTGAACCCATGCGTGAGATTTACCGTTTAGATGACCAGGGAAACCGGGCTGAATTTTTAAAACAAGCCGAATATGATCCTCGTCAACGTCCTTGGTATCAAGTGGCAAAACAGTCTAAAAAACCAACTTGGAGTTCAATTTATCCCTTCTTTTCTCGTAAAAATACAGATACAGCATTAGGAATATCAGCAGTTTTACCTGTGTTTGAACCTGACAAAAACCTGCAAGGGGTTTTATGTGTTAATATTACCTTATTAAGAATTACAGAATTTTTAAAAAATCTCTATATTAGTCCCCATGGACAAAGTTTTATTATTGAACGTTCTGGCGATTTAGTTGTCAGTTCTAAAATTGAAAAACCCTTTAAAATTCAAGGGAAAGGAGAAGATGCAAAAATCGAGCGTTTTCCTGCTAATAAAACTGAAGATATTACTATTCGGAATACCGCTAATGCCTTTCTGAAAAGGTTTGGTAGTTTTGTGGCGATTCAAAATAGTGAACAAGTCAAATTTCAACAAAATGGCGAATGGTATTACGCTCAAATTTTACCCATTCAAGATCAAAAGGGAATCAATTGGTTAGTTGTAGTTGTTGTTCCCGAATCAGATTTTATGACAGAAATTCAACACAATACTCAACTTACCATTGTCTTCTGTTTAATCGCCTTGGGAGTAGCGACAGGAATGGGACTTTTAACCGCCCGTTGGATTACAAAACCGATTTTTAAACTGAATGAAGCTTCTGATCAAATAGCAGAAGGAGACTTAACCCAAAAAGTGAAAGTGGAGGGAATTCAAGAATTAGAAACCTTAGCCAATTCTTTTAATTGGATGGCAGCACAATTGAAAGATTCCTTTGATACCTTAGAAGAAAAAGTGAAACAACGCACCGGACAACTGGCTGAAGCAAATCAACAAATTAGTTCCTTAAATGTGCGACTCAAAACCGAAAATTTACGCATGGGTGCAGAACTCGATATCCTGCGAGAAATGCAGCAATTAATTCTTCCCAAACCCCAGGAATTAGCTGAAATTCCAGACTTAGATATTGTAGGATATATGAAACCCGCCGATGAAGTGGGAGGGGATTATTATGATATTTTAACAATGAATGGAGTCGTCACAATTGGGATTGGAGATGTTACGGGTCACGGATTAGAAAGCGGCATTTTAATGGTGATGATTCAAGCCGCAGTTCGCACTTTACAAGAAGTAGAAGAACATGATCCAGTCAAATTTTTAAATACTTTAAATCGCATGATTTATTATAATGTTCGGCGCATGAACTCCGATAAAAACTTAACCCTAGCAATTTTAACTTATTCCGAAGGTTTATTAAGTATTAGTGGGCAACATGAGGAAATTTTGATAGTTCGTCAGGGGGGAAATATTGAACGAATTGATACAATCGATTTAGGTTTACCCATAGGCTTAGATGAAGATATTACTGAGTTTATTAACCATACTTTAATCTCATTAAATTATGGAGATGGAGTTGTGTTGTATACCGATGGCATTACCGAAGCCCAAAATATCCAGAAACAATTCTATGGACTGGAAAAATTGTGTAACATTATTAGTCAAAACTGGCATCGGGAAGCAGAATTGATTAAAAACGCTGTGATTGAGGATGTGAACACATTTATGGGTCAACAAAAGCAATATGATGATATTACTTTATTAGTTATAAAAAAGAAATAACATCGTTGTTGCGCTGAAGCACTCTTAATATGGTGTTAAAGCACAACAACAGATGATGGATGAATTATTGTTGCGCTGAAGCCCTCTTAACATAGTGCTAAAGCACAACAACGTATTATTTAGGATCTCTCGAAAATGATAAAGCCTATGTCAAGTCGATTTCTCCATCAATGGGTTAATTCCTTTTTTAGAAAGATTTCTCTAAGAAATCTTCTAATTTTTCCGTTTGTCTTGCAAATTTTTATTGCTGTTGCCTTAGTGGGGTGGCTATCTTTTGAAAATGGACAACAGGCGGTCAATGATTTAGCCAAAAAACTTCAGAATGAGGTCAGTGATCGCATTAGTGAACAGTTAGATCATTATTTAGAAGTGCCGATTCAGGTCAATGAAGTGAATCTCAATCTGATGCAATTAGGACTGCTGAATTCACAAGATTTGGATAACATTCGTCGCCATTTTTGGAAGCAAATGAAAGTCTATCCCTATCTCAGTTATTTCAACTGGGGTACTGTTGATGGGGTGTTTTTAGGAGTGGGTCGAGAAGATGATGGGACACTGTATTTAGAATTAATGAAAGCAACGGATAAAGGTCGTTATCAACGTTATGCTTTAGATGATCATGGTGATCCGACAACAGTTCTTGCAACTGAAAAATATCCTTTCCAACAAGATGAATGGTATACCAACGCCGTTACAGCAGGTCAACCGATTTGGAGTCAAATTTATCAATGGGATGATCGCCCTGAAGTGATTTCCATTGCCTCTAGTTATCCTGTTTATAATCAACAGAAACAATTAGTGGGAGTCATGGGAATTGATTTAATTTTAACCCAAATTAGTGATTTTCTAAAACACTTAAAGGTTAGCCCTTCTAGTAGAATTTTTATTCTGGAACGAAATGGGTTGATTGTGGCAAGTTCAAGTCATGAAAAACCCTATTTAGAAGTCAATGGAGAATCCCAACGTCTGAGTGCTTTTCAAAGTCGTGATTCGTTAATTCAAGCCTCAAGTCAATATCTCTTAAAACAGTTTGGTAATCTCAGTGAAATTCACAAAGAACAATCCTTAAATTTTAAATCGGATGGGGAAAATATTTTTGTCCGGGTAAGTCCTTGGCAAGATCAATACGGCTTAAATTGGTTGATTGTGGTTGCCATTCCTGAGTCAGATTTTATGCAAGAAATTAATGCAAATACCCAAAAAACTATTCTGTTATGTTTAGTGGCATTAGCGATCGCAACAGGGATGGGAATTTTAATTGCTCGTTGGATTACTGAACCTATTCTTAGATTAAATCGCGCCTCTCAAAAAATCACAAGCGGGGATTTGAATCAAACGGTTAAAATTAAACAAATTATTGAACTAACCGAACTAGCTGACTCTTTTAATAAAATGGCGAATCAACTTCAGGATTCCTTTGAGACATTAGAACAAAAAGTTATGGAAAGGACAGCCGAATTAGCGGCGGCTCATGCTAAAATTTTGGCTTTAAATCAATGCTTAAAATTCGATAACCGTCGCATGAGTAGTGAATTAGAATTACTCAAAAGAATGCAGCAACTCATCCTACCCAAAGCTGAAGAATTAGCCTTAATTGAAGGGTTAGAAATTGCGGTTTATATGGAACCTGCCTATGAAGTTGGAGGAGATTATTATGATATTTTATATATGAATGAAGTTGTTACAATCGGAATTGGAGATGTCACAGGTCATGGACTAGAAAGTGGGATTTTAATGGTGATGACCCAGGCTGCTGTTCGGGTTCTCAAGGAAATTCAAGAACGTGATCCAGTTCGGTTTTTAAATGTTTTGAACCGAGCTATTTATGGGAATGTTCAACGAATGAATTCGGATAAAAATCTAACCTTAGCTATTTTAAATTATAAGAATGGTCATCTCAGCATCAGTGGTCAGCATGAGGAAATATTAATTGTGCGCCAAGGGGGGAAAGTTGAACGAATTAATACAATGGATTTAGGATTACCCATTGGTTTAGATGAAGATATTTCTGAATTTATAAGTCAAACGTTAATTGAGTTAAATATTGGGGATATTATTGTTCTTTATACGGATGGAATTACGGAAGCTAAAAATATTCAAAAAGCCCAATATGGTTTAGAAAGACTGTGTAAAGTTATCAGTAAAAATTGGGAGCATCCGGCTGAGGATATTAAGAAGGCTGTGATTTTAGATGTTAGGACATTTATGGGAGAGCAAAAACAGTTTGATGATATTACCCTATTAATTTTAAAACAACGCTAGGAGGAGCGATTTCAAAGGGAAGTATAAATAGTGAACTGCATCTGTCCTCAATCATTTGATTATTTTGTACTGTTGGGTTAAGATTAGGTAAATTCTGTTTTTCACAGAGCAGAATTTGACTAAAATCTAAAGGCTATTATTTGATAACCCATTGGTTTTTCCCCAGATAAAGTTATTATGGTGCAAATTTTTGGAGATTTTTTACACCAATTCCCTCCTGATCATGATTCCTTAGAATTGACGTTCACTCCCACATCTCGGCCGATCAAACAACGCTGGCGCAATAATCTGTTATCGGCTCATTTTGTAGCTGATTATTTTTCAACATTTTTACCCTTAGATGCCGATAATCCTAGCCGAGAAAAGCGGATTAAACATGGGAAAGGAGGCGTTAGTTATGTGGCGAATGAATTGTTAGAAAATGCCATGAAATTCAATAATGAAAGGGTGAAATCTAAAATTAGATTTGGCATTCACTTCATCGAAAATCCCCAAACGGTAACGGCTGCTATTTTTGCCACGAATTCGATTACCTCAGAAGGATCTGAAAAGTTTCAATTCTTCATTCAAAAATTATTAACTGAAGATCCGAATGAGTTATATATTCATCAAGTTGAACAGAGTGCAGAAGATGAAACTAATAATTCTTCGGGTTTAGGCTTACTGACGATGATCAATGATTATCAAGCCAAACTTGGCTGGAAATTTCAATGTATATCAGAGCAGCCAAAAATTATTTTAGTTACAACAATGGCTCAAGTGACCGTGTAGAATTGAGTTATTTTCACAATTGGTATAGAGGTATAAAAAATGGCAATACAAGAAATTAAAGGTGAAGATCATATCGTTCAATATGATCCTGAATCCGTCACGATTTGTTTCCAAGGTGAACTGAGTTTAGGGGGGCCTGTTGAATATGAACCGATTAAAAGCTTACTGGAAGAAGTAACTGCAACCGAACCCAAAATGATGACGCTGGATTTAAGAAGTTTATCTTTTCTCAATAGTTCTGGAATTAGTTTATTGTCAAAATTTGTCATGGGATTGCGAAAAAAAACGCATATTAAATTAATTATTTTAGGCTCTAAAGAAGTAGCTTGGCAAGATAAATCTTTACAGAATTTAAAAAAATTTTTACCCGGTTTAGAGTTAAATGTTGAATAATTTTTATGGTTTCTAATTATAATATTTTTATATTTTCGGTATTTATTCTGTTAAATTAGTTGTTAAAAGAGGGAACAGGGATAAGAATTGCAAAAATAAAATTTAACTCCTTGTTGTCAGGCTGAATAATGCAGCCAAACCAAATCCAAGGATCAGGATTCCTGAAATCCGGTTAATCCATTGTAGGGTATCAGCACTGATTTGATCCCGGAATAAACTGACTCCACTGACTAAGATGAGCCACCAGAATGCTGACCCTAAAAACACCCCCAAAACGAGAATTCCGGCATCCCAATAATTATTTGCACTTCCTAGCCCTAATCCTGCAAAAATAGCGACAAAAGATAAAATAGTCATGGGATTAGTAACCGTTAGAAAAAAAGTTGAAGCATAGGCACTCACAACTTTTCCTGATGGAGTTGCCGCTGATTCTGCGGGTTTTGCCAAGGCTATTTTTAAGCCTAAATAACACAAAAATAATCCCCCAATTAACTTTAATCCCATTTGTTGACTAACTAAAAAATTAGAAATTAGAGTTAATCCAAATCCAGCAATAAAGCCATATAAAGCATCAGCACTAGCAGCACCTAATCCGGTAAAAAACCCCACCCAATGCCCCTCAGATAAGGAACGGCGAATACATAAAATCCCAATGGGCCCCACAGGAGCAGCAATGGAAAAACCAATCATTAAACCCTTAGCAAAAAAACTGAGATCCATAATTAATTTGAGTGCAAAACGGTAAGGCGTGAACGCCTCTGAGTTAAGATAGCCCTAAATGCGAGTTTTTAACACTTGACACCCTGATCCTTTTGTCTGATTGTCTTATGATCAGGAAATAGGTAAGCTAAAGAGAACTCAGAACGAAACCATGATTAAGAATAACACTTTAGTTTTAGCAACGGATTTAGATGGGACATTCTTAGGGGGTTCTCCACAGGAACGACAGGAATTTTATGACTATTTGGAGAGTCATCGAGATCGCTTATTACTAATTTTTGTCACGGGTCGCAGTTTAGAATTCACCCTGCGTTTATATGACGACAAAAAATTAAGGATTCCGCGACCGGATTATATCATTGGGGATGTAGGAACAACCGTTTATGAGGGAAAAACCTTAAAACCTGTGGCAGAAGTACAAAATTGGATTGCCAACATTTGGGGAAATTCTAGCGAATTCGCTCAACAACTCTTAGTCGATGAACCTGGATTAACCTTACAACCCCTATCCCCTGAATATCGAGTTTCCTATTATTATCAACCGGATCAAAACCAGCAACGAATTATCCAAAAAATTCAAGATGCGGGATTTCAGTGTATTACTTCTGCGGATAAATATTTAGATATTTTGCCAAAAGGTGTGGCTAAAGGTTCAACGTTGCTCCAATTAATCGACCTGTTAAATTTGTCTCCCCAGCAAGTGATTACATCTGGGGATTCCTTAAACGATTTACCCTTATTTGAAACCGGACTTAATAGTATTGCCGTGGGGAACTCAGAATTAAAATTAGTCGAAAAAATTCAAACTTTAAAGAATGTTTATTATAGTGATTTACCGGGAGTCACTGGAATTTGGGACGGACTTCAATATTATGGTAAAACCTTCTAAACTTTTATTCCCTTTATGACCCAAGATTTCACCCTCATGTCTCACCCCGTTCTGTCTGATCAACCCTTAACATTAGCGATTTTAGGTGCAGGAGCTTGGGGTTCAGCCTTAGCTCAATTAGCCCGTTATAATGGTCATACCGTTCGCTTATGGTCACGGCGTTTAGGAAATTCCTTAGAAGAAACTGTTAACTCTGTTGATGTCTTAATATCTGCCATTTCTATGAGAGGAGTAGCAGCAACAGCCCAACAGCTGCAAACTCTAAAATTACCCGATCAAATTCCTATTGTCACAGCAACAAAAGGCTTAGATCCTGATAGCACCCGAACCCCATCTCAACTGTGGGGAATGTTGTTTCCTCAACATCCGATTGTAGTCTTATCGGGGCCTAATTTATCCGCAGAAATTGAACAAGGTTTACCCGCCGCCACAGTGGTAGCCAGTGAAAATTTAGAGGCGGCAAAAATAGTACAAAGGGTGTTTGCTTCTAATCGATTTCGAGTCTATACCAGTTCTGATCCGATGGGAACAGAATTAGGAGGAACCTTAAAAAATGTGATTGCGATCGCGGCTGGAGTTTGTGATGGATTACGGTTAGGAACTAATGCTAAATCGGCGTTACTTACCCGTGCGTTAACAGAAATTATTAGAATTGGAACCCATTTAGGAGGACAAACAGAAACGTTTTTTGGGTTATCGGGTTTAGGAGATATGTTAACCACCTGTAACAGTTCCTTAAGCCGTAATTATCGGGTCGGTTATGGATTAGCAGAAGGTAAAACCTTAGAACAAGTATTAACAGAATTAGGAAGTACCGCCGAAGGAGTTAATACCACAAATGTTTTAATTAAAATTGCTCATCGAGAACGGATTCCTGTGCCGATTTCTTGGCAAGTTTATCAACTTTTAAATCAGCAAATTACTCCGCAAAAGGCAGTAGAAGCATTAATGGAACGGGATTTGAAACCAGAATTTTATGCGAAGTAGAAAATCCAGGACAGGAATGGAGTAGAATTTCAACATTGAAGGGCAGGAATTTCAATAATAAACTCCGTTCCTTTGCCTAATTCTGAATGAAATCTGAAGGTTCCTCCGTGTTTTTCTACAACAATTTGATAAGCAATACTTAGACCTAATCCCGTTCCTGAACCCACAGGTTTTGTCGTGAAAAAGGGTTCAAAAATTTTACGACCGATTTCTTTAGGAATTCCGATACCATTATCTTGAATCATAATTTTAATCGAAGGATTTAAGCTTTGATGGGGATTAGAAGAAATACAGGTTTCAGTTTTAATCCAAATTTTAGGCTCTAGCAGAGGAGATTTTTTTTGGTGTTCCGCGATCGCATCAATAGCATTATTTAACAAACTCATAAACACTTGATTTAAGTGACTAGGATAACAGATAATGGGCGAAATTTCTCCATAAAATTTAATCACTTGAATCGGATGATCTAGGTTTTCATTCAGACGACTTTGCAACATTAATAATGTATTATCAATTCCTTGATGAATATCGGCTAATTTTTTCTCTGATTCAT
This sequence comes from uncultured Oscillatoriales cyanobacterium, assembly GCA_903893625.1. Classification (GTDB taxonomy): domain Bacteria; phylum Cyanobacteriota; class Cyanobacteriia; order Cyanobacteriales; family Microcoleaceae; genus Planktothrix. The sequence continues at coordinate 12,768 of CAITND010000052.1, forward strand.
CCAAGCGAGAAAAATTCTTTAATGATTGAATAATATTACTAATCCGTTCTGTTCCCTGTTGCATTGATTTGAGAACTTGAGGCAGATCCTGAATAATATACTCAACCTCAAGCTCTTGTAATTTAGCCTGAATTTCGGGTTGAGACTGAGGATAAATATTTTGATATAGATGAATCACCTCTAACAAATTTTGAGTATATTCTAAAACATAATCAATATTCCCTCGAATAAATGTTACTGGATTATTAATTTCATGAGCAATTCCAGCCACAAACTGCACTAAAGTCAACATTTTTTCATGTTGAACCAATTGAACTTGAGCCTGTTTTAAATTAGATAAGGCTTGAATCAGTTGTTGATTCGTTTGTAAAATCTGTTGATTCAAATTATGAATTCTTAATCCTGACCGAACTCTCGCTAAAATTTCATCAATTTCAATCGGTTTAGAAATAAAATCATCGGCTCCTGAATCTAATCCTTTAATTCGATCCGTACTCTGTTCTTTCGCTGTCAATAAAATAAAAAATACCGAAGCTAGATTCGGATCAGCTTTAATAGTTTTACACACTTCTAAACCATCAACTTTGGGCATCATCCAATCACAAATCACCAAATTAAGATGGTGTTTCTGTGCCAAACTCAGGGCGATTTCTCCATCCTCAGCCGTATACACTTCATGTCCTTGCTCTTCCAGGGCGTGTTGCAGAATCAATTGTGTAGTAATATCATCATCTGCGATCAAAATCTGTGCCATAAATTAGAAGTAAAAATGGGATAGAGAGTTTGAATCGATTCAGGTTAGGAAGAAAGGCAAACCTCAATCTTTTTAAAGGCAATTCTAGACACTCAAGCGTTAGGAAATTGGGGATAAATGGGAATTAATAAAGACGATCGCCTCGGTTAATTGTTCTTCCATAACATCAATTGAGGAGGTTGGGGTTTCGCCCTCTCCGTCAATACCCTTGGCTGTTGAGTTGTCCAATGTCGCAATACGGCTTATAATTCCCCCTGTTCAACGGGTTTGTGCATTTTGGGGCTTGCTGCTGACCAAATGCTATTAACTGTTTGCTCTTTGAAGGTTTTTCTGGTAATCTCTATCTATAGATAGAGGCACGATGAGAGGAGCGTACCCTATATTGGTAAGCGTACTGGGTGCAATCCTTTATTCCCTCTGGTTAGTCTGGTGGAAACGGAGAGTCAAATCAATCGATTTATCGGTTGTGGCTCTCTATTATTTTTTTAGGGGTATTTTTGATTATACAATACCCATAGAGATGAACAATTAATTTTTCACCGTTAATAGGCTCAACAATGGGAAACAATTACAGGGCGCAGGAACAAAATAGCGAGTTAAAAGCTAAAGCAAACCCAGCAAAAAAAACGAACCAATCAACAGCAAATTCAACGGAACAATGGTTAGTCGAACTGGTTGCTATTAGCACAGAATTCTTTGAAAAAACGACTCTACAAACCCAAAAGTATTTAGGAAATGCGACATCAACAACAGGCGCAATTGTAGATGCGATCACTCACCATCCCATTGTAAAAACTCTCAGCAAAAGTTTAGGAAAAGGGTGGTTAGAGGTGCTACTAGGTGAGGTGAATATTAAACAGGTACAACAAACCGTTGGAGAACTTCAACAACAGTATCCTCAAGAAAAACCCAACCAAATTGCTCACCGTTTAATGGTGCAAAAATCCATCCAAGCTGCGGGAATTGGGTTAGCTACAAATTTTTTGCCTCCCCTTGCCGTTGCTTTATTTGCAGTGGATTTAGTCGCCACAACTCGACTACAAGCTGAAATGACCTATGAAATTGCGGCAGCTTATGGTTTAGACCTCAATGATCCTATTCGTCGAGGGGAAGTTTTAGCAATTTTTGGCTTATCCCTTGGCAGTTCTATGGCCTTGCAAATGGGTTTAGAATGGGTGGAAATTATTCCCGGTTTAGGGCCAGTTATCGGCGCTTCTTCTAATGCCATTTTGCTCTATGGTTTAGGTTATATTGCCTGTCGATTTTATCAAACAAAACTTCATCCCCAGACAACGGCTCCAGTTACCGCCGAGATGTTTCAAGAAAAAAGTCAGGAGTATTGGCAATTTGCCCAGGAACAGCAACAGGTGATGGATCAAATTTTAGCCCAAATGATTTTAGCTTCTGATCCCGAAAAATCCGGGTCTGATTTGATTCCTGAATTAGAACAAGCTCATCTAAGTTCTGAGGCGGTAAAAGCGATCGCAACCTATTTAGAAACACCTATTCCTTTAGAGAATTTATTAGAACAACTGCATCCTGATTTTGCTGCTCCTGTATTCGCTCAATGTCAACGAATTGCTCAAATAAAGGGTGAAATTACCCCCGCAGAGCAGGCTATTTTGGATGCGATCGCCAAAAAAATTAATCGGGATGAAAAAACCCTAAAATTGCTCACAGAAAATTAAGGACTAACCCAGTTTAAAACATAAAAACTGGGTTTTTTCCTGTGATTGTTAACGGTCAACGGTCAACCGACAACCCTTAAAAATTTTATTGAGACAAGCGGAAAATATCGGTAAACACTTCCTGTTTAGATAAAATTCGGTTAGGATTTGGCGAATCATAAACCACTAATAAACCGGGTTGTCCTAAGCTGTTAAAGAGTTCTAATCCTTCCGCATGATCAGTATCGAGACAAAACGGCAGATCGAATAACATCTCTAACCCATCAGAATTAAAATAAGAGAGAGTATTACTCGATTGAGCTAAAGCATTTTTCCAGCGATAGACTTTCATAATTCCATCTAAATCCATCGTTGGCCCTGCTAAAATAATTAAATCTTCCCCTTGTAAACATAATTCTCGAATTCCTAACCCCTTCAATTCAAAAAAGTGCTTGCGATATCGTTTACCATTTTCCCCAATTTTTTTGAGGGTTAAAACTCCGGGTTTTTTCTCTTCAACTTCTAATTCTAAAATAATGGCAAATCCCCGTAAAACAGGCCCTCGTAATCCTAAGAAAATTTTATTTTCATGAACCGCCAACCCTTCAATGTCTAACCCATTTTCCTTAGAAGCTAGAGGCATTGATATAAATACACCCAAATGTTCATCTGTTTTTAAAGCCTCAATCAGTTGATTTCCCTCTTCAGAGGTTTTAAGCACAGCGGCTCTGAACTCTTGACCTCCTGCTTCAGGAGTTGAAAAAGACGGCAATAATTCTCCATTTTTAACCGGAATTCGGGCTAAAAAATAACGATTCAGTTCGGTTTTTATTTCTGTTAAACGCTGTATATCCGCACTCACTTCTTTTCCCTTGGGTTTTTTACGTTTCAGACTATGGGAACCGACCAACCAAAGATAATGATCATAATAATCCAAGCCTTCAATATCAATTTCTTCTTCTTGATTTTTTAAAGGCATAAAATTGCCTAAGTCAAAATGTTGATGCTGACCAAAAACATAAGGCTCAATGGGAGAAAGTCGCTCAATACCTGTGCCTTCATCAGATCCTAACCATAAACTTCCATCCGGCGTTGACACGACAGCCGATAAATTCGTTAATAGGACATCATCGGGAGCATCAAAACGCAAAAGAAGACGACTGAGTAAAAAACCTTCTGACATCGGTTTATCCTTGAATTAACTTGATTAATCTCTAGTTTACTCAATGGGGTGAAAGATGGCTAGAGTTTAGCTTGCGTCTAAAGAAAGATAGAAGTTATTCCTTGATTCTTCTAATAGTTCTGGTGCATGACTATATAAAAAGTCTTTACTTCTGACTTCTTGCCCATACCCGATCTCAACAGTTAAATTGTCAGATCATGATTCTCATCTTAAATCAAAAGGATTGGATTTAGATTAAAATCAGAGTGATATTTTTTATTGGATTCATATTTTCTATTAAACTCTTTCTTAAGATAGATGATATTTTTATTTTTTTCAGTAAAATCACGAATTTCTTGGGTTTCATCCTTGAGGTAGATGATTTATTCACCGCCTTACCGACACAATCTTGATTGTAGCTGAAGAGATTAATAATCAGGGGGTTTTTTATTAATGGCTTGTAACTAGACATGATACCTATTTCTCTGATTTCATGAATAATAAGGAATTAAAAAATGTCTAATTTATCTAATTTAATTGAATTTTCTCTGTTTGCTCCTTACAACAAAGAAGCAGCCTTAATCGGGAATTTTTCTAACTGGAAAGACATTCCCATGAAAAAAGGTAAAGATGGTTATTTTCGAACTAAAGTTGAGTTAAAAGATGGAACATATCAATATAAATTTCGAGTGCGATCAAGAAGTTGGTTTTTAGAACCCGATGAATGGATAGAAATTGTTGATCCTTACGCCACTGATATTGATGATTCGACTCAAAATGGAATTATTCGGATTAAAGAAGGGGAAAAAATCATTGATACTTATGTTTGGAAACATGATGACAAACCCTTACCACCTGATCATAAATTAGTGATTTATGAAATGCACGTCGGGGATTTTTCAGGCGGAGAAGATGACTCCTTTGCACGGGGTAAATATCAGCACGTTATCGAAAAGTTAGATTACTTGTGTGAATTAGGGGTGAATGCGATTGAATTAATGCCAGTCAAAGAACATCCGGGAGATCATAGTTGGGGATATAATCCTCGCTATTTCTTTGCTTCGGAGTCCAGTTATGGCACAACTGAACAATTAAAAAACCTGGTTGATGAATGTCATGGACGAGGAATTAGAGTGTTAATTGATGGTGTTTATAACCATTCAGAAGCTTTCTGTCCTTTAACTCAAATTGATCATGATTATTGGTATCATCATAGCCAACAAGATACTGAATATAACTGGGGGCCAGAATTTAATTATGAACTGTATGATGAAAATTTAGACACCTATCCTGCCCGAAAATTTATTGGGGATACGGTGAGATTCTGGGTTCGAGAATATCATCTTGATGGCATTCGTTATGATGCTGCCAAGCAAATTGGCAACTATGATTTTCTGCGGTGGGTGGTGCAGGAAGCCAAACATGAAGCCAGGGTAAAACCCTTTTATAACGTTGCTGAATATGTCCCAGAAAGCCCTAGTATTACTAACAGTGATGGGCCGATGGATGCCTGTTGGCATGATAGTTTTTATCATATTCTAACGGATCATTTATGTGGCGATACCTTTGATTTAGAACAACTCAAAGATATTTTAGATGGAAAACGTCAAGGGTTTATGGGGCCTAACAATATTGTGAATTATTTGGGCAACCATGATCATAATCGCTTAATTGTGGAGTTAGGAAATCGCGGAATTTTTGATGATGAGGTGTTTAAACGGGTGAAATTAGGAGTGGCATTATTGATAACAGCCATAGGAATTCCTCTGATTTGGATGGGGGAAGAATTTGGAGAATATAAACCGAAAACAATTGAGTCGGCAAAACTGGATTGGAAATTGTTGGAAAATGAGAGTAATCAGAGTTTATTTCAATATTACAAAGGCTTGATTTTTTTAAGGGAAACGAATCACGCTTTATATAGCGGAAATATTGATTTTTTCCATGAAGATCCTGATAATAAAGTTTTAGCTTATACCCGATGGAATGATCAAGGATCTCGGATCGTGGTTGTTTTAAATTTCTCTGACAACTATTTAGGTGGTTATCAAGTTCGTCACTTCCCAGCTAATGGCACCTGGCATGAGTGGACAAATGATTATGATATTCAATCGGGAGATGACAATATTCTGATCGATTTACCGGAATATGAAGCTAAAGTTTTTGTGTGGAAAGGATAAGCTGTCTCTCTAATATTAGAGATGTCTTAACTTCCGTACCATAAGGGTTGATGGTTTGAAGTTTATTGATAACCCAACCCTTAAAATTTATCCTGCAAAATGATGAGACTTCCGGTATAACACGCCACCCAAATTTGATGCGTTTGGGGATCAAAGGTAATGCCAATGGGGTTTAAATCTACGGTAACATTTTCGATCAGTTCCATTGTTTCAGTGCGAACTTTACTAACGGTGTGAGAATAGTAATTAACAACATATAAAAATCGATTATCTGGCGATAGTACCATACTTCTAGGCGCACTTCCGGTAAAAATTTTGCTGATAATTTCCCCAGTTTTTGTATCAATTTTTGCAACATGATCATCGCCATTCAGGGTGACATATAGATATTTTCCCGAACTATCTAACACTAAATGCCGGGGATATAATCCCACATCATACATCCAATTGACCGTATAGTCTTCTAAATTAACCACCGCAATATCTGAAGTTCCCATCACCGCAACATAAGCGAGTTTTGAGTTGGGATCAATGGCAATTCCACGGGGAAATTGACCTAAAGGAATACGTTTGATTTCCTGATGAGATTGGCTATCAATAATACTTAAATCTCCCGAACACCAATTACTCACTAATACCCAACGATTGTTCGGAGAAACTGCTACAAATTTGGGTACAGAACCGACTTGAATTACATTTTTAATATCTAAAGTTTGGGTATTAATTTGATAAATAAAACTGGGATCAAATTGATTGGAAGGTTCACAGGTATCATAGCCAGGATTTGTAAATTCCGAACCAAACATTTCATAATTGCTGATATAAGCCGATTGTCCATCGGGAGAAAATGCCACTTCTACCGGAGAACCTTGATATCGACTCTCTTTAAAATTGGCATAACCATAATCGCTTAATTTGACTTCATCCTTAATTTTTTTAATTAAATTAAACTGACGATCATAAACATTAATCGAATGTTCATACATCATATTCTGCACAAAAAATAACCCATTTCCTGAATAAACAACGGATTTGGGTGCTAAATCTCCTTTAATTCTTTTCTGAAGTTTAAGTTCAGGATTGAGACGTTCATCCGTCGTCGGGTTTAAATCTTCAACTTTGTGATCTAAATAACGGGAGGATAAACTTTTCTTTTGTGCCGTATTTATTAAGACAGAATTTGTTTTTTCATCTACCTTGCCATTAACTTCAATTTCTTGCTCTTTTTGAAAGCTTTTAACCGCATTTTCCGTTAATTCGTCATAGTTCCCGGTAATATTCCCTGACCAATATCCGGCTTCCTTTAAACGCTGTTGTAGGTGACTAACTTCCGTTCCTTGACTGCCTTTTTTTAATAAAAAATCCGTTGAACTTGCTTGACTGAAGGTAATCAAAGATAAAGTTAATAGCAGTAAAGAACCCGTTGCTAAACCGAACTGATGGCTTTTCTTCCACTTCCCTTTAGAGACTGTATGATGTAGAAGTTTTTCCTGATTTGAGAAAGTTTCCCCATCTACAGGCTGTTTCTGAACAGTATCCTGTTCTTGGTTGATTCCTTTTGTCATGTTTCCTCACACCTAATGATCCTGTCTGACCAGATTTAGCATTCCCGCCATATTAACTCATGGGTAAACCGAAAACCCTGAACAACCAAACGTGATTAGTTAGACTATCTTGACACTCCCCGCGAGTAACGCGACGGGGATTCTTAAACAGTCCAAAGACGGACTCTTAAAGGCGTAGTCAATGCGCCCCTAGACACTCCGCCCAGATTGATTCCTAGCGTTATGCTTACTTTACGAATGATATTTGCTGACCCATTACAATCAGCATTGATATACAAATTATGAGCAGTGCGATACAAACCTCGTTTAACACGCTTCCCTGAAGCTTTCCACCCGTCGGGTTTTTCACCATAAATAGGTAGAGAATCGCTATCAAGAAAACTGGCTTGGGATGTATAAGATTCCTCGGTTTCTATAAACTCAATTCCATAACGGGAACAAAGTTCTTGAATACGAGTTTTTAAACGGGCAGTGGGAATCTGGATAAAGTTCTGATTCCCTTTTTTACCAAGAGAAGCACCATCTTTTTGTCCCTTGTTCCAACCAAAAACAATACGACCGATGCCCCAAGCGAGACAATGATTAATTACTAATCTCGCAGCTTTATTAATTGCATCTCTAACTTGACGATTACGTTTTTCGGTTAGAGTGGATAAAGAATTACTCCAAAAACCTTGAGGTTTACCATTCTTATGACGAGCAACTTGCTTGTTATACCACTGATTTAAAGATTTCAGGTGCTTACCGTCAACAATAAATCCAGTGCCGATATTGCTAATACAGGTTAGCCAATTATTTATCCCATGATCTATACCAAGAACATAGTTGGGATTGACAGGAATTTTTTCCGGTTCAATGACATAAACAAATTCAGCATAGAAACAACGATTACGAGGCAGAATCCTCACCTCTTTGATATTTTGCCATTCAAGATTTGATGGCTTATGAAGATGAATTTCTTCTATTCCAAACCATGCTTTTATTTGCTTTCCTAGAGGAATTCTGATTCCTTTTGAGGTTAATTTCAACCATCGAACTGGATAGGAAACCGTAAAAAGTCCTTGCTTTCTGTATTTAGGAGGGCAGGGTTTTTCTTCTAATTTTCCAGTATTCCATAATTTGAGAAGTTCTTTATAAGAACTCATTGCCTCTGCTACTGAATTACAAGATTGTTGAGCAGAGGAAACATACATTGCCTTAAAATGCCGATTAGCACTTTTGGACATCTCAGAACAAATGGCTCCTCTGTTAACAAAAGCTCTCTTTTTGAAAAACATTTGCCTAGCGTAATAGAGAGCGCAATTATAGACCTTGTTGGACTCAGAGCAAAGATACTCGATAACTGCCTCAACATCAGGACTAGCATGAATTAGAACCTGTTGGCATCCATACATCTTTCTGTTGTTTATTGTAAGATTATCAACATTATAGCTATTAAATGGAAAATTGCCAATGAGAAAGAAAAGTTTTGAATATCAACACTATAATCACTCTGTTGGACTATCTATTGTCCATCTGGTTTTTGTCCCAAAAAGAAGAAAGCCTGTTTTCAAAGGCGATATTCGCAACAGGCTTTATCAAATCTGGCAGGAGTTGGCAACAGAAAAAGGATGGGATATTCGTGCTTGTGAGATAGCTCCTGATCACGTCCATCTCTTTATTGAGTTCCCTCCGACAATTCCAATTCATCTAATTGTTAAGTTTTTGAAAGGAAGATCCTCTAACATTCTTCGCAAAGAATTCCCTGAGTTATTAAAATTACCTAGTCTATGGAGCAAAAGTTATTTCTTCAGCACCGCAGGTAATGTCAGTGCGACAACAATTCAAAAATATATTGAAGATCCACATCACTATTGATTGAATGCGGTTAAAACCGCTTGAGTCGCTTTTCCGCCTCGCTCTAAAGAGGCGAGGCTACCAAGCATCCCATGTCTTTCTTGTTTTTGAACGCTTTCGGCAAGCGGATGGTTCCACCACGCGATCGCACGGGGGATTAGGATTAGGATTAGCCATTGTACATCATCTGGCGGCGGAGTTTTTATAAGCAACCCAACCGCCAAAGTTAGAAATATCAGGCCATTGATAGTGTTCAATTAATTCACGGGGATAAAGCATGGCGGTTAAAACTTCCCCATCTTCTAATTCCACATCCCCAGGATACATATTCGGGGGTTCGGTGGAGACCAGGTGTTCAAACTGTTCTAAGGAGAGTTCATAGACTTCCCCAGGAATGGAAATTCCTCCGCCTCCGATTTTATAAATGGCCGGATGCCAACTATTCGCCGCCGCGTGTAACCGATACAGAGGGCTGGTTTTGGCAGTTTTAATAAATTGTGCGTCTCCCAAATTACCATGATCCGGTTGACCCCGCAGAGCAGAACCACAAATGAAGATGCGTTTAGTTTTGTTAGTCATAGATAATAGGAGGGAATAGGGAATAGGGAATAGGGAACAGGGAACAGGCTAAAGTTATTAGCCTCTATCTCCCAATCAGTCGTCAGTAGTAAATATTTCGATTATTGATATAGACTATTGAAAAAATCAAGGGTTGTGAACTCTTTTTCTCCCAATTCGTAATTCGTAATTCGTAATTCGTAATTCCCAATTCCCAATTCCCTATTAAAAATTATGGATGTAATCACAGAACTGAGAATTAATAGTGATCGCCTTCACAACCGCATTAATCACTTAGCTGAGATTGGTCAACAGCCTTCAGGAAGTATTTGTCGCCTTGCTTTTACCCCAGAAGATTTACAGGCGCGTGCTACGGTGAAACAGTGGATGTTAGAAGCGGGAATGACTGTCAGAACCGATGCAGCTGGAAATCTGATTGGACGTTATCCCGGTCAGAATGACACCGCACCTGTTTTGGCGACGGGTTCCCATCTGGACACTGTGCCAACGGGGGGACGCTACGATGGCGTTTTAGGGGTATTAGCAGGTATTGAAGTAGCACAAACTTTAAAAGAGAACCATCTGCAACTGCACCATCCGTTAGAAGTGATTGTATTTACCGATGAAGAAAGTACAATGATTGGGTGTCAGGCGATGGCGGGAACGGTGTTACTCGATAACCCAGACCGTTATCAATCTAAGACGGGAGAGTCTATTCAAGACTGTTTAGAACGGGTGGGGGGAAGTTGGGAACAATTGCGGACAGCGCAACGTTTACGAGCGGATATGGCGGTGTTTGTGGAACTGCACGTTGAACAGGGAGCGATATTAGAACGCCAGGGGGTTTCTATTGGTATTGTTCAAGGAGTGGTGGGAATGCAGCGCCTAAAAATTACGATTATTGGAGAAGCAAACCACGCCGGAACAACGCCAATGGAAATGCGACAGGATGCGTTAATAGCGGCGGCAGAATTAATTTTAGGAGTGCGAGAAATTGCATTAAAAATGCCATCTCAACTGGTCGCAACGGTGGGATATATTAATGTATTACCGAATGCTGTTAATATTATCCCAGGACAGGTGGAACTATCAGTTGATATGCGAGATTTATCTCAGAATTGTTTAGAAGAAATGGTAGCACTATTGCAAGAAAAAATAATTGCGATCGCGCATTCAACAAATACTCAAATTTTGATCCAACCTTTACTTATCGTTAAACCATCCTTAGCTGCTTCAGAAATTCAAAACAGTATTAAATCCGTTTGTCAACAATTAGAATTAAGTTATTTGTCTCTTCCCAGTCGTGCCGGACATGATGCCTTAGAAATGGGACGAATGACCAATATGGGGATGATTTTTGTTCCTTCGCAAGCGGGGGTAAGCCATTCTGAAGCCGAATATACATCCCCCGAAGATTGTACCCAAGGAGCAAATATATTGTTACAAACTTTATTATTATTAGATCAAAGCTGTTAAACACCGTAGGGTGATTTGTTGCAGCGCAAACCCTCAGCCCAAGAAACTAAAAATGCTAAAAATTGACGGCTATCAGATTCTCACTCAAATTTATGAAAGTGCCAACTCAGAAGTTTATCGTGGCATTCGCGAGACTGATGGCCAAAGTGTCATCCTCAAAGTCCTCAAACAAGATTATCCTACACCTGCGGAACTGACTCGCTATAAACAAGAATATGAACTAACTAACACCCTTAACAAAGAGGGTGTAGTTAAAGCCTACGGTTTAGAAAAATATCAAAATACATTGGTGATGTTTGTCGAAGATTTTGGGGGCGAATCTTTGAAAATATTGAGAGAAAATCATCAGTTTAATTTAGGCGAATTTCTCTCAATTGCCATTAAAGTTTCTACCAGCTTGGGACAAGTTCACGTTGCCAATCTTATCCATAAAGATATTAGCCCTGCCAATATCGTACTCAACCCAGAAACCCAACAATTAAAAATTATTGATTTCGGGATTTCTACGCGGTTAACAAGAGAAAATCCCACACTAAAAAACCCCAACGTATTAGAAGGAACTTTAGCCTATATTTCCCCGGAACAAACCGGGCGGATGAATCGGAGTTTAGACTATCGCACAGATTTTTATTCCTTGGGGGTTACTTTTTATGAACTGTTAACCGGAAAACTGCCCTTTGAAACAGACGATGATTTAGAATTAGTCCATTGTCATATTGCAAAACAACCTTTAGCACCCTCAGAAATTAACCCATTAATTCCCCAGGTACTAGCCAATATTGTGATGAAATTAATGGCAAAAAATGCCGAAGAACGCTATCAAAGTGCTTGGGGATTAAAAGCAGATTTAGAAAATTGTTTACAACAATTACAATCCACAGAAAATATAGAAAATTTCACCTTAGGGACTCAAGATATTTCCGATAAATTTCAAATTCCCCAAAAATTATATGGAAGAGAGGCAGAAATCCAAACTTTATTAACAGCTTTTGATCGAGTCAGTCATCCATCATTATCCCCAGAAAATAATGAATTTAGGGGTTCTGAATTAATATTAATTGCCGGATATTCTGGCATAGGAAAATCAGCATTAGTGCGAGAAATTTATAAACCAATTACCGAAAAAAGAGGTTGTTTTATCGCGGGTAAATTTGACCAATTTCAGCGAAATATTCCCTATAGTGCGGTGGTTCAAGCATTAGGAGAATTAATCAAACACTTGTTAACTGAAACTGAAGCAGAACTGAATAAATGGCGGGAAAAACTATTAGCCAGTCTAGGGGTAAATGGTCAAGTTATTATTGATGTAATTCCCGAACTAGAATTAATCAGAAGGTATTTGATGATATTACATTAGTTGTGTTAAAACAAAAATAATAATCAGTATTTAAAAGATTCGTTATTCTGGAAAATCACGCACCTATGGAAAGCCGTCAAAAATTAGATCTTCCTGCGATGGGATGTGGAACATGGGCCTGGGGAAATCGCCTATTATGGGGTTATGATCCCAGTATGGATGAACAGTTACAACAAGTATTTAACTTATGTGTCAGTCAGGGTGTCACCTTATTTGATACGGGAGATTCCTATGGAACAGGTAAACTAAACGGACGCAGTGAATCGCTTTTAGGACAGTTTTCTCAACAGTATCAAGGAATAAATCAAAACCAAATTTGTATCGCTACAAAATTAGCTCCCTATCCCTGGAGATTAACCCGCAAATCAATAATTAATGCCTGTGAAAATTCCGCCAAACGGTTAGGAAAAAATGTAGATTTAGTACAAATGCACTGGTCTACAGCTAATTATGCACCTTGGCAAGAAGGGAATTTATTAGAAGGTTTAGGGGATTTATATGAACAGGGATTAGTTAAAGGAATTGGGTTATCGAATTATGGGCCAAAACGGTTAAAAAAAGTATATCAAAAATTAGCAGATCGGGGGATTCTGATTTCAACTTTACAGGTACAATATTCTTTATTATCGACCTATCCAGTCACGGAATTAGGGTTAAAAGAAGTTTGTGATGAATTGGGAATTCAATTAATTGCCTATAGTCCGTTAGGGTTGGGATTATTAACCGGAAAATTCTCAGAAAATACTCCTTTACCAAAAGGAATTCGCGGGGGATTATTTAGAAAATTATTACCTGGAATTCAACCGATTTTAGCTACTCTGAAAGAGATTGCAGAATTTCGGTCTAAAACCTTAACACAAGTTGCTTTAAATTGGTGTATTTGTAAAGGCACAATTCCCATTCCTGGGGCAAAAAACCTAGAGCAAGCTAAGGATAATTTAGGGGCGTTAGAGTGGTATTTGGACTCAGGAGAAGTCGCAGCGTTAGATAATGCTGTGATGCGTTCTAATCAACAAATGGTGCAGAATATTTTCCAGACTTCTTGATTTTTATAAATTTTATCATTTCTGAGCTATTAAACTTAAAAAATCTGCCGCATTCACAATTTCAATTCCTTGATAATTTTTTAAAGGAAGTAAATGTTTTTTATCTCCAGTTACGATATAATTTGCCCGACTATAATTTGCCCGACCAATAACTGCACATTCTAACACCATATTATCATCAGGATCAGTGATGATAACATTAAGAGTATTAGAAATTTTGACGACCTGTAAGAAACTCAATAAATCGGATAAAGTATCTGTAATTTGAGCATCTGTAAAATTGAGTTTTTGCTCTAACTTTTCCAGCAAATCATCCAATAATTCTTGACAAGTGATCGCCTTAATTTGACCTGTTCTAGCTAATTCCAAACATCGATAAGGACTACCTCGCCAACCCAGACCAGATAGCAATACATTCGTATCAAATACAACTATTGGATACATGGTCTATCCTCATGAATTAAATCATTAATAAAATCCTCGCGTTCTTCGTCAGATAAAGTATCCCAATTGGTTCCTCTTTCAGTACACAATCTTCGCAATTGACTTTCACCATAGTCTAAGCGTTCTTGACGTTGGGTTTCTGTTGCTTTCACAAGTTCTAGCAACACGATCCGTTTTTGTTCTGGCGTTAATTGTCGGATCATATCAATAATTTGTTTTGTTGTTAGAGTTGAGTTTGCCATAAGGATTGTTCTGAAAGATTAAATCAAGATAGCGAATATTAGAAGAATATAGTATTTTTTAGTATAACACAAATATTATCTAACAGACCAATCCTCTAAAGCTATTTGTATTATACTGTCTACTGAAGTAAAATCATAAGCATCAACTGGTCTTAGCTTTTGACGAGATTTCATATATTTTCGATAATTGATATAATAATCTTGAAAACTCTTATAAACTTCATTAATTTCTGTTGTTCTTAAAGGATAATAAGGATTATCTCTATAACAAGCAGTATATAAATCTTCAAATTTTTCAACATTTATATAATCATCAGTATATATTCTAATAGTAGTTACTACTTTAATGTTTTTGTATAGTCTTGGAAAAAGAGTGGGAAAATAAACATATATTTTCAGACCTTTTTCTTCTGGATGATACACAAAAGATACGCAAGTTTTATCAGTTAATAGCTCACCCTTTTTATTGAATTTCGCAAAAAATATTTCTTTTGAAGAAGAATTATATTGAGTCTCTAAACTTAGATCAGGACTATAGGATAGAATTTTTTGAATGATTAATAAAACTCTTTCTCTAATTTCTGGTTTGTCTAACAAATATCCCTGAATAAAGGAAGGTAAAGACTCAAATAATGAATCTTCTATGATTTCAATTGAAATTTTTGATAAAATTCTATTATCAAGTTTTTTTAAAACCAAAAAATATTCTCCATTGTCGTATTGTTTCACTTCATGGGTTAATAATAAACATTCAGGAATCATCTTTAGAACATAATCAATGGTGGAACTATTAAAATATGCAGCGATCGCAATTAAAAGAAATTTTTTACTAAAATCTACTCGTTCAAAATTAGGATCTTGATGAGATTCTTTCCCGAAAAAATCTTGATATCTTAATAGTTGATCTATACTCCCTTTTCCTTCTCCTTTTTTAAGCTCTAAAATCGCTAATTTTCCTTCTGGGTTAACTCCTAATATATCAGAACGATTTTGTTTATTAATAAAATATTGTTTTTTAACGGGATCTAAATTAAGCAAAGGTTTGAGATGTAACCAGATAAATTCTTCGAGTAATGCTTCAGACTTGAGCAAAAATTTTTCCTTAGACTGTCTTAACATGATTTTTATAACAATAGCCTATTCTATTATAAACTAAAGATTAAACTAACGCTATATGAATAAATTTATTAACCTACAATAACATTAATTTGTAGGGGCGGGTTCCGTAGGGTTCTTAACATCCTACGGTTAATCTTTGTAAACCCGCCCTCTTTCTTCAAGGATTAAATAAAAGGGCGGGTTTATATAGTTTAAGGGTGGGATTTTAATATTTTTGCAGAACCCGCCCCTACAAATTTAGGGAAAAATATTAGGGAAAATGTGAACAATCTTTTTCTAAACAACTAATAACCTCTGAACAGAAACCGCCACATCAGGAAAAGCCAGAGGGTAAATGTCTCCTTGGGTTAAAATCTCTTGAGATTGATACTCACCCTGTTGAGGACTTATGAATACAATTAACGTTTGATTTCGCAAATTCACAACCCAATATTCTCGAATATTTTCTGTTGCGTAGACCTGGCTTTTTTGCTCTAAATCTTTTGTTAAACTGGAATTAGAAAACTCAATCAACCAAAAAATATTATTGGGATAGGGATGATGTTCTAAATAAACACTTCCCAAGGGTTCAACAATAGCAAGATCGGGTTCGGGTTCAGAACTAGATTTAAATAACGTAATCGGTTTTCCTTCCCGAACTTTTGCCCGATTTTCTAATAAATTTCTTAAATAATCTGCTGTAGCATCACTAAAATAAGCGTGGGTAATTCCTTCGGGAGACATTTTAATAATTTGACCATTCAATAATTCAACAGATCGATCATCCAGAATTCCAGCATCAATCATGCGATGATAGTCTTCTATTGTCCATTGTAAAAGGGCGATTGTCATTGATGTTGCCTTTCGGTGAATTAATGGATATATTTATTTTATCAATAAAAACGAATTGTGTTAGGGTAGAATTAGAATCATAGGAGATTAACAATAATGGAAAATATAGGGTTATTGGATGCGATTATGGGGGGAATTGCGATCGCTATTTTAATTGGGGGGTTAGTGATGTTATTTAAAGGCATTTCATCCATGCCCAAAAATTAATGGTAAAATTGATTAATGTAAAAACAATTAGAGAAGCATTGCCTCCCGTGAATTTTCAATCAATTATTGCCACACTGAATCAGTTTTGGAGCGATCGCGGCTGTTTGATTGCCCAATCCTATGATACCGAAAAAGGGGCGGGAACGATGAACCCCCATACCTTTTTACGAGCAATTGGCCCTGAACCTTGGTCTGTCGCCTATGTAGAACCCTGTCGTCGTCCCACCGATGGCCGTTATGGAGAAAACCCGAACCGTTTTCAACATTATTATCAATATCAAGTGTTAATTAAACCCTCTCCTAATAATATTCAAGAGGTTTATTTAGACTCGTTGAGATTATTAGGAATTCACCCCGAAGATCATGATATTCGCTTTGTGGAAGATAACTGGGAATCTCCGACTTTAGGCGCTTGGGGTGTGGGTTGGGAAGTCTGGTTAGATGGGATGGAAATTACTCAATTTACCTATTTTCAACAATGCGGAAGTATTGATTGTCGTCCCGTTTCGATTGAGATTACTTATGGCTTAGAACGTCTAGCCATGTATCTGCAAAATGTGGATGCAATGACCAAAATTTCATGGACTGATAGCATTAATTATGGGGATGTTCACTTACAGGGAGAAATAGAACAATGTACCTATAATTTTGAAGCTTCTAACCCAGAATTTTTGTTTACTTTGTTTGGATTATATGAACAAGAAGCGGAACAATTAATCGAAAAAGGATTAGTTTTACCGAGTTTAGATTATGTTCTCAAATGTTCCCATAGTTTCAATTTATTGGATGCTAGAGGAGTAATTGCGGTTACAGAACGCACTCGTTATATTGGTCGAATTCGCAATTTAGCCAGACGAGTCGCCCAACGCTATTTAGAACAGCGAGAACTCTTAGGTTTCCCCTTACAAAAAACCTCCCTAGTCCCTCAATAAATTAGTAGGTTTCTCTTGTAGTGCGAGCGTTCTCGCTCGCTGGAATAATTAATTTTAAAATAGCATAATAATCTAAAAGCTAGAATAATTAATTTTAAAATATATATAGCAATCCTCAAAGCGTAAAATTAGCGAGCGAGGACGCTCGCACTCCTGTTTAAAATTCCAAATCATCATCATTTTCTATAAAATTTTCATCTTGATTAATTTCCAAAGGATAGGTTGTTGTTTCTACAGGTTTTTTCTCTTCAAAAATAGCTGTTTGAGAGGTTTGTTTTTCTTCTAATTTAATCATTTTTCCTTTAAAAAATTCAACTAATTTTTGAGAAGCAATCTCAACCTCTTTAGCATCAGCTTCTTCAGGAGTTAATTCAACAGTTTCTTTAACTTTTCTTGTTGTTTCAAGAAGTTGAAATGAATTATTTTTAACCTCTTCTATTTTATTGAATTTTGGAATATCCTGAGATTGAGAATCAGAAATTTGTTGTTGTTCTTGAGTATTAATAACAGGAGATTGTGAAACTTCTGGGGAAGAAACCCTAGAATTCTCAACAGGAGTATAAGATGGAGATGGAGATGGGGGAGTGACTTCTTGAACTCGATAGGAAGATGTTCCGCCTCCAGTATCAAAATTAATTTTAACAGGATGACCAAAAACTTGTTGAAATGCTTTTTCTAAACTGGATAATTTTGGTTTGGTTACCATTTTTAGTAGGGGTTCAGATTTCATTTTAATATATGCAACTTCCGAATTAAACTGGATTAAACGCCCGTTTTGTCGAAAGAAAGCTTGTGTTCCTGGGAGTTCAATACAAGCTAATACTTGTTGCCAAATTTGATCTAAATTAGTATCATTGACAATAGGAGGTTCTGCGGGAGTTGTGGGAATTTTTGCTTTAACTTGCGGTTGAGGTTCAGGGGTAGAATTAGGTTGAGAAACAGGAAGATTAACCGGGTTTTGAGGAGGATATGAAGGTTCTGAACGTTGAACAAATGGGACGGTTTCGGGTTGGGTTTGAACGGTTCTTTGAGACGTTTGAACAACAGAAACCGCTTGAGTGACAACAGATTTTTGTAACGCTGCGGGAAGTAAACCTAATAAGATAATTTCCAACCATAAACGCGGTTGAGTTGTATTTTTAATTTGAACTTCACTTTCTCGTAAATGTTTTTGACCTGCTAATATAATATTACTATCCCAATGTTGAGAAAATTGACGCAGTTGTTCCCAAGTTGGTTGAGTTAAAGCCACTAAATCAGAACGATCAGGTGCAGTTTTAGCGATTAACAAATCTCGATAAAATCCGGCTAAATTTTGCAGTACAATTAAAGGCTCCCGTCCTCGGTTAAGCAGATTACGAATACAATCTAAAATAATAGCGGTATTGCCTGAATCAATCGCTTCTAACAAACTGATTAAATCTCGTTCAGGAACTGCCCCCACTAAATCCCAAACTTTTTCAACCGTAATTTCACCGGATAATAAACTGAGTTGATCCAGTAGACTTTCCGCATCCCTTAACCCACCTTGGGCTATTTGAGCTACCATAAAAACAGCATCATCAGCAATATTAATATTTTCTTCTTGGGCAATATATTGTAAATGTTTAACCATTGAATCTAAGGGAATTCGCCGAAAATCAAACCGTTGACACCGGGAAATAATAGTAGCTAAAACCCGTTGTGGATCGGTTGTTGCTAATACAAATACAACTCGATTTGGAGGTTCTTCTAAGGTTTTTAAGAGGGCATTAAACGCGGCCGTACTTAACATATGACAGTTATGAACTAAAAGTCCATTTGCGACAAAGTTATGATGATCTTCTACTTCAATATCATAAACTTTAGCGATGCCTTCGGCTTGAACATATACGACTGTTTCTAAACTTGTATTCCATTGATGGTATTGAATACTGTTCAAAGTCTGACAGCCATTTTCTTGTGACTTCAGCACCCAAGGCAATCCGGTAGTAGAGTTGACCTGACTTTGCTTTTGTATAGGATTGTACTGTGGCTGGATATCCTTTTGCGGTGAGCCAATTGGCAATGATTTGATTTTCTTCACCGGAGTATCCTTCAGTACAAAAGTTAATTCTAGGGCTTCCTTTTGGGCTAAGGATAAGTGTTCCATCATCCATGTACCACCAGGCAAGTCCTTCTGAATTAATCCGGTTAAGCCAGTCGATAGAAACGATTTTTTTGTTGTCGTTTGGTTTAACAACATTAAAGACTTCTTGGAGTTGGGGATGACAAGCGGTATGACAACAAACGGATAGGTTTCCATACCCTTTATTGGGGGTAATTCGTAATTTAGGTCGTAAGTCTGACAATTGAGAGGCTTTGTATTCCATCCATTCTTTTTGCTTGTCTCCATGTGTCCAAGCCAATCTGGGAAATCGGCTATTTTTGTTAGGATAGGTGATGGAACCATCTCCGAGTAAAGTTCCATAGATAAGCCCAAGTTGATCGATTGACAAAACTGCGGACTTAGCCAAAAAATTTTCGGTTCTTTTATCCCAGATTCCGTGTCCTTTTCTGTAAGGATGTTTTTCCCAGTGATTTTGAATACTTTGAAGTCCTCTACCTTTTTGTTGAAGAAATTGGGGAACATCCAGTTTTTCTCCACACCCACAGGCACAGAAAGGTTGAATAACTTCTGCTTGTTCCATGATGACATCCAAGTTATAGGATTTTTTGCCATAGGCATTTCCATAAAATTGATGTCCTCTGGAAAATCTTCGGATTTTGCCATCTGTTCCCCATTTGTAAATGAAGGTTCCACACCCACATTCACAGGGGATAATATCTTCATTCCTTCTCTGACGTTTTTGGCTTCTATCCATCCTGTTTCTGTTCTTAATAAATGATTACCTGTACATCTAATTTCGTAATTGTTTGTTTTAATAACAAGGGTGGCACGTTCTCCTTGATTCAACCATCGCAAAACTTTTTTATATTCCCAAATTCCTCTGTTTTCGTTATAACTTAAAACTTGTTTTCCTTTCAATCTGGGATTATCAATTCGGATGAGTCCTTCACGGGTTTGAACTAAACTATCTCCGGTTAAACATTCATCTATAACATATACTTTATACCGACATTGAACCGGGGCAAATTGTGCTCGCTCAATTAATTCTCTAATATTATCAACCCCGGTATTACTAGCCGCGTCAATTTCAATTACATCTAAAGTTGATCCATTAGTAATTCCTTTACAAACCTCACAAACCCCGCAAGGTGTCGCCGTTGGGTTTTGATTGGCCAAACAATTCAGAGATTTGGCTAAAATTCTGGCACTGGAGGTTTTTCCCGTTCCTCTTGGCCCGGTAAATAGGTAAGCCGGGGCGATACGTTGAGACTCGATCGCATTCGTGAGGGTGGTTGCGATCGCCTCTTGTCCGACCAAATGGCCAAAGGTTTGAGGACGGTATTTGTGGTGTAGGGGTTCATAACTCACAACGCAATACCAAAATCAAGGGAACAGGAAACACTCTTAGCTAGAATAGCAGTAGAGTAGAAGAATAAACCGGGCTGGCACTGTGGCATAAAAACTTAAGCATGACCGTATTACAGAGAGAGAACTGTCAAGTCTCCTGTTGAGGATAGGATCAGTAAAATTCTAAAGATTGAACTAACCTGAACCGTTCACTGATTTTTTTCCAAATACTAGGCAATGGAATGGAATCTTTGATAACTTGGAATTAAATAGGGTCATCATGGCAAGATCAGGGGTTTATTTTTGTTTCTCTTAATAGCCTGATCGGAAATTTATCAAACCGAAAAGAATAGGGTTTTTCAATAACATTAAAGGAGAAAAAACACAAGCAATGGAAATAAATTTAATCAGATCGTTAAAAGACTACAGATGTACCGTCGTCCTACTGTTTTCAGTTTAACATATTCTGGTTCCCTTTAAACCGTTTTATCCAAAATTCTGAAAATTGAGTCTACAGTTTAGTCATTATAACGTATGTCTAATCAAATTATCCTCGTTCAGCCCTGGCTCGCAGCAACTCCTCCGAAACCCCATCCAGCTATAACTGCCAAACTGGGTAGTGATTTAATTTGGATGGTGGCTGCTGGTCTTTTGTTGGTTTTATTGTTGGGAAGTACAATTTTTTATCGATTTAAAATTCGCGCCCTTAACAAACAATTCAATACGGAAGTTTTTAGAAATAAAGAGCTACAGAAAAAATATAAATTAGCGGTCGGTACTATTGCTAAAATGGAGAAAAATCCCGATTTAATTCACTCGCGGGAATTTAACTTAGATTATTTAAGAATGCGGATGGGGGAGGATATTTTCCACTATGCCATTATCGTTCAAATTAAGATGAAAGTTAAACAACAAATCTCCATCGCCTTACGTCCAACTCAAGCCGCCATTGGAGAACAAAGCAATGCGGGAACAGCCCGTCAAGTGGATTCTATCTTTGATGTTGAATATGAAACAGGTATTGCTGGAGACTCCAAAAAACGAGTGTTATTTCGGATTCAAGTTCGACTAATGAAATTACCCACTCAGTCCACATCAACCACAATTAATGAAATTATTGATTGTTTGGAAACCTATTTAAGTCCCTCCGATGAACATGATAATTGGCAACCCACGATTCAAGGGCGCATTGTTCATATTGAATGGGATCAAAAAGCCAAACCAACTCCTCTTTTAGTATTAGAACAATCTAATGAAGGAGTCAATGTTACCTTCCGCACAACTCGACCTGGGGGAATTAAATCATCACCCCATGAGACTCCCCATGAAGAAACAACCCAAGGTAAAACTCAAGGCAAAACTCAACGCAAAAAAAGCAGTAAATCAGAATCTACTTAATTGAATTAAGAAAATAGCTTGTTAGTTTGGCAACTTGATGTCTGATAGTAGCAGGCTCACCCAGGCAGACTCCTCTTGACAAGACAATGCAACTGCATTACCATTGAAGAATATCTGACTAAATTAACTTAAAAATGCTCATGGCTACAAAATCAACTTTTCAAGTCGAATCGACTCTAACTGACCGATATCAGACTACAATTCCTAGTAATGTGCGAAAAGCTTTGGGCTTGAATAAGCACGATAAAATTCAATACACCATTCAACCAAACGGTCAAGTGATCCTATCTCGTGCTGAACAGCCAGAGAATGATCCGTTATTGGGACAATTTCTGAGTTTTATTGCTCAAGATATCACAAATAATCCTCAACATATTCAAGCAATTAGTTCTGATTACTTCCACCGTGTTAATTCCTTGGTTGCTGATATTGAGTTCGATATTAATGCACCTCTATCTGATCAGGATGAATAAATTTGTCTTCAAGTCAGCCACTAATCATCAATGGGTGGAAGATCTTCGCCCATTCACTTTTTATAGATCAATTTGAAGAACTTTTGACGCAAGTTGAACTTCTTCGTAAAAAAGATCCTGAAAATTATCGAAAAAAAAATACTACCAAACGTTTAGCTGCCATAACTAAACTTGTGTTTGAAGTTATTCCTCAAGATCCTACAGGCAATGAGTATCGTCAAGGAACTACTCTAGGCGACGATTATAAACACTGGTTTAGAGCTAAATTTTTTCAACAGTATCGACTGTTTTTTAGGTATCATCAAGAAAAAAAAATTATTGTATTCGCTTGGGTCAATGATCAAGACTCGAAGCGAGTTTATGGTAGTAAAACAGATGTTTACCGAGTCTTTAAAAAGATGCTTGAAAACGGTCATCCTCCTGATGATTGGGATATCCTCATTAAAGAGGCAAAAGCTGAATCTAGCCGATTAGAAAAAGTTGTCAACAGAGAAAATCAACTTTTACCAGATTCAAGCTCTTAAAGATATCTGGATTGATCTAATAACGGGCTTAATTTTTTTAGGCTGTTAGTTTTTCACTGCTATCAAACAAAACCGTTGTCATGTAATAATTAGTCCATTCTTCACCAAAGGCTTTTTCTAGGACACGGCGAGTTTTATCATTTTGTTGTTGTTGAGTACAATAACGTTGTTGACCTGCAATAATTTCCGATTGTTTTTCTTCGGAAATCGGAGTTTGAGCGATCGCATATTGACAATGAACTTTCAAATATTGCGTCACCACTTGCAAAAATTGAGTTTCTTCTTCCGGTGTTGTCGGTCGAACAAATAAACAAAATTCTGAAAAAATATCCCCCCAAGTCGGAATTTCACGGGGATGGGAAAACTTTTGTTGCGGTTGCGGTTGTAATTGGTTTTGATAGGGTAAAGGTAAACTGCGGTCTAAATGCGTTGGGGATAAATCCACAATAGCCGCACTAATTTGCCCCCGTCCCCCGACTAAATCAGCCCCAAACATGGGGATATCATACTCGACTCTGGGAAACATCACACAATGCAGAATATCAAGGTTTTGACCGACTTGGGCTAATTCCAAATGGAGCTTGCGAAAGTGTCGGGTTTGATAGCATTTATTTTCAATCGTGAGTTTTTCCCCTTCTAGTCGCCCCTCCACATACCCTAAATCTTCTGGTAAATGGTAGGGTTCCAAATCGAGATATTGCTTCCAACTGGCCTCAATTTGATCGGCGAGTTGGCGAATGAGGGAGTGCTGTTGCTCCCGGATCGAGACAGGAGAGGTGTTGACCATTGTAGGAATTTACTTATTTCGGGCTTGTATTCCAGAATATCAGTTTAGGATAAAGGTTGACTCAGTTGGCGTTTTGGACAAGGAGCTTAAGATTATGTTTGGTTTAGGTTGGCCGGAAATTGCCATTATTCTAGTCGTAGCCCTGTTGATTTTTGGCCCTAAAAAAATTCCTGAAATTGGCAAAAGTTTAGGTCAAAGCTTACGCGGGTTTAAAGATGCACTTTCCAACCCCCCCGATACTTCTGATGCAGTCTCGGAAGATACAGAACAAAATTCCCACAAATCATAATGGGTGTAGGTCAGCACCCCGCACTGAAGTGACGGGGCTTCATACCTCCCACTTCAGTTAGTTGACCAGCCTAAGTCTTAACTGACTACGTTTTTTGAGTCATGACAAATGTTCACCGTTCAGGCTCTATTTTAATTAAAATCACCATTGTGCAATCAATATTTCCGACACGGATACCGTTAATGCAGTTAGTCATGAAGCAAGGAAAACGACTTTATCCCACAGAATCGTTAACAGAAATTGCTGAACGCACAGCAAAATCCGTTGCCAGTTTACCCTCAAAAACCCGATGTTTAAATCATCCGGTTTCTCCGACGATTCAGATTTCTCCGGCGTTACAAAAATTAACAGAAACCACCCGTCATTAATTGTTGTAGAATGGTAACAACCCACATTAAGCTGCTACACATTTAAACTCACTGTTGATATCGAATGTGGGGTGTGGGGTGTGGGTAATTAAAGATTATCAAATGTAGTAGAATGTTGGGTGATGCGTGCGAGGAGTGCTTACGCACCATAAGGGTTTGAATGGATTCAGAAATAATCCTAGTGAGGAATCAATTTTCAATATGAAAAAATCATCAATTTTATCTGGTTTAATGGGGGTTTGTGTGGCTGATGCACTAGGCGTTCCCGTAGAATTTTCTAGCCGCCAAGAACGTCTTCAAAATCCCATTACAACAATGACTGGACATGGAACCTATGGACAACCTCCGGGTACTTGGTCAGATGATAGTTCGTTGATGTTCTGTTTAGCAGATAGTCTGTGTCAGGGATATAATTTAAAAGCGATCGCCGATTCCTTTGGTCGTTGGCGCTATCAACAAGAATGGACACCTCATGGTGTAGTATTTGATATTGGCGGAACGACAAATCAATCGATTAGAAATATCCTCAATGGGGTTAATCCTGTGGAAGCGGGAGAAACGGGTGAACGCAGTAATGGAAATGGTTCTTTGATGCGAATTTTACCGATGGCTTTTTTATATTCTTCGGTTTCTTTCTATCAATTAATCCAGTGGGTTCATGAATGTTCCTGTTTAACCCATGCTCATGTCCGATCACAAATTGCCTGCGGGATTTATATTAGTATTGCTGTTAAGTTACTTCAAGGTTTAGACCTAAAATCGGCCTACCTTGAAGGAATAGAAGCCGTAAAACCCATTTATTATCATCCTACTTTAACTGTAGAAGCCTCTCGGTTTGAACGGGTTTTGACAGGCAAAATTGATCAGTTATCAATGGGTAAAATTGAATCTAGTGGTTATGTGATTCACACCTTAGAAGCATCTTTATGGTGTTTATTAACGACATCTTCCTATTCAGAAGCAGTTCTCAAAGCCGTTAATTTAGGAGAAGATACCGACACGACCGCAGCAGTAACTGGAGGTTTAGCAGGACTCTATTATGGGTGGGAAAATATTCCCTCAGAATGGGTTGAACAAATTGTTCGCAAAGATGATATTATTGCTTTAGCCGATCGGTTAGAACAAGCGATTTTATCAACAACTTAGTCCTGATTCTGTTAAGAAAGGTGAGTTAACTTTAAACCCGAAAATGACTGAAATTGCCCTATTTGGAACCAGTGCAGACCCTCCAACCGCAGGACATCAAGCCATTCTTTTTTGGCTGTCTCAACGGTTTGATAAAGTTGTGGTTTGGGCATCAGATAATCCCTTTAAAACTCATCAAACGCCATTAGAACATCGCATGGCAATGTTATCATTATTAATTGAGGAAATTAACACCCCGAAGCAAAATATTGCTCTGCATCCTGAATTAAGTAGTCGCCGAACATTGGAAACCTTAAAAGGAGCTAAAAACTATTGGCCTGATGCAGAATATACCTTGGTTGTCGGTTCAGACTTAGTACAACAAATTCCCCATTGGTATCAGATCGAAACGCTCTTAAAACAGGTAAAATTATTAGTAATTCCTCGACCGGGTTATGAGGTGGAAGAAACAGATTTAGAGCATCTGCAAAAGTTAGGAAAGCAAGTTAAAATTGCAACATTGACAGGTTTACCCGTTTCCTCAACAAACTATCGCAAAACTGGGAATATTGATCACTTACCCCCGCCTGTACAAGCCTATATTAACCGAGAACAGTTGTATGAAGAAATCCGTTAAAATTTTAAGATGAATCTGGAAACTCAAATTAATCTGACCATAATTTTTATTGATTATTATTTTAATTTAAGTTATGAAAAAATTAGAGCCAGACAGCAAAACTTGTCAAAGTAAAAAATTATTCTTGGGAGATATAAATGGTTGGAAAAACTCAAAAAAAAGTATTATCGTCCCCATTAGAAAATTTTAAGGTTGGAGTTGATAATGTAATTTTTTCCGTTGATACCGGGCAAAATCGTCTATTAGTTTTATTGGTGATGCGACAAGAAGAACCCTTTATTAATACTTGGAGTTTACCTGGAACTTTAGTCCAACAAGGGGAATCTTTAGAAGATGCAGCCTATCGAATTTTAGCAGAAAAAATTCGGGTCGAAAATTTATATTTAGAACAATTATATACCTTTGGAGGGCCAAATCGTGATCCCAGAGAAGCCCCAGATAGTTATAATATTCGCTATTTATCCGTGAGTTATTTTGCTTTAGTTCGGTTTGAAGAAGCAGAATTAATTGCTGATAGAGTCACCGGAATTGCTTGGTATCCCATTGACAAAATTCCCCCTTTAGCCTTTGATCACAATCAAATTTTAGAATATGGTTATCGTCGATTACAAAATAAATTAGAATATAGTCCGGTTGCTTTTGATGTGTTACCCGAATTATTTACATTAGGAGATTTATATCAATTTTATACAACAATTTTAGGAGAAGGTTTTTCCGATTATTCTAATTTTAGAACCCGCTTACTGAAGTTAGGATTTCTTTCGGATACCGGGGTAAAAACATCACGGGGGGCGGGTAGACCTGCAAGTTTATATCGATTTGATGCGGAAGCTTTTGCACCCTTAAAAGATAAACCCTTAGTGTTTGTTTGATCTTTACCTCTAACTCCCTATTTGTTAAAATCCTACCTCGAATTCCTCTCTGATTTCAAGGGGAGGCTGTTCTCTGGATTCCATATAATCTTCAGAAAATAGATTTAAACTTTCAAATAAAGATTGCCAAGGATGATCTGTAGGAATTAAAATTAAAACATTCCCAATTTTTTTGAGATAAACTTCATCTCCAGAAAATTGATATTCTTCGGGTAAGACTAGAGTTTGTTCATTGCTATTTTTTAAAAGTTTAGCAGTATCCATTGATTTAATGTTGTCGAAGGTGGGTTAATGTTATTGTATCAAATATAAGGGTTTATTGATCTAGTATCAAATCGTTATGGGGTCAAAGTCGGTAGAAGGAATAGAGAATTTTGTTCACAACAGGTAAATTAAGGTATACTAAGGTCTGAATTTCCTCCTTTATGATCTCAAAACCTATTGCATGGCATGACCACCTTAAACACCGTTTGGCAACAATTTACCCTACAAAACTTATTACTCTATCAATGGCGTAATACCAGCTTTCTCTATCGCTTCACAGGATGTTTACACCAATGGCGACAGGGAAGTTGGTTATTACAGTGGGGTGAACCATTGGGGGCATTATTAATTAGTATTGTATTCTGTTTAGCGCCCTTTGTGGGAACCGCCTTAATCGGGGTTTTATTAATTGCTTGTGCGGCTTGGTGGCTATTATTAACCCTCACGGATGAACCTTCACAAACTGCCTTTACTCCGATCCATTTAATTGTTTTATTATATTGGGGAATTGCCACGATTGCAACGGCTTTATCTCCGGTTAAAATAGCAGCGTTTACAGGATGGACAAAGTTAACCCTCTATTTAATTTTATTCGCTTTAAT
This sequence comes from uncultured Oscillatoriales cyanobacterium, assembly GCA_903893625.1. Lineage (GTDB taxonomy): Bacteria > Cyanobacteriota > Cyanobacteriia > Cyanobacteriales > Microcoleaceae > Planktothrix. Next base: position 40,919 of record CAITND010000052.1, read on the forward strand.
GTCGAGGATATTGCGATCGCCTAAAATCCGTTCAATTTTTATTACTATCTTTTTGCTAACGACTTTAATTGTCAGTGTTTATGGTTTAAGACAGTGGTTTTATGGGGTGGAAGCCTTAGCGACTTGGGTTGACCCTACCTCTCCCCAATCCAACTTAACACGGGTTTATAGTTATTTAGATAACCCCAATTTATTAGCCGGATATTTATTACCCGCAGTGGGTTTAAGTTTGGCATCCTTCTTTGTTTGGACGGGAATTTTACCCAAAGCTTTAGCCTTAACAATGATCGTCGTTAATTCTTCCTGTTTAGTCTTAACCTTTAGTCGGGGAGGATGGATTGGATTAGTGCTATTAATGTTTACCTTTGCTATCCTATTATTATACTGGTTAAGTATTCAATTTTCTCCCTTTTGGCGACGATTTGCTTTACCAATGGGTTTAACTGGATTAACCGTTTTTCTATTATTTGCAGTGCTATTTGTTCCCGCCGTTCGAGATCGGGTAGCAAGTATTTTTGCTGGACGGGGAGATAGTAGTAATAACTTTAGAATTAATGTTTGGATGTCAGTGATTGAGATGATTAAAGATCGTCCCATCTTAGGAATTGGCCCTGGAAATGTTGCCTTTAATAAGATTTATCCCCTGTATATGCAGCCTCGTTACACCGCTTTAAGTGCCTATTCTATTCTGTTAGAAATTACCGTTGAAACCGGAATTATTGGTTTAAGCTGTTTTCTGTGGTTATTAACCGTAACCTTTAATCAAGGATGGGTGCAATTAAAACGACTTCGAGAATTAGGAAATTCCCAAGGATTTTGGTTAATGGCTGCTATTTCTACGTTAGTCGGAATGTTAGGTCATGGGTTAGTGGATACGGTTTGGTATCGTCCTCAAGTCAATACTTTATGGTGGTTAATGATTGCTTTAATTGCTAGTTATTATCAACCCAAACCTCGAATTTTATCTGATGAAGTTCAGACGTATTGAAATTGCTAATCCCTTTTATCCTTCGGTGTCCCGTTTAATCTCAATACGTCTAAAAATCGGGTATTCAAGGGTTATCCAACCCTCATTAATGCTTCTAATTCTTGGGTGATTGTGTGTTCAAGAGTTCCTAATATCGAGGGCGGAATCAGATTTTGAATTGAAGACCAAAGATCCTGAGCTTTTTTAGAGATCTGCTGGGAATAGAATACACCAGCAACCGTAGAAGTAGAACCGTAGCAGAACAAGAATTCCATAGTCAGATTCACACAAATTGATGATGTTTACCTCTACAAAGTAAACAGCAAATTGTCTGAATTTCCCCTGAGCGTTGTGCTAGTTTGCGATGTGACCCCTCAACAACTCTACACCCAACGTTTCAACCCCGGTCAATTGGTCTTAACCGCCCAACTCCTGTGGACAGTTTCTCAAACTGGCACAATCCCTGGAGGGTGACTGTAATTTGCAGTGTTTTCTAAACTTGGCACGATAAAATAGGTTTTAGGAGGACAGTAAAGATCGGCGGTAATTTACCTTAGAGTGTCTTCCATTTTTAATAAAAACCTGTATTATATGTAAGGTTAACAACGAGAAATCTTACAACTTCCTGAAAAACTGAGGAAAGTTGTGTTTTCTGAATGGCAAGCCAGAATAACTTAGGAAATTCCTGTTGTCTGATTGACAAAAGGGTTCTACTTGAGTTAAAAATAGCTTTGATGAGTGGGGTGTTGTTATTCCCAATCTTTCCTAATTTCTAGCTTGAAGTTCAGGAACTGGGAGAAAACACTTTAAATCAGGTTCTATAGAAGTTAGGGGAATACAAAAAGTTACTTTAATAGCGGTCAATTCAGGATTTCTAGGAATCAAGAGTCCTCAATTGAATCGCTGAGAGTCGTTTCAGAATATTACCCTGAGAGCCAGGATGGTAAAATCTTCATCCAGGTTTAATTTCCAACTGACCATTCAGAAACATTCCTCAAATTAAGGTGTGTTTTTTCTCAATCTTGTCACTCACCTATTTTCCCTTTTCTTGAGATATCCTATGAAAAAGTTTGCTGTAGTGTTGACGGGTTTAGCCATAGCTTCTTCCTGTTTATTAACTGCTTGTGGCGGTACTGAAACTCCTCCCACTCCATCCCCAACTCCTCCAGCCACAACTCCTCCAGCCACAACTCCTCCAGCCACAACTCCTCCAGCCACAACTCCTCCAGCCACAACTCCCAAATAAGGGAACTGATTTTAGCTGGTTTCAAAAAATTTCCTCTCCTGAATCATGGGAGAGGAAATTTTTTGCTGGCATCTGTAGTTCGTACTCGCTTACTTCTCTTGCCTACTTATTATTATTTCATCTTTGCATCTGGGGACTCATAGGTAATTTCCTCCGATTGATATTGGGGCGGTTCAATGTGAATTAAAATTCTGACAGGACTAAAGTGGTTTTCTAATTCTGCTTCCACTGCTTCTGTAATACTGTGGGCTGTTTCTACATCCGAGGATGCAACAACCATGTGCATTTCAATAAAAACTTGCCGTCCAATCATCCCACGAGACGCAATATTATGGCAGTTTACCACACCGGGAACAGACATGACAATCTCTTTAATTGTTTCGGGATCAATCACCATTTGATCCACTAACCAAGGCAGATTTTCTCTTAATACACTCCAGCCACTTTTAAATACTAATAACGCTACAGGAAAAGCTAAAATCACATCTAAATATTGCAATTTAGGCAAATTCCAGACTTCGCCTTGCCAAATACCAATTAATCCCCCAATTACCATAATTGTAATCCAAACATCGCTCATGGTATGTTTAGCATCTGCGACTAAAACTGCACTCCCTAAACGCTTTCCAGCAGCCCGTTCATAATAAGCCACAAAAATATTAATCCCTAAAACAATTAATAAAATCCATAATTCTTTTGGAGAAATTTCGACAGGCTTACTACCCTTAAACACCCGTTCTACTGCCCCACTCAAAATTTGAAAACAGGCAATTCCCAAAAAAACACCCACACCTAATGCGCCCAAGGCATCAAATTTTTGGTGTCCATAGGGATGTTCTCGATCAGGTTCAGGCGAGGCAAAATGATTCGTAATTAAGCCTAAAATATTATTGGCACTATCAGTAACACTATGCAGGGCATCAGCCAGTAAACTCAAAGAACCGGTCAGGGTTCCTATAATAACTTTAATCGCCATCACTAACAGGTTTAAACCCAGTGTTAGTAATAAAACTAATTGAATTTTTGACCGATTATCCTGAATCATACAATCTCTCCTTTTAAGCTTTGATGGTGATCAAAAACTGTTTTTACCATATCATTTTATTCAGTTAAATTAACTATTGAGATTGATTCTCGCTAAAATTCCATCTCTCACTTCTAGGAATCCTTCTAATTTTACTAAAAAGATAAAATCTCATTGCGCTTAATTAACAGTAAAAACAGTAAAATCAGATCAAAGGTTTTTAATTGCTTTGCATGAATAGGTCTTCTATGTCTGTTGCTTCACTCACACTTAATTTAACCCAGGGTTCTGTCTCCTTGCGCTTTACTCCCGAAGCCGCCCAAAATTTAAAAGGGGCGCTAGATGAATTGATGCAAAAACTCAAAGCTGTGGCTGCAAAAAATTCCCCAGGAGGGGGTAAACCTACGCCTCAAAAGCCAATAGAATATCAATATACTGGGGATGTTTTTTTAGAAGTCTTTTGCAATCCCAACATCTGGCCTAGTCCCTTTGCGGCGAAAGTCTTGATTACAGTCCGAGATGAACGGATTAAACTGACGACAGAAGCCGAACTCACCCGCCTGATTGATGATGTGAATCAATACCTCGATCAAGTCAGCCAATAAGCTGTTAAAATATACGAGCCAAAGAGGGCTTCTTTAGAGTTCGGCTTACTCATTTACAGCCAAGCGATCCGAAGCCAAACTCAACCAAGCTTGAATCATTTCACTCAAAATGTCTAATTGAGGAATAGTTCGATTCTCATGAATGCTGAACACTTAACCGACTTACTCCACCAAGGATTTCGCGTTACCCTGGGCGCGACTTCTTCCCTGATCGAGATCCTACAAGATCCTTACAAGCGCAATGAGAATCTCGGAAAAATTCAGTCTCAGTTTAGCGAATTAGCGGATGAATGGGCTGAAAAAGGAAAAATGACCGAGCAGGAAGCTCGCAATTTTGTTGATACGATCCTCTCTCAAAGGCATCAGAACGTTAATACAGACACGACAACAACGGTAACAACGTCCCCTGCTACCTCCTCAACAGCCCCCGTAACGTCTGACCCAGAACCTGTCCGGGAAATTCAAGAACTCACAACCCAAATTACTGAGTTAAGAGATGAATTAAAACGCCTGCGGGAATCTAATTCTTCTCACTAATCATGATCAATCCCGCCTCCACAACTCAATTCTTAGGATCAGAATTGACATGAATTGGGTTCAAGGTTGTGGGGCGGGATTATCTTATGGGTATTATGGAGTGATATCGAATCACAGAACCCATCCTCAGATGGTTCTGCATCATCTTACAATCGATATCAAATCGCACGAGCTTAAATCTTAACTTTATTATTCGTTCCAGAATCTCAGGCTTTGAGCCACTTTCCTTCAAACCGCGAGCAGTAATCCTCCGTCAGCCTATTGATCCCAAATTCAAGATGTTTTAGACTTAAGACACTACGGATCAGCGAGGCTTGAAAGATTAGCTAGATTGAGTTTCTAACTAAGCCTGAATCGGTAGCTCAATCAATTTCAGACTACAGGAGCCAACTCTTAGCAAACTAAAGGGTCTGAAAAATCTTTTGTGTTTTAAAATTCATAAGGGATTTTAGTCATTATCCCAGGTTTCATGGCCAATCAAGTCGCCAATCCGATCTCGGAGCAAGAAATTGCATTCTTCCAACTCACACTCCACACAAGCCCATTCCCGCGCCGGAATATATTGGCAAAGTGTATAGATGGGTTGCTGACGGCTCACAATCCCCTTAGTGACGAGTTGGCGGGCTTCGTCTTTGATCACATCTAATGAATATTGGACAGTGGTGTAAGTCATAGTTCGCCCTCTTGGCGTTGCCGGAGAAGTTTTTGGCATCAATATTAATATAATCGAAAAACGGATTTTAGGAAAGTTTTTTTTTCAGTATAAGCCAATACAAATACCTTTACTTTTTCCATAAGAATCCAAAAAGTCACTAGACATACGCCCCTGACGTGGGTTAAGCCTCCCAACATTGTCCGAGATCAGGCTGGGAATTGATGCTCAGACGCTATTGTTAAATTTTGTTTAAATTCCCCAAAGGACTTTTAAGGCAATTTCTTGGGCGATCGGAGTTTGGCCGTAGGAGAACACATAAGGAGTTGTCGGGGGAATTTGGGGTAAAAATTGTTCGAGTGTGTAGGGACTACCGTAAATCACCAGGGCTTGCAAACTATTCTGTTTTAACAGCAGGTTTAACCAATCTTGAGCAATTTGTGTTAATCCCGAACTATCGCGGAAGGCATTAGCGCGAATAAAAACTTGCAGTAATGTCGGAGCAGAATCAAGCGGGAGTGACGAATCCTCCCCAGACTCAGAAAATGCGGGAGCATGACAATCAATCAGTTGTAAGCGATAGCCTAACTCCTTGGGACGAGCGATCGCCGGGGTATGATTTCCTAAAATCGAACAATTGAGTAAATCATCCACAATCACTACATTTCGCCCGGTTTGGGGAGTTTTTGGCAGGATTAACGGTAACGTTCCCCCCTGTTGGAGAGAATCTTCCAAAATCGTCCTCACCATCTGTTGAGAGGTCGGTTGGGACAGAGAATCAAATAAGATTTTAGGATCTCGACTGGGAAGAGAATAGGGTTGCTCCAGTTGACCGTCAGGGAATACCTTAGCTTTCGCTTGCCAAATTCGCTGTACAGAGGCTTCAATGCGTTCACGGGAAATTCGACCCGCCGCCACCGCATCACAGACTGCTTCAATCGTAACTTGAGGATCAATCGGCATTAATAAAATATCTGCACCAGCTTCCACCGCTAAAATTGCTGCTTCCTCTGGAGTATATTGTTTAGCGATCGCCCCCATCACTAAAGCATCCGTTACCACCAACCCATCAAACCCCAAGCGTTGTCTTAACTGCTGCTGAACAATCACCGGGGATAAGGTAGCAGGACGTTCCGTATCCCAAGCCGGAATTAACAAATGTGCCATCATCACTGAATCTACACCCGATGCAATTGTTGCTGCAAAGGGGCGTAATTCCACCTCAGCGAGACGTTGATCTGAATGGGGGATCACCGGTAATTCTAAATGGGAATCAATCGCCGTATCCCCATGACCGGGGAAATGTTTCGCCGTCGTTAATACCGGATAACCTTGACATCCCCGGATAAAGGCCGTTGCTAACTGACTCACCCGTTCTGGAGTCTCTCCAAAAGAACGGACATTAATCACTGGATTTTTAGGATTATTATTGACATCGACAACCGGAGCCAATATCCAATTTAACCCAACCGTTAAGGCTTCTTGGGCGGTAATTGCCCCCATTTTTTCTGCATAAAATTCGGCTTGTTCTAAGGATTGATTGGCTAAAGCCCCAATTGCCATCAGAGGCGGAAACCAAGTCGCCCCCGCAAATCGCTGACCTACCCCTTCTTCCACATCCGCCGCTACCAATAGGGGAAATTTTGCCCAAGATTGTAACAACTGAGTGCGAGTTGCTAATTCCGCCGCACTGCCATCAACTAAAATTACCCCACCCACACCCAGATCTTGTAACCAATGTTTTAATCGGTAGGCTGGAGGTTCCCAAAGGGGATAACGAATTTGATGATCAAACAAAAAACCAGAGGCGCGAACCACTACCATCTGGGCGACTTGTTCAGCTAAAGAAAGAGTCATATTACGAATTACGAATTACGAATTACGAATTACGAATTATGAATGGGTAATAGAAAGAGTTTACCTCCCCTGCTCCCCCTGCTCCCCCTGCTCCCCCTGCTTTCTACTCTTCCTCCCCATAATCGTTAAAGTCTTCTTCATCCGGTTTCCGGTTATGGGCAAGTTCGTTTAATAGGGTTAACATTTTGTCTCCCCGTTCCAAGGAACGATCTTCTAAAAAAACCACTTCTGGAGTCCGACGCAAACGGACACGCTGACCTAAGTAGGAACGAATATAACCCGTTGCCGATTTTAACCCTTCCATTGTTTCTCGTCTGGCTTCTTCCGTCCCATAGATACTGACAAAAATTTTGGCGTGTTGTAGGTCGCCGGAAACATTGACATCCGTAATACTCACCATACCCGTGCCAACACGGTCATCCTTAATGCCATCAATTAAGATCTGACTGACCTCCCGTTTAATTTGTGAAGCCACGCGGGACACTCGACGATCTGTAGCCATGATTACTACCCCTCAAACAGTCTTATTCTTCCATTGTCTCAAGTTTAACTTGCTTATTTCTGATTTTGGCGACCAAATGCCGATCATTGGGGGATAACGCCTCATGATATCTTACGAATTGAAACGCATTTCTGGGTTTGCCAATGGAAAAAGAGTTTGAAATTCGCCAAAAAGTTAGAGTAGTTGCCATTCCTCCTTATGTAAAAACGGCGGAACCCATGCCTATTTTACGTCCATCCAGCGTGATTAAACTCGGTGAAGTCGGTGTTGTGATTGATAGACGACCCGGCGGCTATTGGGGGGTTTTATTTCAAAAGGGCGCATTTTTAATGGAGAGCCAGTATATCGAAGTGGTGAAATCCTCTGAAAATAATAAGGATATAGCAGGGAACAGGGAACAGCGGATCTGGGAACAGGGAGGAAAAGATTTAACCGTCTAGGTTTCAGTATTAGTCTATGTCCTAACTGCCTTGGCGGTTGCTATACGACTGAACACATTTGAATCTACTCTCAAAATCAAAGTGATGCCACCCATTAAATAGATGGCATCACCCACATAAAAGCGTTGTGTTAGCTCACAGCAACACCCTGACTTACCACAAACCTCGGACTGGTGGTGGTGCTACTGGTGGTGGTGGTGGTGGTAGTGGTGGTGGGAGTGGTGGTCGTGGCGTTGGGGGTGGCGCTGGGGGTACTGCCGGGAAATCTACCTCTTGCAGTGAACACCCGCCTTTCCCATATTGAGAGGCTTTCTTAAACAGAGAATCGAGATTCCCTGCTAGACCTTTAACTTTATCAACCGTCTCAGGAATATTAGCGACATCAACATACATTCCCGGGACAGGATAGTAGCTGACAATATCCAAGAAGGAGAGCTTCCCATCTTCACTGAGGGCATTGATTAAAGCCGCACGGATTGCTGTCCCGTTCATAGCAGCAGTGCTATTCGGGATTCCAGGTTTTCCACGATGCAGTCTAATCGTTGTCCCAATGGTATCGGTTAATTCCTGGCCTTCAGGGGAACTGATAATGCAAGCAAAGGGAACTAAATCAAAGCCGACTTCTAAGGTCATCAGACCGCGAAGGGTATCTGGCTCGATTTTAGAGGCCTTAACGATTTGGCTAATCGTTTTGGTCATTTCCCCAGTTTCAGCAAAGGCCTTTAATTCACTCACCAAGATCGGGACTTGGAAGGGGCCGTAGGTTAGAATTACACGATCTTCCCCACAGAATACCGTCCGATCCGGGTTAGGGAAGTCGGCAATCGGTGAAGGGACTTTCATGTAACCCGGGGACGGAGGGCAGTCACTTGCACAGGGGGATGCCGTGTGCTCCGTGTTAGAGGAGTTGGTAGTCTCTGAAGGAACTTGGGCATAATCAGACGATGGCTGACAGCCGCGTGGGTAGCCAGCTTGTGCTTGTTGGGAAATTGGGACAACTGTGTTGCTGACCAATGCTCCAGCAAGTACCCCCAAAATCCATTTCGGTTGTAGTCTTTGAGGTTTTGGTATTTTCATCTATATAACGGAGTCGGTTAAGACTTAGGCTGGTCAACTAGGGCTGTGTTTCAAGCCCCTAATGAACCTGTATTCAGATCAGTGGTGGGTTGTTGACTATCAACTGATAATTGCAAAAAAATCAGTTTGACACTCTGCGCCCTAAAGAGACACAGATTTTTTAAGGCTGGCTTAAAAGGGATAGTCAAATATCCCACTAGACGCTCAAAACAACGACTAGAAAAATCCAGTATTGCAATTGCGCCTACTTTTGTGTTTTGACTTAACAGCTTAAAGGGTGTTGCTCAGTTTCACAAGAGCCAAGTCCGATTTTTTATTCAGAATCGGGAATCTGAAATCTGGAATTGCTTGTGGAGTGGGGGGTATAGCCAAAAAGAAAGTAAATACCTAAGATTAACTGGGTAACAGAATTAATAGGGATTTCAGGGCTTGTAGTGCTAATAACAGGACAACTGTACCCGCAATCAGAATTGTGGCAGGAACGAGAAGAGTTTGTAGACGACGTAAGGTTTGTTCAAGTTCCTCTTCGTAGTAATTCGTTAGTTTTTGTAAGGCTAAATCTAATCGTCCTGTCGCTTCCCCTGTGCGGATCATTTGCAAGGCTACCGCAGGTAAACGGCCTTCTAAGCTTTGACTCAAGGTTTTTTCGGCGGGAATTTGACCTAATGCAATCGTAATCGTGGCTTTCATTTCCGATTTCGGAATATGGGCGCGAATTAATTCCAATCCAGCTAACAAGGACATCCCGCAACTCAGGGGTAATTTTAATTCTCCCAAATACAACATCATCCGGGCGATGGCAATTTTTTTAACCAGAGGTAAACGAGGCAGAATTTTAGGAATGACCAATCCAATCACCCCCAAAATTCCCAATATCCACAACCACCCTTGACCGGATAAACCGGATAAATAACATAAGGTAAGAACTAACAGAGCAATACTAACGGCGGTGGTAATCGCAGCCAGGGTGACAGACCGATAAAGTTGTTGATGGCGAGCGTGTTGTTCTTCAATCTCAGCAATTCGATAGCAAATTTCAGGTAACATCCCTTGGGATTCCCCCATTTGAATCAGGCCAATTGTCCACCGATCAAAATATCGGGATGCTAAGGCCAAGGCTGAGGCTAAATCAGCCCCCCGTGAGGTGGCTGCTATCATTTTGTTGAGATACCGTCCGAGTTGAGGATAGCTATCTTTCCCCACCAAAGTTAAGCTCTGCTGTACAGTTAAACCGGAGTTCAACAAGGTTGCTAATTGAAAGAAAAAAAGAGCCTTTTCGCGGGGAGTCATTCGTGAACTGGGTATTACTGCATTTGGCAGAGACCAGAAGGCAGCTAGATGAAATATTATATTGTCCATCCTCTGCTCTACTGGATGCTCTATTGTGCCAAAAAGTAACCCTGGAATCAAGAGTTACTGCCGATTTTAAAAGGTCGATGGCAGATTAATCTTGACAACTCCTTTGTGTCTTTGTGTCTTTGTGGTTAAATTATTAACCTTAACCCTTGTCAAGATACTAGCCCAAACTGCTATAATTTCTGCAATTTAGTTAAGTTATTCTAATCAATCCTTCAAAATCGTTTAATTATTTAAAAGATTGTCAGGAAATTTAGATATTTGATTAAGAATTTTTCTCAAATAGTTGACGAGATCATAGGGGTTCTAGTACAATTGAGGAAATACCTCTCAAGGGGTTATTGTGTCTATTTGTCAAAATAGCGTCTACAACCACGATTCTGTCGTCAAATATCTGGGTTTTCTGACAAAAATTCGGCTGCACGATACCCAATTTTTGGGGAAAATAGCCGAAGCCTAAGAGGGGTGTCTTGACAAAAAGCACAATTTGTGTATTTGAAACCACAAAGGAAGAGATTAAGGGGGGTATTCCCGTCCCACACAAACCCACGCCCCCCAAAAATAACGATCTTGTAAAGGATAGGGTTGTGATTCCCATTGTTTCAATAGTTCAGGGAAGTGTTCAAATCCTACCTGAATTTCTTGGATAATTTGTTGACCTGTGGGTAAAGATTGTAATTGTTCCCTGGTCATTGTTCTAATATAGTTTTGTGCTTCCTGTAAGGCTTGCTGACAGGATAATTTTTCTTGATTAATATTGACAAAAAAGCGATTCATTAATAAAATAGTAACTTGAGTGGGAACTGACCACAGACTCATGATTAAAATTCTAGCGCCAGCAGCTGTAAAAGCACTGCGTAAACCTTTGACTCCTTCCCCATTTTTGACATCACCGATAGCTGTTTTGCAGGCAATTAAAATAATCAGTTCAGTCGCCCATAAATCAAAACCTGCCACATCTTGAGCAAATACTATTCCTTCCCCAGCTTCGGGTAGCATTTCTCCTCCTAACAGCCAAGTATTGGCTCCGGCTAAGGCTAATCCTGAACGCAATAACGGGTTTTCTGTGGTTTCAATTTGACCTAAACGAAAACCTTCTCCTAAGAACTCCCCCTTTAATAAATTGGGTTGGGGGGGATCATTTTGAGGTAAAAAGAAACCATGAGTTGCCAGAACTAATTTATGAGGACATTTGCCATTGGTTAAATAGGTTTTTAACGCTTGATTTTGTAATAAAGGGGTGACATTAAATTTATTAGCGAAAATTTCAGCAATTTCTCTGGTTTGGGGAACGGGTGAAAACGGTTTTTGATCTTCTATTCCCAAGGTGGCAATAATTTCCTGTGTTAAGGAATTAAGGTTAATGGATAAATCTGGTTTTGGGATAGGGTTGGGAGCGATCGCTACTGCTTCATTTACAGATAAATCAAAATTTGGATCAGCTATGACTAACGGTTCAGAAGCGGTGCGTTTCGGTTGATATTGATAGCGTAATAAATCCCGACCTGCGGTTAAATAGGTAATATGGTATTGATCAATCAATAATTGATTATTTTCTGGATCTAAAGGTAAAATCTCAAAGGGAATTAGAGTTAATGCACCATCGGGACAGATAAATAATTGTTGACCCTGTAAGTAGTTTTGTAGGGGTTTAAAAATAGTAGTCGTTAATTCAATAAAGGGATTTTGAGGTTCTGCTGTTTCGGGTTTCCAAGTTTTTGTACTAATTCCCATATTGTCTAACTTTAATTGGGAAACCGCTTGACGCACTTTGCTGATTAAATCATCAATTTTCTCGGCTTCTCCTAAGTCGATCATCTGCACAGTTTCCGGTTGTTTTGCTGGTAAGATAAAGGCAAGATAACGGGGAGTCTGATATTGCTTATTGGTAAAGTCATAAACGGGAAAATAAGCAAATTCAATTAAGGTACTATTTTCAGGTAATTCTAAAGCGATCGCTTTGCGATCAACGAATTGATTTTCGAGGCGAAGTTCGGGGACTTGGGCGGTAATATTTTTTTCTAAGGTTTCGACTTCAATGTATAATTGTTTCAGGAGTTGTTGATTCGGTTCGAGACGTTGGAGGTTTTCGGGTAAGTAAAGGGAAGATTGCAAGTTGATAATTTGTTGCCAGCACTCGCGCCAGGTTTGAAAGGAGTCTTTGAGTTTTTGAGGATAGCGATCGCTATACATCGCAGCATTAAACGCCGCACTCGCCGCATTACTCAGGGCTTTTCGTTTTAAGATTAAATCTAAAGCTGTGTAAATAGCGTGTGATTTTTCCTCTGATTCTTCTAGGGGATAATAATATTGATAGACGAGGGAAAGTAAGGCATATTGTGTGGTTCTGATCTTGTCGAGGAAACGCATTCTGTCATTTTCTGAGCTTCCGACAAATTCTTGACTAATTAAGCGGTGTTGTACTTCTGTGGCTTCTTTAAATTTTTCTAATGCTTGTTTGGGATGATTAGTAGCAATATAGAGGTTAGCTAAATTATTTAAAGTCTCAACTACCTCACGATGACCATTCGGAAATAGATGCTCCCTCATGGCTAAAGCATTGTTATAAAAAGATTCAGCATCGCTATATTTTCCTTGAGCATTGTAGAGCAAACCAACACTATTTAAACAAGTAGCCACATTAGGATGATCGCCGAGAAACAGACGTTGCCTCATCGCTAAAGCCTCTTGATGTAGGGGTTCTGCTTCACTATATTTTCCTTGAGCTTGATACAGTAATGCTAAATTATTTAAGCTACAAGCTACATCAGGATGATCATCTTGAAACAAGCGTTTCGTCATAGCCAGAGATTCCTGATAAAAGGGTTCTGCCTCGCTGTATTTCCCTTGAGTATTGTAGCAGTAACCTAGATTATTTAAGAAAGTAGCCAAGACGGGATGATCGTCTGGAAACAGACGTTGCCTCATCTCTAAAGATTGTTGAAAAAGAGGTTCGGCTTCGCTGTATTTCCCTTGATTATAATAAAGACTAGCTAAATTATTTAAGCTCTTAGCCAAATCAGAATGATCGCCAGAAAACAGGCGTTGCCTCATCTCTAAAGCTTGTTGATAAAGAGGTTCTGCTTGGCTGTATTTTCCTTGAACATTGTAGAGGTTAGCTACATCATTTAAGCTAGTAGCCAAATCAAAATGATCGTCAGTAAACAGACGTTGTTTCATGGATAAAGCTTGCTGAAAAAGAGGTTCAGCTTCGCCGTATTTTCCTTGATTATAGTATATATTAGCTAAATTATTTAAGCTTAAAGCTAGATAGGGATGATCGTTATGAACAAGACGTTGACTCATCTCTAAAGCTTGTTGATAAAGAGGTTCTGCTTTGCTATATTTGCCTTGATTTAAGTATAAGTCAGCTAAATTATTTAAGCTATAAGCTAAATCAAAATGATCACCGGAAAACAGACGTTGCTTCATGGATAAAGATTGTTGAAAAAGAGGTTCTGCTTCGCTGTATTTCCCTTGATTATAATAAAGACTAGCTAGATTATTTAAGCTATGAGCTAAATCAGAATGATCGCCAGGAAACAGGCGTTGCCTCATTTCTAAAGCTTGTTGATAAAGAGGTTCTGCTTCGCTGTATTTTCCTTGAGTTAAGTATAAGTTAGCTAAATTATTTAAGCTATAAGTCAAATCAAAATGATCATCAGTAAACAGACGTTGCCTCATGGCTAATGCTTGTTGATAAAGAGGTTCTGCTTCGCTGTATTTCCCTTGACAATAGTAGAGTAGACCTAGATTATTTAAGCTGTGAGCTAAATCAAAATGATCGTCAGTAAACAGACGTTGCCTCATCTCTAACGCTTGTTGATAAAGAGGTTCTGCTTCGCTGTATTTTCCTTGATAATAGTAGAGTAGACCTAAATTATTTAAGCTGTGAGCTAAATCAAAATGATCGTGTGGAAACAGACGTTGCCTCATAGCTAAAGCTTGTTGATAAAGAGGTTCGGCTTGGGTGTATTTCCCTTGACCAAAGTATAAGTTAGCTAAATTATTTAAGCTATGAGCCAAATCAAAATAATCACCGAAAAAGAGGCGTTGCCTCATGGATAACGCTTGTTGATAAAGAGGTTCGGCTTCGTTGTATTTCCCTTGAGAATAGTAGAGTAGACCTAAATTATTTAAGCTGTGAGCTAAATCAAAATTATCGTCAGTAAACAGACGTTGCCTCATGGATAACGCTTGTTGATAAAAAGGTTCGGCTTCGCTGTATTTCCCTTGAGTATAATAGAGGACACCTAAATTATTTAAACGAAGAGCTATCTCAGGATTCTCATTAACCCAGATTTTCCGAGCTAAGTTTAAAGACTGTTCAGCTAATTCAATAGCTTCATTAAATTCACCTTGTTGATATAGTGCATCAACTCTCTGCGTTAAATTGTAGTAAATTTCTTGTTCTCTGGTATTTGAAAAAGAATCACCTGATTGATTAAATATATTCATTGTTTTACCACTTTTTATATTTTGATGGGTTAGTAACTTCGGTTTTTCAAAGAAACCCGGTTTCTGGGTACACAGGTTAGTTGAGAGTGTTGATAAATTGTTGGACTTGATCAACATTAAGCTGGAGAATATTAGCAATTTTTTCTACAGAAAATCCTTCTTTTAATAACTGAGGAATGACCAACAACTTGCCTTCTACTTTCCCTCTTTCTTCACCAATTTTTTCTCCTTCCTCAATCAACTCTTGAGCAAACCGAGTTTTTCTTAAATCATCTACACCAAACATAGCTTCTAACTCCTGACGACTCATTTGGGGTAATTTTGCTAAAACAATCGTTTCTAATAAGTTTAACAATTGTAACCGAGAAGGTTCATCGGAAAATTGTTGTTTGACTAGGTTCTTAGAAACCCGGTTTCTTTGAGAAACCCGGTTTCTGGGTACATCGGTTAGTTGAGAGTATTGATAAATTGTCGGACTTGCTCGATATCCAATTGTAAAATATCGGCAATTTCCTCAACAGAAAAACCTTTTCCTAATAAGCGAGGAATTGTTTGCAATTTACCTTTAATTTCCCCTCTTTGCTCCCCCTCTTCAATCAACTCTTGAGCAAACCGAGTTTTTCTTAAATCATCTACACCAAACATAGCTTCTAACTCCTGACGACTCATTTGAGGTAACTTTGCTAAAACAATCGTTTCTAATAAGTTTAACAATTGTAGCCGAGAAGGTTCATCCGTGAATTGTGCTTTGACTTGAGCAATTAACCGAGTCACTCTCTCTAAGAGTTCTTTCTTCTTGGCGACAATTAATTGAATAATTTGTACACCTAAAGGTGTCGTTTCACTGACTTCTATTTCATTCAAATAGATGCACTTGACCAGAGGAGAATCTAAAAAGGGTTGAACAGACTCTCGTTGTCTAGCTGTGGGTTCAATGCTACGACTCCTGAAAATAATCATAGCACGCCATCTTAAAGCCGGATCATTGTCTCTCAGATAGGTAAAAATCTCGGAAAATAAACGCAGATAAATTTTCGGGTCTTTTTGAAATTGTACCTCGGTAAAATAAATCGGGTTTTCCGGGTTTTCGGGTAAAAATACCCCATCAATTCTAAAGGCGGTCTGTTTTAATTCAACGGAATCAAAACGGTAATCATTCACCAATTCCGGTGATTCTCCCCACAACTCAAAGAAGGTTTGGGGTAAGTCTTTGAAAATGCGATAAAAAATGTGATCGGTTTTCATCATCCCTCCCAGAAACAGAAACCGGGTTTCTGCGTTAACTGTTGCTATTAACAGAAAGATTGGTTAAGAAACCCGGTTTCTCACCCCCACCCTTTCATCATCACTCCCAGAAACCAGGTTTCTCTAAAAATTAGGCTGTAATCAAATATTTGTGTCGCATCACCTCACACTGATTTTGATTAACATGATTCAACAAATCTGCTAAATGCTTTGTTTGTAATTCTAGCGGATTATCTTGGGGTTGAGGTAGCCAATCTAGCTGCGGATTATCTTGACTAAAAATAGCCAGAATTTCTTCATATCCGATAGGCGGTTGTACGGTAAAAACATCACCTTTGGGTAAAACTAATCTTCCCCAAGATGCGGGAAAATCAGGACTTAATTTAGAAGGCGAAAAACAGTATATTTCTCCCGATGCAAATTTTTCTGTGACAATTAAATAGCCGGGATTATTCAAAATAAACTGATAATTGATTTCGCTTCCAATGGGAAATGATGGACAATCGGTTTGTGGGTGGGGATTCCATTGACCTTTAACCGCTATTCCCAGATGGGGTAATTGAATTTCTGAGGAAGATTGCTGAATCAAAATATTGGTAGTTTCTTTGGCGATCGTCCATAACTCTTGCCAAAGTTCGATGGTTGTTTCCGGTTTGATATTTTTTATATATTCAGGAAATATTTCCTCTCGTAGCCATTTTCGCACCCCTTCCCAAGTTTTATCATATTTGCCATCGGGATTATTTTCGTCTTTATAATCAAAACCATATTCTTTGAGTTTATCATAAATCGTTTTATGCCAACAGTCTCTCAAAGTATTATCTGAAAATACAAAGTCTTTTTCTTTTTTCAACGTCAGACTTAAATCTTTATCATTTTTGGGATTATTCTTAGACAATAATCGATGTTTAAAAGCGATCGCTGTATTCCCGGAAAAACCAAACTTAATCACCATGTCATCAAGAAATTGGCTTTCCCACTGTTGGTAAGATTTATTCATGGGTTGCTCATTTATTCAGTTAGTCTGAACTAAAATAACAAATCCCTCCCTGTAATGTCAAGAGATTTCTTTAAAAATCTATATTTTTCTATCTCCGTAATTCTATCTAACTCTATTACAAGTATTGAAGGACTTTGCTAATCTCAAAGCATCCCAATTTACAGAGTAATTTATGGAATTTTTAATTGGAGTCTGGGTTTGCTGTGGGATTTGTTGCGCGATTATTGCTGAAAAGAAATACCGAGATCAAAAGTTATGGTTTTTCTTGGGTATTCTGTTTGGCATCTTTGCTTTAATTGCGATCGCTGTCTTACCTCCTGCTTAAAATAGAAACCCGGTTTCTTTGAGAAACCGGGTTTCTGGGAGGTGTGATCTTTTCCCTCTATCAAATTCTATCAAATTCGATTTACATCTCTGAGAGAGATAGTTAATCTAAAAACATAGAGAAAACCAATCTCTAAGCACCTTGAAAATAAAATAGGAGAAATCCATCATGCAAGCTTTGTCTCAGGAGCAAATTGAACGGCTTAAAAAAGAGGCGATCGCTAGTTTTGTAAAAGCTGCAAATGCGCCCTTTATTGTCGCCGTTATTGGTCAAACGGGTGTTGGAAAAAGTTCATTGATTAATGCACTATTCAACACTGAATTAAAGACCGACGCAGTTAAACCTTGTACGATGACCGTTGAAAAGGTTGTTTTTAAAGGCAATAAAGGAGGGGAATTATGGTTTTATGACTTACCCGGAATTGGAGAATCTGAGTCCGCCGATGCACGGTATCTTGAGGACTATAAACAAAAGTTAATTGAAGCGGATGTTGTTCTCTGGTGTCTGCATTGTGATAACCGTTCAGTCACCTTTGATGTTATCGCTCTCAACAAGATTTTAGCATCATTTAGTCTGGAAAAACAGGCGCAATTAATGAGCAAAATCACCTTTGTTTTAACCAAGGCAGATACTCTCAGTCATCCTGCTTGGTTGCTGGCAAAATTAGATAATACTTGGGGGATGTTTGCGCCAGGTAAATTCACTCGTGAAATTTTAGATCAGAAAGCGGAATATTATCAAGAAACTTTCTTGCGTCCCTATAGTCATGGCATTGTTTCTCGTACCTATAATGACGGGAATTTCAAAATTGATGATCCTCGCTTTTCTTGGGATACCTATAGCATTGTGTTTCAAGGGTTTATGGACGCGACAACTCTCTCGGAACTTAAAGCTAACTATCCCCATTATCAAGAAGTGTTTAAACGACTTTACCAGAACTATCAAGTCATTCCCTGTTCTTCCTCTTTCCGGTTTAACTTAAACAAGTTAATGCTGGTGATTGTCAACAAAATGGGTCAGGAAGCGATCGCTCGGTTTAACAACTTCTTGAATGATCAATTAGATAAACTTCCCTTTGCAAAAGCTAAGGAATATTCCAATCTGATTGTTATCGATCCCAACAAAAACCGCAAACTCTTTGATTTGACTGAAACTCGAATTTAAAAACCCTGGTGGGGGTTAACCCCCACCAACTTATAATGGAGGTAAACCATGAGCGAATTTGATGATCTGATCAAACAAATTACTCAGAATAATCAAGATCGGAATCAGCTTAAAAACGCTGTCAAGTCGGCGAACTTTAATAGTATTGCTGAAATTCTTTGGAAGGCAGCAGCTAAGTTACTGGGGGAGCATATTTCTGTTTTGAAAGAGCGGCCTTGGTTACGCTGGATTATTGAGGAATTAGCCCCTTGGCTTTATCATTTTATCCGTGAACATTGGACTCTGTTTTTTCCTTACTCCTAGAATCAATTTCTAACTTAACACACTCATCTTTGACAGGACTCAACATGAGAGTCGAGAAACCGGGTTTCTAACACCGTTTTTATCAATAAAACCTACTTGTCTCTATTGAGAAACCCGGTTTCTATTTACAATAAGTCTGAAGACAGACTTATTGTTTTTTTAATTCGTTATAATTTAATCCCCTATTGGCATCTAATCTCTGAATTCATCTTAAGTTATTCTTATAATTTTTTCAAAATAGTTTAATTATTTAAAAGATTGTCAGGAAATCCATATATTTGACTGATAATTAGTCTCAATTAGTTGACGAGATTATAGGGGTTCTGGTACAATTTAGGAAATACCTCTCAAGGGCTTATTGTGTCTACTTGTCAAAATAGCGTCTACAACCCTGATGCTGTCGTCAAATATCTGGGTTTTCTGACAAAAATTCGGCTGCATGATACCCAATTTTTGGGGAAAATAGCCGAAGCTTGAGAGGGGTATCTTGACAAAAGGCACAATTTATGCTTTAAGATCAAAAGCGATCGCTATCTTAAAGAAAGCCCGATCTAAAGATTCCGATAGAGTTGGTTGCCAATTTCCTCAAAACTAGAGTATCTTGACGGATGCAAAGTTTACAGTTCTGTGATCTTGAACCCCTTCTTCAACCGAGACTCCTCTTCCAACCCAACCGCGAATTCCCGTTTCACAGGTTGGTCATTACAGGATCGTGATCCTGACTATATCCAATCCTTAATGCCGTTTTTGGGCTGGTTCTATGACCATTATTTTCAGGTCGAAACCACCGGATGGGAAAATCTCCCACCTCAGAATAAGATGTTATTAGTTGGTTCCCATAATGGGGGGTTAGCTGCACCCGATATGTTTATGGGGTTGTACGCTTGGTGTCGTCGCTTCGGAGCCGAACGATTGCTCTATGGACTCATGCACCCGAAAGTCTGGCAGGTCGCTCCAGAAATAGCAGCTTCGGCGGTGCGTTGTGGAGCAGTTATCGCCCATCCGCGTATGGGAATGTCAGCTTTGCGGGAAGATGCGCCAGTTTTAGTCTATCCCGGTGGCGGAGAGGATGTGTTTCGACCCCATCGCTTACGCAATCAAATACATTTAGCAGGTCGTAAAGGATTTATTAAGTTGGCACTGCGGGAGAAAGCCCCCATCGTTCCGGTAATTTCATCCGGTGCCCACGATACCTTAATTGTGCTGGCGGATATTTACGACTGGGTAAAACAACTGCATAACTTGGGAATGCCTTGGTTATTGGATCTTGACCCAGAGGTGTTTCCGATTTATTTGGGGTTGCCTTGGGGGTTAGGAATTGGGCCGTTACCGAATTTTCCCCTTCCGGCAAAAATTAAGATTCATATCTGTCCTGTGATTGAGTTTGAACGCAATGGACGAGAAGCCGCTAATGATCGAGAGTATGTTGATGTTTGTTATCAACGGGTGAAAACAGCCATGCAACAGGAACTTGATCGTTTAACCGTTAACCGTTAACTGTCAACCGCCAACACTGCCTTTAATATTTTTTAACTAAAAAATGTTTCCGATTCTGCCTCTAGTCTTAAATTTTTATTAAGTTTTACTCTAAAGGAGTTGAAGACCGCCTAAGAATAGATCAAGGAAAAAATATTTTTTTTGACGAATTAACCTAGTAATGGGGGAATACTCCGTAAATTTCAAGGGTTTAGCATTGGGGATCAAGGATTTCTGACTAAAGAGAGATTCTAAAAATTAGGTCAGGGTGTAAAAATTATTTTAGGGATCAATGAATAATTGAATCCATCTATTGAGTCAGAATAGATAGAATATTCGCTGAGTTCAGTGTTTTTATCAATCTTAAAAACAGCAAAATAAAATCTCATTTTTTCAAAAAATTATTAACGGGGTAGAACCCAAAGGATTAAAAATGGCTACTAAACAAACGGTTCGTTGCCCTAATTGTGGCACTTTAGCAGAACGGTCTTATACCCGCCAAATCATTCAAACTCAATGTCATCGTTGTGACTATCTGATGATTACTTGTTCTGTGACAGGTAAAGTTGTAGAAGCCTATGCACCGGGGATTTCCGTTCGTTGTTAAACGTGAGGTGTTGGGTTTTTAAAGATCAAAGTCAGATGAAGTATCTTCCGAATCTTCTGAATCTTCCGAAGACTCAGGCAAACAACGCAAGATTTTAGGGAGTTTCATGGTGAATATTGAACCTTTACCCAACTCACTCGTAACCGATAAATCACCTCCCATCATTTGGCATAATTTTTGAGTAATGGTTAACCCTAAACCTGTTCCTCCATAACGGCGAGTTGTACTTTCATCTGCTTGAGTAAAGGGATTAAAAACCGTTGCTAACTGTTTAGGAGTCATGCCAATTCCGGTATCAATGACTTGAAAAACAATCACCGTTGAACAGGTTTTAGGGACATCTGGGAGAGAACAAGCTTGATTCATTCGTTCCCCCTTTGAACTCATAAATTCCGGGTCTAAGAGCAGGATAGAATCTACATCCAGATTAATCCTGTCCGTTCCTTCTTGCCAAACTTTTAAGATCACCTTGCCATTTTCTGTAAATTTGCAGGCATTACTCAGAAGATTCAATAAACATTGACGAACTTTAGTTAAATCGGTGTGCATAAAATCCACATCCTCTGTCACTTCCAGGATAAATTGATTAGCATTCTTATCCGCAGTCGGAGCAACAGTAGTTTCTACTTCCCAAAGTAACGTTGCTACTTTAAAGGTTTCTAAATGGAAATTCATGCGACCCGCTTCAATTTTAGAGAAATCTAAAATTTCACTAATTAATGTTAATAAATGTTGTCCCGCTACATAAATATTCTTTAAATCTCCAACTAATTCCTCCTGATTTTCTGCTTGAGCATCTTCCATTAATAATTCGCTATAGCCTAAAATCGCATTCAGAGGAGTACGGAGTTCATGACTCATATTCGCTAAAAATAAACTTTTAGCATGGTTGGCGGCTTCAGCAGCCTCTTTAGCGGTTCTTAACTCTTCTGCCTGTTGACGATCTGTAATATCATTTGCCATCATCAGTAAACAGGGAATTCCACCTAAATCGATTAATTCAATCGAAACCAACCAATTCCGAATCGTGCCTAATTTTTGACGAATTTTTAACTCAACATTGCTAATTTGATTTTGACGTTTTAATTTTTTTTTCAGTTTAAACTGTTGTTGAGGATTGACCCACATCTCCAGTTGTTCAGGAGTTTGATGCAGAACATCTTCTCGATTCCAACCAATTTGTCGTAAAAAACTATCATTGACATCTAAAAATAATTCCTCAGCCAGAGTCATAATACTAATTCCAATCGGACTCGCACTAAAGGTTTTTGAGAATCGTTCCTCACTGGCTCTTAAAGCGATTTCTGCTTTTTTACGGTCTGTAATATCTTGAATCGTGCTAGTAATATTTCTAGATGTAATCACCGCTTGTTCAAAAACAATCCGTTCCTCACCAGTCGCTAATTTTAAACGATAATCAATACAGTAAGGTTTTTGTTGAAATAACGCTTGATCAATATAATGTTGTACAAAATTTCGGTCTTCTGGGTGAACAAATTCTAAAAATTGCGGAAAACTGGGTTTAACACCCTGGGGAACTGTGCCTAAAATTCGATAAAGTTCATCCGACCAAAATAATTCATAGCTACTGATTTTAAGATCCCAATGACCTAATTTTGCAATTCGTTGAGCATTCGCTAAACTGGCTTCACTGCTTCTGAGACGAGTTTCTGCCTGTTGGCGTTCTGTCACCGTTGCCGCTAAGACTAAACCCGTAATTGCCATCACCAGGATAAAGGCTTGTAGAGAAAAAATTTGCGGGGTATCCGTACCCCGACTGACAAAAGGCCCACTCCCACGCACCACTCCCCAAACGGCAAAACTCGCGGTAATAAAATGGGCGATCGCCGTTCCCCGTTGACCAAATCGCAAAGAAGCCCAGACAAAAAATGGAAAAGGCAGATATTCCAGGGGAAAGTCAATCACCGCCGACCGAGTTCGAGAACAAAATACAAACCAATTTAAGGCTAATAATAGTAACAGCCAAACCCCAACTTCTAACTGACGGAACCAAAATTTACGCGGAGAAGGAGAGCGTTCAACCAGGCGTAATCGTGTTGTACCCAGGGATAAACTTTGGGACAATGCGTTCAGAAAAGACCACACCGGGGAGGAGGGAGTTTGGCAGCGATAGTAATATTTTTGAAATTCACTTCCCCAGGTTAACAATACAGGGGTCAGAACTAATACGCCAATAGCACTTCCTAGCCATGCCGCAATCCAAATTTCCCCAAAATCTTGCCAAGGAATCCAACCACTTAAACAACCACTGAAAATAGTAATCGTAGGATTAATTAGGGTGGCAATCACCCCGGCTAAAATCATTAATCCCAGGACATCTTTGAGGTGTTTGAGTTGAGGGGAAAAGTGAATCCGGTGGAGTAATTCGGTGGCGAAACAAGCTTGCAGTGTCACACCCAAACTAGAAAATACCACAACGCTTAGGGGCATTGGGTCAATGGCGAGCAGGGAAAAAAAGGAACCCAGGGTAATAGCAGGCCAATATCGATAACCACACAGCAGAATCATGGCTTGAGCAACTCCCGCATTCGGCCAGAATAAGGCTTGGGTGGAACTCAACATTAAATATTCAATCGTCAGCTTCCCAACCAGCCAGTAGACTATTGCCATCAAACCAACCGCACCTAAGTATCTACCAATTGTGACCTTTGCACGCTCAAGGGATTTCATTAACATTTTTGTTGTGAGTAAGCTGAGGTGAAATGATTGACCCTGAATTTCTAGTTTAGATGGGGGGATGGAGAATTGCTTCAGTCTAATTTAGATTTTGTACAGTTAGAAAATAGGGGGGAAAGCCAACGGCAGAAACCGAAAGAGCTATTCATATTTTTGCTCTGGATTTCTGTAGAGAATTAACGTGAATTTTTCGTAAATATACTGATTGTTTAAGAAAATTGGAGGATTCCAGGATGAGCGTATTAATAGAGTTCACCCTAAACACTTCCCAGATCATTCAGATTTTAACAGATTCGATCAAGGAAATAAACTAATAGTTTGATCACCAATAGCAGTGATCATGATTCATCATTGAGAGTTGGAGGTTGGGCCGGGATAGAGGCAATAATCGCATCAATCACTTTACCCACCGGAATAATTTGTAACCCTAAATCAGCAGGACTCTGACCTCTAGGAATAATCGCCCGTTTAAATCCCAGTTTAGCGGCTTCGCGCAGTCGTAATTCCAGTTGAGATACCGGACGCACCTGTCCTCCTAAACCGATTTCCCCAATTAAAATCGTTCGCGGATCAACTACCCGATCTCGGAAACTAGCAACAATAGCAATCGCTATCCCTAAGTCTGCCGCAGGTTCTTCCACTTTTAATCCCCCTACTGACGCCACATAGGCATCCAATTTAGATAGAGGAATCCCCACCCGTTTTTCCAATACCGCTAAAATTTGTAACAATCGGCCACTATCTACCCCCGTTGTCGCCCGTCGCGCTGAACCATAACTCGCTGGACTGACTAAGGCTTGAATTTCCACCACAATTGGCCGAGTTCCCTCTAAAGCCACCACCGTTGAGGTTCCAGGGGAAAAGTCGTCTCGATTTCCTAAAAATAATTCTGAGGGATTAGAAACTTCTTTTAATCCATGAGCCACCATTTCAAACACCCCGATTTCGTGGGTGGCTCCAAACCGATTTTTCATCGAACGTAATAAGCGATGGGAGGCAAAGCGATCGCCTTCAAAATATAATACCGTATCAACTAAATGTTCTAAAACCCTTGGCCCCGCAATGCCCCCATCTTTGGTGACGTGACCGACAATTAATAGGGTAATATTTTCCCGCTTTGCTACCTGCATTAAGGCGGAAGTACATTCGCGCACCTGCGCCACCGAACCAGGTGCAGAGGTCAGACTGGAGAAATAAACCGTCTGAATACTATCAATTACTGCTAACTGTGGTTTCAGGGATTCTAACTCTCTTAAAATCACTTCTAAATCGGTTTCAGGAAGTAAATATAGGTCTTGTTGATGATCGGAAATCGCCGAAGATTTTGCCTGGGGATGACGATTTTTAAGTTGTTCGGTAAAGGGATCTGCTGTTGGGGTTGGAGGTTGTTGATTGCCATTTTCTGGTTCGGATTCGGTTTCGCTATCGGTTTCGTTATCGGTAGCAACTTCTAAACGTTGCGATCGCAATTTCACCTGTTGTCCCGATTCTTCCGCCGAGACATATAACACCCGCTTGGTGTGGGAGAGAATATGGGCGACTTGTAATAACAGGGTAGACTTACCAATTCCAGGTTCACCGCCAATTAATACCAAAGAACCCGGCACAATACCACCGCCCAACACCCGATCTAATTCTCCATAACCCGATGGCATTCGAGATTGGGATTGATCAGAAATTTGGGATAATAGAAAAGAAGCACGGGGTTGTCCGGGTTTAGTTACTTCCGTTAGACCCTCTGGGTTTTCTCCCTGGATGTGACTCCAACTAAAGCGTTGGGAAGGCGTAGGCGCGGGTTGTTCAACTTGTTCTTCCAGGGAATTCCAGGCATGACAAGCGGAGCATCTGCCAAAATATTGAGGAAATTCGGCTCCACATTCGTGACAAACATAAAGGGTGCGAGACTTTGCCATGTAACCAGTAATCAGTAATCAGTTATCAGTAATCAGTTATCAGTATAATCAGTTATCAGTAATCCGTAATCCGTAATCCGTGTAAGAGTTGTTAGGGTTTTTCAGTTTTTTCAGCTATTGGTGGCTGATAATTCTTTTCTTTACTGATAACTGATTACTGATAACTGATAACTGATAACATGGCGAGTCTTACTGTTGTTCTATCAAAACTGTAACTTAATATAACTAAGGGAGCGTTGAAGTCCATTGGAAAATCATAAAGAAAAAATTTTGGTGGTTGATGATGAGGCCAGTATCCGCCGGATTTTAGAAACTCGCCTTTCCATGATTGGTTACGAGGTCGTAACCGCAGCCGATGGAGAAGAAGCCTTAGAGACCTTCCGCAAAACTAACCCGGATTTAGTGGTCTTGGATGTGATGATGCCCAAATTGGATGGGTATGGGGTCTGCCAGGAGTTACGCAAGGAATCGGATATCCCGATTATTATGCTAACAGCTTTGGGGGATGTGGCGGATCGGATTACCGGGTTAGAATTGGGGGCGGATGATTATGTGGTTAAACCGTTTTCTCCCAAGGAACTTGAAGCTAGAATTCGCTCGGTATTAAGGCGGATTGACAAAAATGGAGCATCGGGTATTCCCAGTTCCGGTGTGATTCAGGTTAGCAATATTAGAATTGATACCAACAAGCGACAGGTTTACAAGGGAGATGAACGCATCCGTCTGACGGGGATGGAATTTAGTTTATTAGAACTTTTAGTCAGTCGTTCAGGTGAACCTTTCTCTCGTTCTGAAATTTTACAAGAAGTCTGGGGATATACTCCAGAACGTCACGTTGATACCCGTGTGGTGGATGTTCATATTTCTCGCCTCCGGGCTAAGTTGGAAGATGATCCCAGTAATCCCGAATTAATCCTAACCGCACGAGGAACAGGGTATCTTTTCCAACGCATTATTGAACCCGGAGAAGTTGGTTAAATAATTAAGAATTACGAATTAAGAATTAAGAATTAAGCAGTTGATTTAGCTCGTAATTCGTAATTTCTAATTCGTAATTACTCTTTCAGTTTAATTCGGATGAAAGTATGGCGAAATCGGATCGAAATCGGGTATTACGATTACTCCCCATTTTTGCAGGAGGTTTGGGAGGGGTGCTACTCCTGATAAATCGGGTCTTGACCCCGGAGTTATTGGACTCTCAAGCTCGTTCCGATGCCTTGGGGGTCATTTTAAGTGCTGTGTTGATTTTAACGGGGTTATTGTGGCAGCAAGTTCAACCCAGATCACCGGATACTGTTGAGTTAATTGGAGAACAGGGTTTTGAATTAAAATCGGATTTACCTGAATTGATTAAAACTGAATTAGCTTGGGCTTCTCATCTATTATTAACCAATACTGTCACCCGTTCTCTGGTGGTTTATTATCAGGGTGAAGTCTTATTAAGGCGAGGAGTATTAGGGAACAATTCTGATGTTAAACCAGGGCCAATTTTACAACGGGTTTTGGATCAACAAAAACCTGTCTATTTAGTTAATTTAGCGTTATATCCGGGGCGAATTGAATTTGATTATTTACCTGAAAATACACAGGGCGTTATTTGTCAACCCCTGGGTAACGGAGTGTTAATTTTAGGGGCTAATGCGCCTCGAAGTTATACCAAACAAGATGAAAACTGGGTTGAAGGAATTGGGGATAAATTAACAAATACATTGTCCAATCTACTCAATGAAACTTCAACCCCGACCTAGTGGTTCTAAAAGGGCATACACAGGGTAAAATCAGAGAAAATTGAGAAAATCTTAAATTTTTGGCCATCGATTCCTAATATTTTTTTCAGAGGCGAACTTTACCCGTAGAATATTATAAGTCAGCTTTTTGTCAAAAATCAAGCTTAAAGTGGTGATTGAGAAATAATCTCAGAATCGCTGTGGCTTTAACTATGCAATGGAGCGACAGAATGCAATCATCAGTTCGTTTCCACAACCCTTGAAATGTTGACTTTGGAGTCTAAGTCATGGAGATTATATTTGAGTCTACTGAAGAATTTGAAGAGGATTTAAAAACCTATAGTGAAGCTGAACAGTCGGTTATTCTGCAACAGCTTCATGAATATTCCCCTTTTTTATTACAGGATAAAGGGTGTAGAGAAAGACGACTCCATCAATTTTATCAATTTGATTTACTCGGAGATTATGCGTCATCTCTCTATTCTTTTATTGTTAATTATTACCTGCGAGTGATTTTAACAATTGATGATGATCCGTTATTTAATCGCACGATTATTACGTTATTTAGAGTGATTGATAGTCAAGTCGCAGCCAAAGTTTATCAACAAGTTGGTGAATCGATTTACCAATCTTTCTTACAACCGACACAATTTATTGAGGTCAAATCAAACAATGTTAAAGCCACCACCGCCACTTATTGATGAACGGGGTATTATTCATAAAGCGTTAAAGCTTCTTCCTAACCAACTTCGAGGTCGCTTTTTAGAAGTTTTAGCAGAACTACAAGATGAATCCTGCTATCGTTATCAACGGTTTCATAAAACTAAACTGAAACGAATTAAAGGCACACAGATTCCCCTTTATTGTGCCAAAATTGATGATGCTGAACGCTGGAAACTTTATCTCTACTATCAAGAGGGTAAACTATATTTACAGGATATTATTTATCCCGTTGCTAAACCCCATAAAGATAGTTTAGATATAATTGCTGAATTAAATGATTTTTAGAATCAAGTTGAAAACAACCCCCTTTTCTCTAAATAAATTTAAAGTAGAGACGTTTCATGCAACGTCTCTACTTTAATTCAAGTCCTACAAATTCCTTTATTTG